>MEQT01000028.1:10200-10545 GCA_001770325.1 Betaproteobacteria bacterium RIFCSPLOWO2_02_64_14
TGCCGGGGTAATCCCGCCGAGCGCGTAGAGCAGCGTCCCCGATGAGGACACGACGAACTGGCCCGACCCTGATTCATTCGCGGAGTTCGGCGCGTTGACGGCCTGCATGACGTCGGCGATGAGCGCCACGGGCGCGCCGGTCACCTTCAACGAACCAACGTCGAAAGGAACCGCCATCAACGTTGCGTTCTTCAGGTAGACGATATGTCCCGTGTCGACGTAGCGAGCGTCCACGCCTCCGGCAATCAGGATCCGCTGCTCGCCGCCCGGGAGGGGCTGCAGGATGATGTTGGCTGTCTCCCAGTCCTCACCCGTGACGCCTGTAAAGAGGAGCGCCTTGCCGCC
>MEQT01000029.1:0-8285 GCA_001770325.1 Betaproteobacteria bacterium RIFCSPLOWO2_02_64_14
TCTCGGACAAGCAAGTCGCGCTGCTCAAGACCTTCGCCGATCAGGCGGTGATCGCAATCGAGAACGTGCGGCTGTTCAAGGAGCTTCAGGCGCGCAATGCCGAAATCACCGAAGCCTTGGAGCAGCAGACAGCGACCGCCGAGATCTTGAAGGTCATCAGTAGCTCGCCTACGGACCTGAAACCGGTGTTCGACGCCATTCTGGACAATGCGACGCGGCTATGCGACGCGCACATGGCCAACCTCATGTTGTATGACGGCGACACGAATCTTACCGTGGTGGCGCAGCGCGGAGGCAGCGCCGAGTACGCCAAGTGGGTCATGAATAGAGGGCCGTTTCGGCCTTCCGCCGACGGCGTCGGTGCACGCATGATGGCCGAACGGCGGCCCTTTGAGATCCCCGACCTGAGGGATTCATCCGGATACCGCGATCGCACTCCGGGCGCTGTCGCGCTGGTCGAATTGGGTGGCGCCCGAAGTGGAGTACTAGTGCCGATGCTAAAGGAGGGGCGGGTCGTGGGTGGCATCACCATTTACCGTCCGGAAGTGCGCCCGTTCACGCAGAAGCAGATCGATCTCGTGAGCACCTTCGCCGATCAGGCGGTGATCGCGATCGAGAACGTGCGGCTCTTCAACGAGATCCAGGACAAGAGCCGCCAGCTCGAGGTCGCAAGTCGCCACAAGTCGGAATTCCTCGCGAGCATGAGCCACGAGCTGAGGACGCCCTTGAACGCGATCCTCGGCTTCAACGAAATGATCCTGCGCGAGATCTATGGCGAGGTGCCGGCGGACATGAAAGAACCGCTCGAGGACATCCAGGCGAGCGGCAAACACCTGCTGCGCCTCATCAACAACGTGCTCGATCTCGCCAAGATCGAGGCCGGCCGGATGGAGCTTGCGCTCGCGGACTACTCGATATCCGACATAGTGGAGAGCGTACGCTCGACGCTGCGGCCGCTCGCCGCGGAGAAGGGCCTGGAGTTCGTGGTCGCGGTGCCCGAGGATATCCCCGACGCGTACGGCGACTCGGGCCGGATCACACAGTGCCTGGTGAACCTTGCGGGCAATTCGCTGAAATTCACCAAAGCCGGAAAAGTCGAGATCTCGGTGCGGCACTACGACGGCCGGTTCAACTTCTGCGTCGCCGATACGGGTGTGGGTATCCCGCCGGAGAAGATCGGGAGCCTCTTCACCGAGTTCAAGCAGACCGACGCCACGATCGCCTCGGAGTATGGCGGCACGGGCCTCGGCTTGAGCATCACCAAAAAATTCATCGAGATGCACGGCGGCCGCATCTGGGTGGAAAGCGAAGTGGGCAAGGGCTCGCGGTTCATCTTCGAGATCCCGGTTCGCGTCGAAGCGCAGGCGGAAGCAGGGGAGCGCGTATGAGCGGCAAGACGATTCTTTATGTCGAAGACAACGAGTTGAACCGGCGCCTCGTGCGCGACCTCCTGAAGCGCTCGACCTACAGGCTGATCGAGGCGCATGACGGCGAAGCGGGGATCGCGACCGCACTGGCCGAGCGTCCCGACCTGATCCTGATGGATATCCAGCTTCCCAAGGTCTCGGGGCTGGATGCCATGCGCCGCCTGCGCGCCGAGGCGGCCACCGCGGCGACGCCGATCGTTGCGCTCACATCGTTTGCGCTAAGCGGCAACGACCAGAAAGCGAAGGAAGCGGGCGCCACCGCTTTCCTCGCAAAGCCCTACAGCCCGTTCGACCTGCTCGACCTCATCCACAAGCTCGTGCCCGAGCAATAGGGCGGGCGACGGGGTCAAAATCTTCAGGGACGGAAAACGCAGTTCGCCGCGCGCCAGATCGCGGGTATTGCGCGTTACGATCGCCATGGCGTTGCCCGCCACGGCGAGTTCCACCAAGCGGTTGTCGGCTTCGTCCGGCAGACTTGGCCGCCAAGCGAAAAACACCTCCACCCACCGGCACACGCTCAGAAAGCCGTCGAACATCACCGCGCTTTGATGCCGGCGCGTTTCACCACATCCGCCCACTTCTCCATGTCCTTGAGCATGAACTGACGGAGCTCCTCGGGCGTGCTGCTGATGGCTTCGGAGCCGTTGTCTCTCATGGTCTTGATGAATTGAGGCGACTTCACAAGGGACACGATCCCGGCATGTATCTTTTCAAGCAGCGGCTTGGGCAGCTTCGCCGGCGCCATCACGCCATACCAGCCCACCACCTCGAATCCGGGCAACACCTCGCTCAATGATGGGACATCCGGAGCGGTCACAAGGCGCTTGGGCGTAGTCACCGCAATGGCGCGCAGCTTGCCTGCACGCACCTGACCGAACGCGCCTGTCAGCCCCATGAAGTTGAAGTGATATTCCCCGCCCAGGAGGCCGACGATCGCCGGCCCCGTGCCTCTGTAAGGAATGTGCTGTGCCTTGATCCCGACCATCAGCTGGAAGAGTTCTCCCGCCAGATGGCCACCGCTGCCGATACCGGCCGAGCCGATGTTGATCGGGTCCTTGGTGGTCTTGGCCCACTGCACGAATTCCTTGGCGTTTTTCGCCGGATGCGTCGGGTTGACGACCAGCAGCAGGCCGCCCTCCGTCATCTGGGTAATCGGCGTAAAGTCGTTCACCGGGTGATACGGCAGCTTGGAAAGGAGGGCTGCATTGACCGTGTGCTGATGGTAGGGAATCATCAGTGTGTAGCCGTTAGGATCGGCGTTCTTGGTGATCTCCGCGGCATTCACGCCTGAAGCACTGCCGCGGTTATCCACGATTGCCTGCTGACCCCAGATCTTGGTGAGATGCGCTGCGAGCAGCCGGGCGAGAAAATCCGTCGTGCCGCCTGGATTCGCCGGCGTGATGATACGGACCGGGCGACTCGGATAATTGTCCGCGGCCTGCGCGGGTGCCATCGGGATGGCCAGGCCCAGGGCAACCAGCAGCAAAGGCAGTTTTTTACGGCAACCGGAAATGATATTCATTGCTTCTTCCTCGTTAAGCTTGTGGATTTGAGAATACCTCACTGTGAAACGCGCGCCTGAGCGTACGCAGAATGTGGATTTCAGTGAACTCGAGCTGCCCGTACCGACCGCGCATCCGGGCGTGCTCAATCCGGACCGGCGGCGATCCCGCCCGCCGCCCCTGGATGATCAGGGTGCGATGCGCCCGGTGGTCCTTGTCAATCTGCGAAATATCTGCGCGTTGGGGCAGAAGCTATCGTCGCCTTCGGCTTTTCCGGCGAGCCACCTGTCACACAAGTCCTCGAACCGGCACTTTTGGCACCGGCTGCGCACATCTTGCATGATGGCCTCGGTGTCAACACGCCTGGCAACTTCGGGATCCACGCCGGCACGCGCGAGCATGTGCATCATGCGCCCCCCCGAGACAGCCGCCAGGTATCTGAAAAACCACACGACCAGGGCGACGCTCACGGCCACCATGATGATGGCCAAGCCGATCTCGAACAATGTTGGGTTCATGGTTCAGTTCTCCTATTGACAACGGTAAGTCCGGTCCCTGCAACCCCTCCCGCTACCGGGGGCACGGGACACCCCTTTGCACACCTTATCGTCCGGCCGGAGCGGCGGCGCTGCTTTGAGATACATCAACAAACTGCGTGATTCGGCCTCATGTTCATGCCTGCTCCCGCCTTCCAGGGAGAAAACCGCGATCCAAGCTGGTATTAACCTGTGGTATCAGAAGACCGGTCAAGGATGACCATGCAGACGGACGGCGCAAGACGACGGTCTGTATTGACGGCCAGGAAAGCTATCTACACTCCGCATTTGTGCAGGTCTACAGGCGGTGTGTGCCGTCAAGTTTTGCAAGATTCCGGTCGAAGGTGCCGAGAGGTAAATGACCGGCTTTGCGGGCAATTTCCAGAACGAGACAATCGGAGAAGCCCAGTGAGGGGCGGGAGCGGAAATGATCCAACGCCAGTGCGACGACATCTGCATCCTGGAGCGTCAATTCCTTGTGATTCAGCATTCGGTCGATCGCGTTCGCGATCTGCGCCGGTGAGCGATCGTAAACCGCGTCGAGAACCCATAGCGTTTCTGCCAGCACGAGGTGAGACACCCACGCCCCTCTTGCAACAAACGCCTCCGCAGCAGTTACCTGATCCGCATCGTCACGCACGACCAGTCGCACTAGAAGATCGGTATCAACGGCGTGCATGCTTCTGCCGGATGTGCTTTCTGATGCCTTCCTTCACGCTTGCGGATGCTTTTCGCTTGGGGCTGCCGTCGGGAAACAGCGCCGCGCGCACATCCGCTGAGGTGTGCCGCCCGGCTCTCCGGACGATAATCTCATCGTTCTTCTCGTCCCACTCGAGGATGGATCCAGGCCCGACCCCGAGTTTCTTGCGAATTTCGGCGGGCACGGAAATCTGGCCCTGGGCGGTCAGTTTGGATTGGGCGAGCGGCATGGTTCGAACATTACCCGGGTAATGTTACAGCGTCAACACGTCACTCATGCGTCGGCACGGCTTCGAAAGAACGTGAACGGCAGACCGTAGGGCAAGATACTACGATGCTAGACCTGACCCTGACCCACTAACCCAATTCGCCTGTCGCCTCGCTGCGGCTGAATGCCCGCCGTCTTCGCGATGCGGACATACTTGCGAGGTCGTCCTTCAGGAACGCGGCGAATGCCTCGGGCGTGCCGCCGACGGGTTCCAGTCACGCCTCATCAAGACGGAACCCACGCCATCGGTGCCTGGTGACCGAACACGGTCTTCACGTCGATCACCGCGGGAACATCGGAGGCCATCGCCGCTTCGAACGCCTTGCGGAATTCCTGCGGTTTCTCCACCGTGACGCCGAAGCAGCCGAACGATTTTGCAACGCTCGCAAAATCCGTCGGCAGGAACTCGAAACACTCGCTCTTGTGGGTCTGATCGCGGCCTTGGTAGGCGATGTTCAGATTGCGCAGACCCTGCGCGAGCGAATGGTTGTTGTTGACGATGGTCACGGTCTTGATTGAGCGGCGCCGCGCCGTCTCCAGTTCCGGCAGATGGTAATAAAAACCTCCGTCACCGCAGAAGCAGATCACGGGCCGGTCGGGCGCGGCGCACTTCGCGCCGAGCGAGGCCGGAAACGACCATCCAAGCGATCCTGCGGCGCGGATGTAGCGCTGCGTGGGATGACGCAGATAGACCAGCGTGCCGCTCCACAACGCCGCATAGCCGGTGTCGGCGACGAGGATCGCATCCTTCGGCAGCAATTCGGTCAGTTCACCGCAGATGCGCTCGGGGCGCAGCGGCACCTCGTCGGACGTGCGCGCTTTCTCCGCTTCCGCGCGCCATTCGGTGATGAACTTCATGGTGTGCGCGAGCCAGTCGTCGCGCTTCGCGGCGCTCGCCGCAGCCGCCAGCGCCTCCAGCGCGGCGCGCACGTCGGACTGGATGCCGATGACGCGGGAATAGTTGCGGCCGATCTCCACCGGATCGAGATCGATCTGGATGATCGCGGTGCCGTTCTTCGGCATCTGCCAGTTGGCCGTCGTGTGATCGCCGGTATTGCAGCCGGCGTAAATCACCAGGTCCGCCTCGGCCACGACGTGGTTTGCGCAACTGCGGCCGTAGAGGCCGAGCGCGCCGCGGTGGAGCGGATGGTCTTCCACCATAAGGTCCTTGGCGTCGAGCGTCAGGACCACCGGCGCCTGGATGCGGTCGGCGAACCGCGCGAGGGCTTCGGCGGCGCCGGAAATGGCCGCACCGCGGTCCGCGACGATCACCGGGCGCGCGGAGGCCTTGATGGCCGCTGCCGCCTTTTGGACCATGGCGGGATCGGGCGCAGGCCGGAACGCGGGAAAGCGCGTGTGCGCGTCATCGGCGACGACGTCGAAGGTTCCCTCAAGCGACGTGATGGCGTCGCCGGTAAGCCCCGCCATGTCGAGATGCACCGGCCGTGGTGTGCCGGTGGTCGCCTCGCGGAACGCCTGGCGCATCAGGTGCGGAATCTGCTCCAGCGTGTCGATCTGGGCGTGGAACTTGGTCACCGCGCCGTAGAGCGGCGCGTGCTGCACTTCCTGGTACGAATTGCGGTACTGGAACGGCGCAACGTGGCGCCCGGAGATCGCGATCACCGCGGAGTGCCCGAGATACGGGTCCTGCATGCCGGAGGCGAGGTTAGCGGCGCCGACCGACTGCGCCATGCAGATCCCGGGCCGTCCCGAGACGCGCGCGAACCCGTCCGCCATGTAGGCGACGGCCTTTTCCGAATGGCCGAGGATGCGCTTGATGCCGACGTCTTCCATTTCGGCCAGCGCCCGGCGCAGGATCGCGTCCATGAAAAACACGTGCGTCACGCCGTACGCCTTGAGCGTCTGCGCGAAAAGGCGCGCGCCCGTCATCTTCTGAGCCATCGTTGTTCTCCCTGGGTTGCGCTGCGACATGCTTGTCGTTCGGACTGTCGACTATCATTGTAACCGCAGGAGCGCCTGGTTCAATAACGGCAAGTGCCCATGCGACGCGCTTCTCACCCCGCTACGGGGCTCGTAGTAGACTCCAGGCCAATGACGCGCCCGCAGTGGGCCAACCGAAGGGGAATCGAACATGAAAGTGTTGTTCAACGCGTTTGTGGTCGCGGTATTTCTTACCGCGGCGAATGTCAGCTACGCGCAGAGCTATCCCGCCAAGCCGGTCCGCATCCTGGTGGGATACGCGCCAGGCGGTGGCGTGGACACGACCGCGCGCATGGTAGCCGCCGCACTCGGCGAATTGTGGAGGAGCACGGTACTCGTCGAGAACCGTCCCGGCGCAGCGGGCAACATCGCGACGGAGATCACCGCCAAGGCGGCGCCCGACGGCCATACGCTGGTACTCTGCAATATCGGCACCCACGGCATCACGCCGGCGCGTTTCGCGGGCAAGCTTACCTACGATCCGATCCAGGATTTCTCGTTTGTGTCGCTGATAGGCGGCGTTCCCAATGTCTTCATGGTTCATCCGTCGATGCCCGCGAAGACGCTGCGCCAGTACATCGCCTATGCCAAGGCGCATCCCGGCAAGGTGAACTTCGGTTCCTCGGGCGTGGGGGGCTCGCCGCACCTGTCGGTGGAACTGTTGAAGACGCTGACCGGCATCAACATCGTGCACGTTCCATACAAAGGCGCGGCGGCGGCACTCGCCGACGTGATGAGCGGGCATATGGAATCTTCGGTAGGCAACCTCGCCGGCGGGCCGCTCGCCGCGATCAAGGCCGGGCGGGTGCGGGCGCTGGGCGTGACCTCGGCGAAGCGCAACGCGCAGGCGCCCGATGTGCCCACCTTCGTGGAGGCTGGTGTGCCCGGCTACGAAGTCACCGGATGGTACGGCATCTGCACCCAGTCGAAGGTGCCGCAGCCGATTCTCACCAAGCTGAACCAGGACCTGAACAACGTTTTGAACGGCACCACGCTGAAGAAGCGCCTGGAAGACCAGGGCATCGAGGTGCGGCCTTCCACGTCCGAGCAGTTCGTCGAACACGTGAAGAAGGAAATAGCCAAGTGGACGAAGGTGGTGCGGGACGCAAAGCTCCAGGCGGAATAGATCCGCGGGACTGAAGGGCAGCAACCGGGACGTCGCGCCGGACGCGCGGCGTTTCGCCCCGCGCAGCAATCGTAGGGTGCAATAACCAAAGGGCATTGCACCGGGTATCGCGTTTTGCCCGGTGCACTACGCCTGCGGCTGATGCGCCCTACGTAGCTGTGTACGAGACGGTGGAGAGGGGAATGGTGAGACAGAGGAGAATGAGTCTTTGAAGGCGGCGGTGCTTCACGGCGCGGCGGACCTGCGCTATGAAACTGTGCCCGATCCCGTGCCGCGCGCGGACGAGGTGATCGTCAAGGTTCACGCCTGCTCGATCTGC
Source organism: Betaproteobacteria bacterium RIFCSPLOWO2_02_64_14 (assembly GCA_001770325.1). GTDB lineage: Bacteria > Pseudomonadota > Gammaproteobacteria > Burkholderiales > SG8-41 > DSOT01. The sequence continues at coordinate 7,819 of MEQT01000029.1, forward strand.
GGTTCCGATCTCCATGCGTTTCACGGCAAGCATCCCCGTCTCACGTTCCCCCGCATCCTCGGCCATGAATTCGCCGGCGAAGTGGTAGAGGCCGGAGCGGGCGTGACGGGCGTTCCGCCCGGCCAGCGCGTGTGCTGCGACATCGACATCTTCTGTGGAAAGTGCGGCCCGTGCAGCGAAGGGCGCACGAACATCTGCGACAAGCTGAGAACGATGGGATTCGATCGCGACGGTGCTTACGCCGAGTACGTGGCGGTGCCGTCGGCGAACCTCTACCCGCTGCCTCAAGACGTGAGCTACGACCAGGCATCGGCGGTGCAGGTGCTGGGCATCAGCTACCACGCGGTGGCGCACCGCGTGAAGCCCCGCATCGGGGAACGGATCGCGGTGATCGGGGCCGGCCCGGTCGGGCTCGGCGCGGCGCTCATTGCAAAGTCCATGGGTGCGGAGGTCACGATCTTCGAGCT
>MEQT01000029.1:8299-8453 GCA_001770325.1 Betaproteobacteria bacterium RIFCSPLOWO2_02_64_14
GGAAGGTCACCACGCACCCGACGATCTCCCAGGCCCAGGCGCTGGTCTACCTTGGCGCGCTCAGCGGGGATTCCAGCTTCATCACCGAGACCCCTGAGGGGGCGCTGCGCTTTAACTTCCGCGACGCCGAGGGCAAGCCCTTCATCCTCACCGA
>MEQT01000029.1:8523-8937 GCA_001770325.1 Betaproteobacteria bacterium RIFCSPLOWO2_02_64_14
AACTTCTCGCGCGGAAATTTCCAGGCCTTTGCGCCCTGCCTCGATCTGGTCGCCACCGGCGCGGTCGATCCCGAGCGCTATATCAGCCACCGGTTTGCGCTGCCTCGCGCCGCCGAAGCGTTGCGTCTGCTGGAAGCGCGCGATGTCGAGGCGCACAAGATCGTTCTGCACCCGCTGGAGGGATGAAGGCGGAATGCTGAATGCTGAATGCTGAATGCTGAATGATGAATGATGAATGATGAAGGGAGGCTGGATGCATCGTGCACATTTCGCACTCCGATCCTGTTGTTCCTTGGCGTTCTCCGCGTCCTTTGCGTTGAGCGCTTTTCCGGCTGATGCCGCGGCGGCGCAGGACTATCCGTTACGCCCGATCCGGATCCTGATTCCGTTTCCGGCCGCGGGAGCCGCCGACAC
>MEQT01000030.1 GCA_001770325.1 Betaproteobacteria bacterium RIFCSPLOWO2_02_64_14
GCCTGAAAAATGGGGTCAGAGTCACATTTCCACGTTACAAGTCGAACCTGATCCCATGGCTTATGGTTCCGACTTGCCCTGGAAATGTGACTCTGACCCCAATGGCACTATTTAACCTTCCCCCGCACGCGGGGGAAGGAACCTTAAGATAGTGCCATTGGACTCTGATCCCATTTTTCTCCATTTTTCGAAGGAGGCAGATTGGACGAGCGCTACGACTACATCATCGTGGGTGCGGGCTCGGCGGGCTGCGTGCTCGCCAACCGGCTGACCGAATCCGGCGCACACCGCGTGCTGCTGCTGGAATCCGGCGGCCGCGACAGCAACCGCTGGATCCACATCCCCATCGGCTTCGGCAAGGTCATGTTCAACCGCGAGGTGAACTGGATGTTCGAAACCGAGCCGGAGCCGCGCATGCACGCGCGCAAGATCAAGGTGCCGCGCGGGCGCGTGCTGGGCGGATCGAGCTCGATCAACGGGCTCATCTACATTCGCGGCCAGCGCGAGGACTATGACGACTGGCGCGCGCTCGGCAATCCCGGCTGGGGATTCGACGACTGCCTGCCGTACTTCAGGAAGTCCGAGGACCAGGCGCGCGGCGCGGACGAATGGCACGGCACGGGCGGCCCGCTCTCGGTCGCCGACGTCAAGGACCGGCACCCGCTTGCCGATGCCTTCATCGCCGCGGGCGAGTCGCTCGGCATCCGCCGTAACGACGACTTCAACGGTGCGACGCAGGAGGGCGTGGGCTATTTCCAGGGCACGGCACGCAATGGCATGCGTTGCAGCGCGGCGGTCGCCTATCTTCATCCCGCAATGAAACGCGCCAATCTCACGGTGATCACGCACGCCCACGCGAGCCGGGTGCTGACCGAGGGTGCGCGCGCGACCGGCGTCGCGTTCAGCGTCGATGGTGAAACCCGGCAGGCGTTCGCCGAAAAGGAAGTGATCGTCGCCGCCGGCGCGATCCAGTCGCCGCAACTGTTGCAGCTTTCCGGGATCGGTCCGGGTGCGCTGTTGCAGCGCCACGGCATCCCGGTCGTGAAGGCGCTTCCCGGTGTCGGCCGCAATCTGCACGATCATCTGCAATCGCGCATCATCTGGCGCTGCACCGAACCGATCACCGTGAACGACGACCTGATGAGCGTGTGGCGCAAGATGAAGATCGGGCTGCAGTACGCGCTCAAGCGCAGCGGGCCGCTGTCCTGGTATGCCGGCCTCGCCGGCGGTTTTGCCCGCACGCGCGCCGAGCTCGATCGGCCCGACGTGCAGTTCCATTTCTTTCCGTACAGCACCGACCGTACCGACCCCAGCCTGCATCGGTTCTCGGGCTTCACCATGTCGGTGTGCAAGCTCCGGCCCGAGTCGCGCGGGGCGATCGAGATCAAGTCGGCCGATGCCGCAGCGGCGCCTGCGATCCAGCCGAATTTCCTCGAACGCGAGTCGGATGTCGCCACCATGCTCGACGGCCTGAAGCTCGTGCGCAGCCTCGCCGCGACCCCGTCGCTCGCGCGCTGGATCGAGGCCGAGCACGATCCCGGGCCCGGCTGCGCGAGCGACGAGGAGATCGTCGATTTCGTGCGCAAGAAGGGATTCACCGTCTATCATCCGGTCGGCACGTGCAAGATGGGCAACGACGCCGAGGCCGTGGTAGACCAGCAACTCAGAGTGCACGGCATGCAGGGGCTGCGCGTGATCGACGCCTCCATCATGCCGGTGGTGAGCTCGGGCAACACCAACGCGCCGGTGATCATGATCGCGGAGAAGGCGGCCGACGTGATCCTCGCGAGGCACTGATGCATCATTCACCGCGCGATTGCGCATTCACAGTATGTCGAGATCGCAGGCGGCGGCCACATCCCGTTCATCGAAAAGCCGCAGGAGACCGCTCAGGCGGTGCTCGACTTCGTAATGCACGTGCAGCCGCACGAAGCGAAGTCAACAACGTAACAGGAGTCCGGCATGAGACAAGCGCCATCTGACACCGCATCGATCGTCTTGTTGAGCGTAGCGCTTATCGCCGCCGGCGCGGCGTGCGCGCAAAACTATCCGACCCGGCCGGTACGCTTTGTCACGGCCGCGGTCGGCGGCGGCAACGATTTCGCCGCGCGCATGATCGCGACCGGACTGACCATGAGCCTCGGCCAGCAGGTGATTGTTGACAATCGGGGCGGATCGCATATCCCACAGTTGACGGTGTCCAAGGCAACGCCGGACGGCTACACGATACTCGTGCAGAACAATACGGTGTGGGTGGCCCCGCTGCTGGAGAAGGTCGCGTACGATCATTTCACTGAGCTCGTCCCGATCACGCTGACGGCGCGCGCTCCGAACGTCCTCGTGGTGCATCCTTCGCTGCCCGTGAATTCGGTCAAGGAACTGATATCCGCCGCCAAGGCAGCCCCGGGCGACATCAACTATGCCTCGGGGGTTGTCGGTTCGTCGAATTACATCGCCGCCGAACTCTTCAAGGCGATGGCCGGCGTCAATCTCGTGCGTATCGGCTACAAAGGCTCCGGCCCCGCGTTGATCGACGTGATGGCCGGCCAGGTGAAGGTGATGTTCGCGACGACGACCTCGTCATGGGGGCACGTGAAGTCAGGCAGGCTGAAGGCATTGGCCATCACCAGCGCCGAGCCGTCCGCGCTGGCTCCGGGATTGCCGACCATCGCTGCTTCGGGCGTGCCGGGATACAAGTCGGAGTCGATCTACGGTGCCTGGGCGCCGGCCAAGACGCCTGCTGCGATTTTGAGCCGTTTGCATCAGGAAATCACCAAGGTGCTCACCGCGCCGCAGACCCGGGAGCGATTTTTCAACACAGGCGCGGAAGTCGTCGCCAGCACACCCCAGATGTTTGCGGCGGAAATCAAAGCCGAATCGGCGCGCCTCGACAAGGTCTTCAAGAGCGCCGGGATTCGCGCGAACTGACCCCTGACGTTATTCGAGCGCTCTCGTGCCTGCTCCCGGCGCGGCAAGTGCTTTTTTCGAGGCTTAACGATGAGCGTAACCTGTCCCCGTATCGCGATTCTCGGCATCCACCTGGAAAGCAATGCGTTCGCACCGGTAACGACCCGAGCGGATTTTCGGGCATCTTGTTACTTCGAAGGTGACGCAATGCTCGTCGAAGCGGCGAAGCGGGCACCGGCGATGCCCATGGAGATTCCGGGGTTCGTCGGCGCCATGAATGCCTCCGGGCCGTGGGAGCCCGTACCGATTCTGATCACCTCGGTTGAACCAGGCGGTCCGGCGGATCAAGCGTTCATCGACGAAGTGCTCGAACGCATGCGTGCTTTGCTCGCGGTCAGCGGTACGCTCGAGGGCATCTACGTCAGCAACCACGGCGCGATGGTCTCAACCACCGACACGGACCCGGATGGCGCACTCTACGCGCTTGCGCGGGAAGCAGCAGGAACCGATCGTCCAGTCGTTGCGACCGTCGACCTGCACGCGAACATCTCGCAGCGCATGGTGGAGAGCGCCGACGTCATCATTTCGTATCGCACCAACCCGCACGTCGATCGCCGCGAGCGCGGCGCGGAGGCCGCTTCGGTCCTGCGGCGCCTGCTTGCCGGTGAGCGGTTCGAGAAAACATTCATACGCACGCCGATCGTCGCGCCCACGGTGACGCTATTGACCGCGCGCGGCGCTTATGCCGACATGATCGCCGAAGGACAGCGCCATATCGGCCCCGACCTGCCGGTCGTCTCGGTCGTCGGCGGGTTCGGCTTTGCGGATGCGCCGGAGGCGGGTATCTCGATCCTGACCTACGGCCATGGTCGCAGGCCCAGGGAAGTGGCGGCGAAACTCGCGCAATTCGCCTGGGCCGAGCGTGACCGCTTCAAGGTGAAGCTGACCTCGCTTGAGCAGGCGATCGGGCGCGCCCTGGAAGCCGGGCAAGCCCGGGAACGCACAGCCGTATGCCTCGCTGATGTTGCGGACAATCCCGGCGGTGGCGCGCGCGGCAACACCACCGACATCCTGGAGCGTCTGATCGCAGCGAACGTCCAGCGCGTGCTGCTCGGCAACTTCGTCGACGCGGCTGCGGCAGCGCTCTGTCACGCCGCTGGCGCAGGCGCCCGCATCCACGTCGTCCTTAATGCGGGCCGGGCCGATGCGCATGCGCGCGAAATTCCAGTGGATCTCGAAGTGCTCGCCTTGTCCGGCGGTGTCGTCGTCGGCCGGCGCGGGGTAAACGCCGGTCGCACCGTGCATCTCGGACCGAGCGCCGCAGTTCGTATCGGCGGAGTGACGATGCTGATTTGCTCGCGGCGCGTGCAGTGCGCTGATCCGGCATACTTCGAGTCGCTGGGTATCGATGTCGGCTCGTATTCGTCGCTGGTGGTCAAATCGCGTGGTCATTTTCGCGCCGGGTTCGACGAATGGTATCCGGACGAGCGCATCCTGGAAGTGGATGCGGCGGGGCTGACCTCACCGATGTTCGAGCGTTATCCGTGGAAGGCGTTACCGCGCCCGGTCTGGCCCCTTGACCCGAATACCCGGTGGACGCCGCCCACCGCTGAGTAAAAAAAATGGGGTCGGAGTCAATTTCCGCGGCGCCCCTTCCGCTCGGAACATTGACTCCGACCCCATTTTTTACGCGCCGTCGTGCGATGCGATCGCCACCACGGCGGGCCGGGTGGAGCGGTTGCTCCAGGCGTGGTTGGTGCCGCGCTGGATGATGATGTCGCCGGCCTTGAGCCGTACTTCCTGCGTATCGAGCACCAGCACGATCTCGCCTTCGAGCACGAGGCCGAATTCCAGCGTGCGCGTCTTCTGCATGTAGGGATGCGGCGCGAGCGGTGAATAGGTCGATGCGGTGGGTGAACCCATCGCCTGGAAGTACTGTTGCACTTCTTTCGCGCCGACCTTGCCCTTCCAGTTGTCGTCGGGCGGGAAGGTGACGACGCGGCACACCGAGCCGTTCCGGGGCGGCTCAATCGTGTGCGGCAGTTGCAGCGATTCGTAGACGATTTTCGCCGGATTGCTGTCGGTGACCCACAGGCGCGCTGAGGCGAAGCCGGGCCGCGCCGGGTCGAAGCGCACGTCGGGCGTCGGCCCGTCGCTCACCAGGCTGCCCTTGCCGGGCTCGCGATCGATGGTGACGATTCTGCGCGCGGGTTTCACGCCCTCCGGAAGCTTCAGTTTCTGATCAGGGCGGATCGGTTTGTCGTTGCCCTGCGCGAGGCCGGCCGCGCCATCCACGAAGCGCGCCGCGAACATGTCAAAGGCCATTTGCGCGCCTTCCTTCGGGCTCGACCACTGGTGCCAGGCGCCGATCTGGCACACGATGTCGCCCGGCTTCATCACCAGTTCGCAGTCATCGAGCGTCAGGATGCGCTCGCCGGTCAGCATGATGCCGTAGTCGATGGTCTCGGTCTTGTGCATCGCCGAGGAGAACATGTTGTTGCCGCCGCGGTCCCAGATGCCGTTGCTTCCCTTCCGGAATTCCGGCGGGTGGGGCGCAATCGCATCCGGATCCTTCGCCGGGTCGTAGTCCGCCGGACGGTTGCGCGATTGCACGACGCGCAGGTGCCCGCCGTTGCGGGGGCCCGCGAAGATGTACGGGAGATTGCCGTCGTCGTGCTCGCCGGAGAGCGGGGCGGGCGTATCGTTCCACACCCAGAAATCGGTGTGGCCGCGACCCGCGCCCATCGAGGCCTCGTGCGCGTTCGGCGCCGGGCCGTCCCATGCGACCTTAGACTTTCCACGCGCGTCGTTGCCGGTGACTAGGCGCCGTATCGGTTTCAATCCTGATGCCATGCTGTTCGCTCCCTTCGGAAGATTGCGGTGTTTCGTCCGCGTCGGGCGCGCGAAGCTGCCGTGCGCCTTGTCAACTTGATTATAGGTCCTTGCCGAGCGCTTCGGGGTTGACCACGTAGTCCCGGTTCGGCGCGCCGTCGAGAATGCTCAGCAGGTTGCGCGTGACCGTGAGCGACGCACGGTCGAGCGACTCGCGGGTGTTGCCGGCCATGTGGGGCGAGACGATGATGTTCTCCAACGTGAAGAGCGCGTTATCGCTGAGTGCGGGTTCGCGCTCGAACACGTCGATTCCCGCGCCGGCGAGCCTGCCTGCGTTGAGCGCGGAGTAGAGCGCCGCCTCATCGACGATCCCACCGCGCGCGGTGTTGATCAGTCGCGCGGCAGGCCGCATGCGCGCGAGGCGGGCGGCGTCGAACATTCCCGCGGTTTCGGGCGTCCTGGGGCAGTGGATGGTGACGAAATCGGCGCGCGGCAGCGCGGCATCGAGATCCACGGCCGGCTCGCAGCCCGCCGCGCGCACCGTTTCCCCCGGGACGTACGGATCGTACACCAGCACGTTCATCTCCATCGCGAGGCAGCGTCGCGCGACGCGGGTTCCGATGCGGCCGAAGCCGACGATGAGCAGCGTCTTGCCGAGCAGCTCGGTGGGAAGTTCGGCGTAGCGCTCGGTCCAGCGTCCCTGGCGCACCAGGGCATCCATGGCAGCGCCGCGCTTGCACAGCGCGAGCATCATGAACATCACGCACTCGGCGACAGTGGGTGAATTGTCGGTGCCGCAGGTCATGAGCGGGATGCCGCGGCGCGTCAGCGCCTGCACGTCCACGGCATCGTAGCCCACGCCGATGCGCCCGACCGCGCGCAGGCGGGGCGCGGCATCGATGTCGGCCGCGCGCAGCGGTGTGCTCGTGAGCGCGACGCCGTCCACCTCGCGCAGCAGCACCCTGAACTCGGCCAGGGGAGAGAGAGGCGAGAACGCGATCGCCTCGACATCGCTGCGAGTCTTTACAAAATCCCAGCCCGGGCGTGCCATCGTGTCCGGCAGCAGCAGTCTTTTCTTCGTCATCGCCTTGCCTTTCGCAACTGTTTCATCCCCCGGGTAGTGCTGTCGGGGCCATCCGAGCCGCAGACTACACCAGTCCCCCGCTGCGTAAAAGCGGAAATGCAGGGGTCATGCGCCGTGGCATAGCGGCCGGGTCTGCTTGACTCTGCCCGTGCTTCGCTGTCATCCTGCGTCCGGCTCGGGGCGTTTATGGCTCAGGCCATGAACGACGCGACAGGGAACAGGGTGATCGGCAAGACGATACGCGGTCTCGCGGTATGTGCGCTGCTTGCGGCGTTGCTTGGCGGGTGCGTTCAGTTGCGCGACATATTCATCCCGCAGCCGCCGGGCGTGGGCGACGAGTGGTCCGCGCTCCTGGACGAGGTCCGCGCGTTCGAGCACAAGATCGGCTTCGAGGAAACCGACAACTTCTTCGACCTCTCGCAGGAGCAGCATGCGTTTCCGTTCTGCGGCTACGCGTCGCGCCTGCACCTGCCTTACTCCTACGAAGATCCCGCGATCCGGTGGCTCGACTCGGTGAGCGAACAGGAATGCCGCACGTTCGGCCGGGAAGCCGATGCTTACTATGGTGCGTCAGAGGCGTTGGGGGAAATCGGGACGCCGGTCACCCCTGCGATGATCACCAGCAAGCTGGACCGGTTCCTGTACCTCGTCATACACGAGGATTGCCACGATCAGTTCGAATTCCCGTACGGCATCGAGGAGCCGCTCTGCGATCTCATCGCCTTCAAGGCGATGGCGGCTTTCAGCGAGGAGAAATTCGGTTACTTCGCCAAGGAGGACCGGGCGGTGCGGCGCTATGCGGCAACGCAATCAAGGCTCACACGCGCGACGATAACCTACTACGACCAGCTCGCAACGCTCTATGCGCGCCACCAGCGCGCGGAGATCTCGTCCGAGGCGCTGCTGCGCGAGCGCGGCGCGATCTTCAGGAAGGCCGAAAGGGTGCTGGGCGGGCCGCGAGGCGAGCTGAACAACGTGGGCCTCGCCAACGATATGACCTACAGCCGTCATTACCCGTTCCTCGAAAGCGTGTTCGATGCACTGGGGCGGAATCTTGCGCACACCGTCGCGTTCTTCAGGCAAGCGGACAAGGCCAAGCCGTCCCGGGCGGCGGTCATGAAGCGGCATCGCATCGCCACCGAGGAGAGTGTGGATTTCATCCGCGCCTACGAGGCTGCGGTGTTGGAGACGATCCGGCAGGTGCTGCAGGAAGCGCGAACGCGCAACATCGCCCGGTAATGTGGATTGCCCGCCCGCCCCGGCGCGCGCGGTGGGATATCATTGCGCAGCCGCACGGCGCTCGGAAGCACGACACTCGACAGGGGAAGGAATCTCAACGATGCCCAGAATGACCGGAAGCCGATTCTTTGCGGAGGCGATGCGCGGATACGGCGTCACGCACCTCTTTTACGTGAATTCCGTCGTCGGCCAGGCGATGCAGGAAATGGAAAGGGTCGGGGTCAGGAGGGTAGTGACCCACGGTGAGAAGGCCGCAGCATATATGGCTGACGGCTATGCGCGAGCCTCGCACCGTCCCGGCGTGTGTCTTTGCCAGGATATCGGCACGACCAACCTCGCGGCCGGCATGCGCGATGCGCACATGGCAT
>MEQT01000031.1 GCA_001770325.1 Betaproteobacteria bacterium RIFCSPLOWO2_02_64_14
AAATAGTAGCCCTGGATCTCGTCGCAGCCGTTGGCGTTGAGAAAGTTCAGTTGCTGTTCGGTCTCCACACCCTCCGCGATCACCGCGAGTTCCAGACTGTGCGCCATGGTGATGATGGCCTTGGTGATCGCCGCGTCGTCGGGGTCGGTAGTGATGTCGCGCACGAACGAGCTGTCGATCTTGAGGGCATCGAGCGGAAAGCGCTTGAGGTAACTCAGGCTCGAATAACCGGTGCCGAAATCATCGATCGCCACGCGCACCCCCAGTGAATTGAGGAATTCGAGCGTACGGGCGGCCTCTTCGGTGTTGTTGACAATGCAACTCTCCGTGATCTCGAGTTCCAGCAGGTGGTGTTCTATGCCCTCTTCCTCGAGGATGCGCGCGATGGTGGCCCCGAGCTCGCTCGCCTGGAATTGGCGCGCCGAGAGGTTCACCGCGACCGGCACGGGTCTGATCCCCGCCTTCTGCCACGCCCTGATCTGCGCGCACGCCGTGCGTATCACCCATTCTCCCGCCGGTATGATGAGCCCGGTTTCCTCCAGCATCGGGATGAAGTCTGCCGGAAACATCATGCCGAGCTCCGGGTGCTGCCAGCGCAGCAGCGCCTCCACGCCCGTCACCTCGCCGTTCGCCAGGCTCGCCTTGGGTTGGTAGTAGAGCAGGAATTCGCTGCGCTGGAGCGCGTGGCGCAGGCTGTTTTCCAGGTTCAGCTTCTCCATCGCACGGGCGTTCATCTCGGGCGTGTAGAACTGGATCCGGTTACGCCCCATCTCCTTGGCGCGGTACATGGCAGTGTCGGCATTTCGGAGCAGCGCCTCCTGGTCCGTGCTGTCGGCCGGATAGAGCGTGATGCCGATGCTCGCGCTCGCAAACACTTCCTTGCCAGCGAGATCGAACGGCCGCGACAGCACCGCCATCATCTTCTGCGCCACCAGGCCGGCGTCGTCCGGGTGGGCGAGAGTCGAGAGCACGACCGCGAATTCGTCGCCGCTCAGCCGGCCCACGGTGTCGCCGGAACGAATGCACCCGGCGAGTCGTTCCGAGACCTGCCTGAGAAGCAGGTCGCCGGCGCCGTGGCCGAGCGTGTCGTTGACGTTCTTGAAGCGATCGAGGTCGAGGAACATCACCGCCATCGTCCAGCGGTTGCGCCGCGCCTGGGACAGTGCCTGGTGCAACCGATCGAGGTAGAGGACGCGGTTGGGCAGGCCGGTGAGATTGTCGTAATGCGCGAGCTGGCGCAACTGCTCTTCGCTCGCCCGCAGCGCCGCTTCCGCCTGCTTGCGCTGGACGAACTGCCCGATCTGGCTGCCGATGGCGCCCACGAATTGCAGCAGCGCTTCGTCGGGTTGCTTGATCTCGCGGCTGAAAAATTCGATGACGCCCAGCGGCTGCAAGTCCGCCATGATCGGAAATCCAAACGCACTGTGCAGGCCGGCACCGGCAGCGAGCGGGCCGCGCCGGAAATCCATCTGCCCCACGACATCCGCGAACCAAACCGGCGCGCCGGCGCGCCACACGTTGCGAACTACGCCGCCAGTCCGGGCGCCGGGGGCCGCGGCGTGCCTGGACGGCGCCTCGGTTATCCTCCCTTGACTCGCGGCGATGAATGCTGCGACTTCTTCATTATCCGCATGCCACGTCTCGCAGATGCGCAGCATCTCCTCCTTCTCGTCCCATTGCCAGTGCGCACCGCAAGCCCAGCCCAGGCCTTCACAAATCGTCCGCAGAACGCCCCTCATCGCCTCCGCGATCGATGCCGCCTGCGCCAGCGCGCGGGTGACCGCGTACTCCATCTCGCGCTGGCGCTCGGCCCGCTTGCGCTCGGAGATGTCCTCCAGGATGCGGATGAAGTACTCGGGCTGGCCCGATGCGTCTCGCACCAGCGACACCGTGCGGTCCACGGTGATGACGGAACCGTCCTTGCGCAGGTACAGGCGTTCCGACAGGAACGACTCCAGTTCGCCCTTCAGCAGCTTGTCGCGGTACCTGGGCCGATCCGAGTCCACGTTGTCCGGGTGCAGAATCTGGTCGGTCGTAAGGCTCAACAGCTCCTCGCGGGTGTAACCGAGCATCTCGCACAGCTTGGAGTTCGCGCGCAGGATGCGGTCCGAGTCGATGTCCGTGTGCATGATGCCGACCGGCGCCTGATCGAAAGTCCGCTCGATCTGAGCTTCGAGGCGCTTGCGCTCGGTGATGTCCTGTACGACCCGGATGAAATAGAGCGGCCGGCCCGCCTCGTCGCGCGCGAGCGACACGGTGCGGTTGGTCCAGATGACCGAGCCATCCTTGCGCACGTAGCGCTTTTCCTCCGAAAAGGTGCCGATCGCGTTGGCGACGAGGCGCGCCCGGTACGCCCGCCCCACGTCCATGTCATCCGGATGCGAGACCATGGTGGCGCTTTTGCCTATCAGTTCGCCGGGGGCGTAGCCCACCATCTCGCAGAACTTCTGATTGACCACCAGGTAACGGCCGTCGAGATCGGTGTGGACGATGCCGACCGCGGCCTGGTCGAAGGTCTGGCGGAACTTGATTTCCTGCTCGCGCAGCCGCGCCTCGGCCTGCTCGTGCGCAAGCCTGGTCCTGATGCTGGCGATGCCGAACGTGATGTCCGTTGCGAGACCCTCCAGCAGTTCGAGTTCCTCGCCGTCGAACGCGTCCGGTTCCACGGCATAGATGCTGATGCCGCCGATGATGCGCGCGCTGTCGCGCAACGGCAAGGTGACCGATGAGTGATAGTGGCGCTCGAGCGCGCGTTCACGCCGGCCTTCCAGGCGCTCGTCGGTGAGGATGTTCTGCGACACGTGGCGTTCGCCGGTCGCGATCACGCTGCCCATCACGCCATGATGTATGCCGTCCGCGGCCCAAGTCCTCTTGAGCGCTTCGAGGTAACCCTCTTCATAGCCCGCCGAACCACCGATCGCGATGGACTTGCGGGCATCGTCGACGGCGAAACCGATCCATGCCTGCCGGTAGCCGCCCACGTTGACCAGACGCTCGCACATGGTGCGCAGCAATTCGGTCTCGGTAGTCGCATGCACCAGTGCGTGATTGCACTCCGCCGCCACCCGGCGCGCGCGCGTCAGTCTGGCAAGGCGGGCTTCCGCCTGCTTGTGCTCGGTGATGTCCTCGACCACGCTGATCACGTACTGCGGTTTGCCGGCGTCATCACAGGCCGTGGACATGGTGCGCCGCGCCCACATGATCGAACCGTCCTTGCGCATGAAACGCTTCTCGCCCACCGCCGCGTGCGCAGCGTCACGCGCCATCTGCACTCGGTGCTGCGACCCCGGCCCGAAATCGTCCGGATGCGTGATATCCCTGACGTGCTTGCCCAGCAGCTCGCGTCTGCCGTAGCCCAGCATGTCGCAGAATTTCTGGTTGACGTCCACGAAAATGCCGTCGAGATCGACGCGCGAGATGCCGACCGCGGCCTGCTCGAACGTCTCGCGGTAGCGCCGCTCGTTCTCCCGCGAACGCGCCTCCGCCTCCTCCCGCGCGACGCGCGTGCGCATGCTCGCAATCCCGAACGCGATGTCGTCGGCGAGCGAGTTGAGCAGCGCGATTTCGTCGGTGTCGAAGGCGTCCGGCTCGCGCGCGTAAATGGCGATCGCGCCGAGGATGGCGCCGGCGCTTCTCAGCGGCAACGCGATCGATGACTGAAAACCGTGCTGGAGCGCGCGGGCGCGGCGCTGCTCGAGCGCCGGATCGTCGAGGATGTTGCGCGCGATATGCGGCTCGCCGGTCGTGATGACGTTCGCCATGAAACCCTGGTAGCGGCCGTCGGCGCTCCAGCCGGGCGGCCCGGTCATGGGCGCGTCCTCGCCGTAACCCGCGTGGGCCGCGGCGTAGATCGGGCGCGCCGCGTCACCGGTGGCGAGCCCGATCCAGGCCATGCGGTAGCCGCCGGACTCGACAAAGATGTGGCACATGCTTGCCAGCATCGCGCTTTCGTCGGTGGCGTGAACCAGGGCGTGGCTGCACTCGACGAGCACGCGGCGCGCCCGGTTCGCGCGCTCAAGACGATGCTCGGTGCGCTTGCGGCCGTTGCCATTTCGGGAGACTGGAGCCTGATCGGCAAGCCCGCGACGCTGGCGCCGCGCCCCAAGGTCCGCCGACGAGGCCTTCACCTTGGCCGTTGCAGCGCGTGCCCGCCCCACCGTCGTACGCGACGCAGACGTCCGTTTTCCTCCGGCCCGGCTCCCCGCAGCGGTTGGCTTGGTCCCCATCCGATTGACCTCTACGCGATTATCGCTCATTCAAGGGGCACCCGGCAGGCCGCGCGATCTTGAATGAACGGTCGCGCGCCGGTGCGGCAGGAATGACGAATACCCACGATAAATACGAGGGCATGCGCGAAACCCCGGGGCTAGCGCGACGCGGAATCCCCGGACAGGGTGCGGGACGGTTTCTCCAACCGGACCCGGACGAGCAGGTCCCGTATGCGCGGGATGGCGGCGCGCGCCGCCTCTTCCCCGGCTGCGATATGCTCGAGCTTGCGGTCGAAGTCGAGCATGCGCGTGCGTTCGGTGCGCGGGACGATCACGATATCCGCAACCGACAGTTCGTCCTCCAGCCGCTGGTGACGCTCGGGGCGATTCCGCGTGGTATCCCCGGACGCAGCGTACGCGCCGGCCGCGCGCGCCACGGCAGACCACGACACGTCCACTGCGATCACGATGTCAGCGCCCATCGCCCGCGCGGTGCGCACCGGGATCGGCGTGGTGAGCCCACCATCGACATACTCTTCGCCGCGGATCACCGGCGGGATGAAGACCCTGGGCACGCTCGCCGACGCCCGCACCGCCACGCCCGTATCGCCGCGGTTGAAGATGACCCGCGCGCCATCGCGCGCACGGGTGGCCGCCACCGCGAACGGCCGGGCGAGTTTCTCGATGGGCTTGCTGCCCACGGCCCCATTGACGAAATCCTGCAGCGCTTCGCCCAGCACCCAGCCGTTCCCGAACAACGTGAAATCAACGAGCGCATCCCGGTCCACGCCGACGGCGAGCTCCTCGAGGGATTTCGCGTCGTGTCCCGCGGCGTAGAGCGCCGCGACCACCGCGCCCGAACTGCTTCCCGCCACGATGTCGGCGATGATGCCGGCCTCCTCCAGCGCCTTGATTACCCCCACGTGGGCGAAGCCTCGCGAGCCGCCGCTGCCCAGCGCCAGGGCAATCAGCGGACGATCCGACTTGAGCGGTACGATGGGCGCCGCCCGCGGCGCGCTCGCGCCGTTGTAGTCGGACGGCCGGCTTGCGCACGCCGCGAGCAGAGCGACAACTGCCAGAACCCACCACTTACGCATTTCGATAACCTCGTTCAACCCAAAACAACGTTAAGCCACAGAGAAGTTGGCCGTGCGCATTATGCCTTCGTTTCCGCAAGCGATGTCAATGCGGGCCCACCCCCGCCGGGATGGCGGCCGCGGGCGCGGGCTTGAAGGCCGGCTGGCGAGGCACTAATATGCCGTCTACCGGCTCCCAAACAACAGGAATTCGAGAACGCGACGCCAGTGAACCGCGGGCGGGCCGCCGCAGCAGTCCAATCAATCGAAG
Source organism: Betaproteobacteria bacterium RIFCSPLOWO2_02_64_14 (assembly GCA_001770325.1). GTDB lineage: Bacteria > Pseudomonadota > Gammaproteobacteria > Burkholderiales > SG8-41 > DSOT01. The sequence goes on from MEQT01000031.1 coordinate 5,556, forward strand.
AGGAGCACCATGCAACACACGCTGAAAACGGCACTTGTCATCACGCTCGCCGCGTCGAGCCACCTGCACCTCGCGCCGGCCCTCGCGGCCGACGCAGCAAAGGGCTATCCGGAACGGCCGATCCGCTTCGTCCTCGCGCAGACGCCCGGTTCCTCGATCGACACCATGTCCCGGGTGGTCGCCACCCGGCTGGGCGAACTTCTCGGCCAGCAACTGGTAGTGGACAACCGCACCGGGGCGGGCGGGACCATTGGGGGCGAGATCGCTGCGCACGCGGCGCCCGACGGCTACACCTTGTTCGCCGCCGCCACCGCGTCCCAGATCATCGGGCCGCAGGTTTACAAAAAGGTCATCAAGTACAATCCGCGGACGGACTTCACGCCGATCTCGCTGTTCGCGGTCACGCAAAACGTGCTGGTGGTGAACCCGGGCGTGCCCTACAAGAGCGTCAAGGAGTTGATCGCCTACGCGAAGGCGAACCCCGGCAAGGTCAACTGGGCGAACGCGGGCATCGGGTTTCAGAGCCATCTCGCGGGCGCGTTGTTGACGCACATGGCCGGAATCAAAGTGCTGCACGTGCCGTACAAGGGTGCCGGTCCCATGGTAGGCGGTGTCATCGCCGGCGAATCCCACGTAACCATCGGCCCGGCTCCCGCATGGATGGTCCACGTGAAGGCTGGGCGCGCCCGCGCCCTGGCGATGGGGGGCGAGAAGCGGTCCACACTTTGGCCGGATATCCCGACCATCAGCGAATCCGGGGTGCCCGGCTACGTGTCCGACGGGTGGGCCGGCCTGATGGGACCCAAGGGCCTGCCCAAAGCGATCCAGGACAAGCTGCGCAATGCGCTCGTGAAGGCGGTGAACGAGCCGGCGACGAACGGCGGCCTGAAGAAAGTCGGCGCGGAACCCCTCACCAGTACGCCGGCGGAATTCACCCAGCTCATCGCAAAGGACTGGGGTCGCATCAGCGAGGCGATCCGCGTCGCCGGCCTCAAGGCGGAGTGACCGGCGGCCGCTATAACCCGACCGCGCCGTCGTACTTGCGTTTCACCTCCTCGGCGGGGAGATACTTCGCCTCGAGTTCCTTGAACGCGGGAATGCCGGCGAACTCGTGGTGCGCGCCCATCGGGTGCCCGAGCAGGCGCCGCTCCAGGTCGATTTCTGCCTGCGCGCCGCGCGCTCTCAGGTCCACGGCGTAGTCCCACACCGCCTGCATGCTCGGGCGCAGGCACGCTTGCGACACGTGCATCGCCTTGTACCCCATGTCCGCGAGCGCCTCGAAAGTGGTGAGCGGAAACTCGTGCCACTTGAGGTTGGATGAATAGTTGAAATAAAGCGGCAGCGTGGGGTAGGCCCTGCGCATTTCCTGCGCGAATCTTCTCGGGTACTCGATGTCGGCGGACGGAAACTCGCAGAACAGCATGTCGCAGCCGATCCGCGCGTACTCCTTTCCGCGCCGTATCGCTTCATCGAGCCCGCCGCCGACCGCCGCGACCGCGTCGGTGCGCGCCATGATCACGAAGTCGGGATCCTTGCGGGCATCGAGCGCGGCCTTCAACTTCCCGACCGCTTCATCGACCGGAACGATCATCTTGCCGGCGACGTGCCCGCAACGCTTCGGACTCACCTGGTCTTCGATATGAATCGCGGCGACGCCCGCCGCCTCGAAGTTCTGCACCGTACGGATCACGTTGAGCGCGTTGCCGTAACCGGTGTCTGCGTCGCACACCACCGGGATATCAACGGCGCGCGCGATGTTGCCCGCGTTGGCCACCATCTCGGGCTCGGTGATGAGGCCGAAATCCGGCAGGCCCAGTAACGCAAGCGACACGTCGTAGCCGCCGACGTAGGCGAAATCGAAACCGGCGCGCTCCACGATCTTGGCGTGCACCGCGGTCTCGATTCCCATGGTGACGATGAACTTCTTCTCCCGCAGCAGTTTCCTGAATCTCCCGCCCATGCTCATGCCGATCGCTCCCTGAAAAGTCCTCAACGCGCATCCCGGTACGCCACCCCTTGCGCTCCGCCGGCGGTTCTCGATTCAGCGAGCGCCCTGGCGATGGTCTCCACGACCGACGCCTCGTGTGCACGGATGGACTCTACACTTTCCTCGGCGGCGATGCGATGACGCTTCATGATTGCCGCCCGGGATGGCTTCGTCCGGTCCACGTGCCTGAAGAACGCGACGGTGCGCGCGAGATCCTGCCCCAGCGCCTTGAACACGCTCTCGAGATACGGGTAATGGCGGCTGTAGGTCATTTCGTTGGCGAGGGTCAAGTTGTTGAGATCGCCTTGCTCACGGTCGAGCGCCCGCTCCGCCTTCATGAAGATCGCGGCGCGCGCCTCGAGCAGCGCATCCGATGAAATCTCCGCGCGCTCGTAGCGCGCGTAAAGCGCGGCGAGCTGGTCGTAGTAGGTCACCGTCGCGCGCGTATGCGCAACCTCGACGTCCACGTAGCGCCGCACCGCCCGGTTCGCACGCGCAAAGCGGCCGAACTTTTCCGCGGTAAACGCCGCCATCGCGTGGTATGCGATGACATTGCAGAGCGCCTCCTCGATGCCGAATGGCAGGTCGAACTGATCGTGGCAGTCCTCGTGGATCACGAGGTAGAGAAAGCGATCCAGCTTGCTCTCTATCATGGACGGGGTCACAGGGCTCGCGGACTCGCCCCAGGCCTCGACCGCGCCGAAGTAGGTATCGGCCTCGTCGCCGGCCCCGGCGCACTCCGCTTCCGAAGCGGACTCGATCCACCGGATATGCGCATCCTCGTAGGAATACGGCAGGTAGAAGCGCGACACATAGCCGCAGAAGGGGAACGACTCGTGCTCGCCGGAGAACCTGCGGAAGTTTGCCGTATCGCGAAAACCGATGCGCCGCTCGAACGCCCGCGCCTCGTCCAGAAGCCCCTTCCACTCCCCGGCTACGTCTGGCGGCGCCGGGGTCAGGAAGTCGCGCACCTCGCCGCAGCCCGCAAGCGAGCCGGCGAGCACGGCAAGGGTGGCGAATATGCGCGCCAGCCTGCGTAGCGGGGAATCAACGAACCTGCGTATGTCCATGAGTCAGTCCTGCATCAATGATACGCGCCTGCCGCGAGATCGCGTCGTCGCCTTCCGCCTCCTCGCGATGACAACCAAGCCTGTCATTGCGAACAAAGTGAAGCAATCTCGTCGCAAGCGACGCCCTGCGGCCGCCGGAAAACCTGCTACGATGCTTGCCAGCCAACCTGACGAAGGGAACCCACGCCATGCCGATCACTGGCAAATGGATTTTCACGGCCGCCATGGACGTCGATCCGGACAAGGAAGCCCTCTTCAACGAGGTCTACGACGAGGAACACATTCCGCTTATCAGGAAGGTGCCCGGGGTGATCTCGGCGACGCGCGTCAAGCTCGACACGTTGCGCATCACGATGGGCGGCGAGACCCGCACCGTCGATCCGCAAGGCGCACCCCGCTATGCTGCGATCCTCGAACTCGAGACCCCGGACGTATTGACCAGCCCCGCATTCGCGAAGGCGGTCGACCAGGGTCGTTGGCCGACGCAGGTGCGGCCTTATACGCGCAACCGGCACCACACCCTGTACAAAGTGATTTGACACTGGAAAGAGCCATTGGAGACAGAGATCACAGAGTTCAATGGCACTATTTTAAGCGGTGAACTTTACGTGCTCCCTCCCTTGCGCGCAGCGCGGGGGAGGGTTGGGGAGGGGGCAGAACCGATCCAGCCCCCATCCTAACCTTCCCCCGCACGCGGGGGAAGGAACCTTAAGATAGTGCCATTGTTCTCTGTGTGCTCTGTGGCGGAATTGTCGTTTTCAGGTTGAAATAACCGTTTGCGCCCGTAGCAGTCCCAGAGCGTCAAAACGCAGGAACAATTCGCGGCAGATCCAGGCGTCCGTCGCGGCGTAGGTAATCTGCGCAGCACTCAGGCGTGGTGCTGCCCAGTTCGAAGTGCGAGCGCCCTTGGGAATGCGCCATCCGAGGAATATTCCCGCGAGATTGCGCACTCCGGTCTGCTTCAGGCCGCAGCGCCGCGCCACCACCCCCAGATCGAGCACGTTGTGCTCCGTATGCGGAAACACCAGCTTGAGTTCGCGCAGATCGTGTGCCAGCGCCACACCGGCCTTGACGATGCGCCGTTCGCCCAGCAACTCCGCGAGCAGCGGAAACACATCGGGGTGGCGCAACTGGAACAGATACACCGCGCGGGCCGTGGCCGCCTGCACCAGGCACGGCAGATGCTTTTCTCCCTTCCTGAACGCCGGCCGTGTCTCCGTATCGAGCCCGACGACGCTCTCGTGGCGCAGGTCTGCGCTCGCATGGTGGAGATCCTGCGGCGTTGTCACCAGGCACACCCTGCCCTCGTAGCGGTGGATCGGCAGGTCCGCCATGTCCTCGCGGGAAATGAGGCGGGCAATTTCGCCTGACGATACGGTCGGAATTGCGGGATCCATCGGCCGTGCAGGTTAGCACGTGGACCGGATCGCTTGGTGAACTTTCCGGAATGCGTATGATCCCCTTGGGCGCGCAGACTGGCGTTGATGGCCGGAATGGGCGACCATATAGATAAGAGCCTGTAACATAATGAACCGCGTGGTTCATTATGTTACAGGCTCTAAATAAACCAACGACGAGGAGAGTAGCAATGAAACCCAAGGTCTTGCCTGCGGTAGTGCTGTCCCTGAGCGTGTTTGTGGGCGGGCACGCACAGGCCCAATCCACTGCGAAATACCCCGATCGGCCGGTGCGGCTGATCGTTCCGTTCGCGCCCGGCGGCGCGTCGGATTTCGTCGCGCGCATCATCCAGCCGAAGTTAGGGGAGGAACTCGCTCAGACCATCGTCATCGATAATCGCGCGGGCGCGTCCGGGCACTTGGGGGTCGAGGTTGCGGCCAATGCCACGCCGGACGGCTACACGATATTGCTGGGCAATATCGGCACCATGTCCATCAATCCGTACGTATTCCCGAAGTTCAAGCCCAAGCCGCTCGAAGCGTTTGTCGGGGTGACCCAGGTGGTCGACGTACCGCTCTGCGTCGTGGTGACTTCCAGTCTGCCGGTGAAGTCGATAAAAGACCTGATTGACTACGCGAAAGCGCGCCCGGGGAAGCTCAACTACGCCGCTGCCGGAGCGGGAAGCAATGGCCGGCTCGCGTGGGAGTACTGGATGGCGCGAACCGGTCTCAAGATGGTGATGGTCGCTTACAAGGGCGGCGCGGGAGGCGCCACACTCGGCGTAGCGCAGGGCGAAACGCAGGTGACGCTGACGAGCACCCCGGCGGCCTTTCCGCACCTCAAGACGGGTCGCCTGCGGCTGCTTGCCGTCGTCGCGCGCGATCGCCTCGACTCCGCGCCGGACACCCCGACCATGGCCGAAGTCGGATTTCCCGACATGACGGTAGGCTCGTGGCAGGGCATTTTCGTGGCGAAGGCACCTCCCAAGGCTGTAGTGAGCCGGCTCTTCAGCGCGTTCACGAAGACGATGAGCGATCCCGCCGTCAAGCGCGGGCTCGCTACTGCGAGCGCAGCGGTGATCCTGAGCAAGTCCCCGGCGGATTTTCATGCATTCTGGAAAAAGGAAAACGACCGCTGGGCCAAGGTCGTCAAGGACATCGGCGCGGTTGCGCAACAGTAGCCCTCGCGACGCCGAAATCCGCGCGTGATGCCGGTTCCGGACCCCTCACGTGAGACTGAGCGAATCCTGGCTCGTCGCGGCGGTTGCGCTGTTCCTGATCGCGGCGGGCCTTCTTGGTTGGACGATCCGCAGTCTGATCCGGACGATGCGCGGCTCGGTCGTGGCCTCGATCCCGGTGCGCGACGTGCAGACGTTCTCGCTGCCGCTCCCCGGAGCGTGTGATCTCTACGTGGAGGGCAGACGCTTCAGCAGGGACTTCGGCGCTCTCGAGTTTGCGCTCTCCGATCCTGCCGGCGCCGCCGTGAATCTTCAGTCCGTCTGGTTCCGCACCACGGTTTCAGGAGCCTCCCGGGTGCGACTGCACCTGCGCAGTTTCAAGGTGGTCGAAGCGGGCGATTTCACCCTTCGCATCACCGGCATCAAGCCGGACCAGGATCCGGAGAACAGGATCGTTTTCGCCACGCCGGTCACGGCGCGTATGGTGCTTCATATCCTGGCGCTTATCGCGCTCGGCGTCCTGACGATGGCGTCGCTCGGCGGCCTGATCTTCGTCCTCGTCAGCCTTTATTTTCCCGACTCCCTGTAGAACCCAAAACAGCACACGTAGGGTGCAATAAGCGAAGCGCATTGCACCGAACGCTATCCATACGGCGCAATGCCCGCTGGTTATTGCGCCCTACGCGAACTGCTTGTAACCGTCGCGCCGTTGCACGTTTGGGTCGAATCCGGTTTTCGGGCAGCGGGCGGACTATTGGTCCTGCTTACGTTTCTTTTCGTTCCGCCACAGGTTGACGAAGAACCAGGCGATCGAGCCAAAGAAGAGAATGAAGAACAGCACGACGAACGCCATGTCCACGAGTTCGACCGGCGCGCTCGCCACCTCGTTCATCTCGCTCACCGCGGCGTAGGCCCAAAATGACGTCAGAAACAGCGTAACAGCCGACAGTAGTTTTTTCATGATGCCTCCGGCGCTTGCGCGCAAAATGTAAGAATGCTTCAACACCTCCCGCACTTCATCGGCGGGAAAGAGTGAAAAAGGGCGCAACAGGATCGATCCTGCCGCGCCCTTTCGACGTACCGAGTAAAGCCGGAATCAGCGTGGATTACGCGATCAGATCAGGACTCTCCGGCTTCGGCGTGGGAGCTTCCTGGTCCGGGCTCTCAGGCTTGGGCGCTTCCTGCGCGATCAGATCGGGGCTCTCCGGCTTCGGAGTTGGAGCGTCCTGATCCGGGCTCTCGGGCTTCGGCGCTTCCTGCGCGTAGATGGTGGCGCCCGCGCCTGCCAAAGTCACGCCCAACAGCAATGTCATAAGCGATTTGCGAATCATGCGGATCTCCTTCATTCAAGATTGATCGGACATTGGCAACATTACCAACGAACGGGAGTGTAAGTGGGGTTTACAGGCAATCCGCATTCTTACAAAAATGTAATCCGGAGCAGCGTCGATGCATGTTCTGCACCCGTCTACGCCTTACATGAAGCTTACGATTCTGCTGTGAGGCGAGAATCAAGTACGGCTGTCAGCCGCCTGCGCGATCGTCCGGCACTTCGCCTCCTGCGTGGCCCGTGACGGGTTCTCCGGGCGTGGAAACTTTCCTCGCGCCAATTTCACTATCGGCGAGAAACCGTATGCGGACGCGAAGCCCGGGGCGACTGTCGGACAACTCCACAGATGCCCCGTGCAGGTCGGCTACGGCCTTCACGAGCGCGAGGCCGAGACCGCTGCCGGGCGTGGTGCGGCTCGTCTCCAGCCGGTAGAAGCGCCGGAAGACCTTGTCACGTTCCGCTGCGGGAATGCCCGGCCCGGTGTCGGTGACGGACAGTGTTGGCGCTCCCGTATCCTGGTCCAGGCTGACGCTGATTCGCGCGCCAGCCGGGCAATGGCGAATGGCGTTCTCGATGAGATTGGCAACCATCTGTGTCAGAAGCTCGCGGTCACCGCGAATCGGGAAATCGCGCTCGACACCAATCTCCAGTTTCTGGCCCTGAACTTCGGCGACAGCCGCATAGGCTTCGAAAACCGCGGACAGGATCCGGCCAAGGCTCACATTCGAAAAAGCCGCCTGGCGGGCGCCGGATTCGATCTGCGCGATGCGCAACAGCGCCGAGAACGTTTCGAGTATGGCGTCCAGCTCCGAAATGGATTGCTCGATCTCCCGTTCCCCGCCTGGACCCAGTTTCGCCCGCGTTGCTTCCAGCCGGTGGCGCAAGCGGCTCAGCGGAGTACGCAGATCGTGGGCAATATCGTCTGACACCCGCTTCACGCTGTCCATGAGTCCCTGGATTCGGTCCAGCATGGCATTCAGGTTGATCGCCAGCTGGTCCATCTCGTCTTCGCCCCCGCGTGTCGGCACGCGCTGCGAAAGATCCCCGTCCATGATCGAGCGGGTGGTTCGGTTGATCGCCTCGATGCGGCGCAGGAATCCGACGCCCAGCGCGGCGCCACCACCCGCCGCCAGCAGCACTGTGATGACGATGCCCCAGCCGAACGCCTGTAATATTGCTTCGCGCGCCTTCACGGCGCGGTAACGGTTCTCGCCGACCAGCAGGAATTCGCCGTTTTCGAGCCGCCGTCCCATGGCAACAACGGGATGTGCGTCGGCCGTCGCGCCGCCGGACTTGAGGCTCCGGTCCCGGAGCAGAGAGGACACGGGAAGCACTATTTCACCCTCAATGGGTTTCATGGGTGGCAGATTTCCAGCGAGCCGCTCTCCTGCTGCGTTCTGCAACAGGTAGTACCGGCGCGGCGCCCGCAGATCCGCGATCCTCAACTGGATCGCGCGCACGGTGCTTTCGGGGCCCCGGCTCTTGTACAGCTCGGCCAGCACATCCGTCTCGCGCTCCACCGACTCGCTCAGTTGCTGGTCGAGCTCAGCCAGCGTGATCCAGTAAACGATGAGCAGCAGTATGGCGACCGATGCCACGAAGACAGCGGCATACCACGCAAGAAGGCGGAAGCTCGTGCTCTTGAGAAAATTACCTGGAGAGACCAAGGGAGTATCCCGAGCCGCGCACCGTATGGATCAGTTCCTCGTCGAAGTCCCGGTCGATCTTGGCGCGCAGCCGGCTGATGTGGGTTTCCACCACGGTGGTGTGCGGGTCAAAGTGAAAATCCCACACGTTCTGGAGCAGCATGGTCCGGGTTACCACTTGTCCTGAGTTGCGCATCAGATACTCGAGCAGCCTGAACTCCTGAGGCTGCAATTCTATGCTTTCGCCGGCGCGGGTCACGGTTCGCTCCAGCCGGTTCAGTTCCAGGTCCCCCACGCGCAGCAACGTCTCCTCTTCCGCCAAAGGCAGGCGGCGCGCAAGCGCGTTGACCCGGGCGAGCAGTTCGACGAAGGCAAACGGCTTGGTGAGGTAGTCGTCGGCGCCGGCCTCCAGCCCCTCGACGCGGTCATTGATCCCGCCGAGCGTGGTAAGCAGCAGCACGGGTGCCCTGATTCCTGCAGCGCGGATCTTCTTCACGATAGTAAGCCCGTCGACGCCGGGCAGCATGCGGTCTATCACCATGACGTGATAGCCGCCGCCGGAAGCAAGCGACAACCCATCCAGGCCGGTTGCGGAGTGGTCCACCTCGTGCCCCTGCCCGCGCAGCCCGTCTGCCACGTAGGCCGCGGTGTGGGAATCGTCCTCGATCAACAGTATCTTCATTGAAGGCCGGCGCCGCAGTGATTACCGAACGCAACTGCTGCGGTCAGGGCTTGATGGCTCTGGCAATCGCCGAAAAATCACCTTCGGTCGGCATGGCGAAGAGGCACCGCCCGCCGCTGCGCGACGCCCACACCGCGCCGACGGCGCGCTTTTCTTCCGCGTCTTCCGCCGTGTAGCGGTCCTTGCCCTTGTATTCCACCGCCAGCAGGCGGCCGTCGGCAAGCTGGCAGAGAAAGTTGGCGTAGAACCAATCGGTGGAAGTCTGAAGTCGGGACGCCGAAGTCACGAACACCAAGTTTCGTACCCAGAAGCTCATCTCGAGCATCGTGTCAGAAAACTGCGCGGCTCTTCTATGAGCTGGTCACAATCCGTGATCAGCTCACCATAATCTATTGCATTTTAATGGGTTGCGCAGTTTAGCCTGCATCTTCCAAGGCGAGCCTCTCACGATCAGCTTCCCGAGATCGTCACCACTAAACGTCGCCAACAAACGCATGAATGTTACAGGTGGTGATTCACCACCGCCTCCTTCCCGATCCAGTTCAGCGTCGGCACGGCGCGTTCACGCGCGGGACGCGGGCGGCTGTAGGTCGAGCTTCCTGGCCCGCTTGACGAGATCTTCGTCGAACGTGGCAAACCGTTCCGCTTTTCCGCTTAGGGCAAGATGCAGCGCATCAGCGATGTCCATGCCCTGTTCCGCCCAGCGCAGCGCGTGAAACACAGCATCCGGCATCTGGGGGCGCATGCCACGCAGTGCGAGAAGCTCCCGCAGGCGCGCCGCGATCTCTTCGCCCGGAACTTTCTTTGCGCGCAAAACCCAGGCGAGTTCAAGCACCACGGTAACTGGAATCCAGAACTCAGCCTCCGCGCCTTCGATCAGCGCGCGCGCCGCCTTAGCTTGACTCGTCTCGTCCGCCAGCAGGTAACGGGCGAGCACGTTGGTATCGAGGGCAATCACTGGCGCTTGCGGCGGGCGCGTTTGGCGTAGCTCCGAATCCGTTGGTCGTCTTCCGCCATAGCCTGAAGGACGGCCTCATCATCGCTGCGCGCGGAGCCGCGGCCTCTGGCGTAGTGCGCAAGGCAGCCCGCGAGCCGCCGCGCCTGTTCGACGTAGTTGGCCGGTTTGACGGTGACCTTGAAGGCCTTCCCGGGCAGCAATTCGACACCCAGTTCGGTGCCGCTCCGAATATCGAGCGCTTCGCGCACCGATTTCGGAATGATCATCTGGCCCTTGCTCGACGCCTTGATCGACTCCATTACAGGTTCCGGTAAGACAAATATGTAAGACGATACTCCGGCATGCCGATCCGGTCAACGACTCGGTCCGCGAGCAGCCGACCGGCTTGCGCTCACTGCTTCGCGAGGCCGAGCACGGAGTAAAGCGCCTTCATCTGCGCATACTCGGTCTGCCAGTGCTTGAGGGTCGCGGCGCTGTCCTGATGGCTCTGTTCCGCGAGGCTGCGCTCGAGCTCTTTCTGCCACTCTGCATCATTCACGACGCGCGCCACGACGCCGTCCCAGAACGCGATCTGCGCCGGGCTCATGCCCTTCGGTCCCACCAGCGCGCGCCAGACGGCGATCTCGCTCTTCACGCCCAATTCGGTCCACGTCGGCACTTCCGCCAGCTCGCCCGGGAGCCGCCGCGGCGCACCCACGGCGAGCACCCGTACCCGCCCCGCGCGCAGTTGCCCGATCACCGACGACACCGGAGAGGAAATGGCATCGATGTGCCCGCCGAGCAGCGCCGTCATCGATTCCCCGCCCGAGCCGAACGTCACCTGGCGCATCTTCCTCACGTCGATGCCGGCCGTGAACATCGCGTGCGCGTAAGAGGTCTGGGTTGCGCTTCCGACTCCCGTGCCGACCGCCACGGAAATCGCGCCCGGCTCCTTCCTCAGGCGCTCGATCAGCTCCCGCGCATCCTTCAGCGGCGACTCCGCGCGCACCGAGAACGACACGGCTTCGACGGCCAGCAATGCCAGCGCCGTGAAGTCCGTGTAGTGGAGCTTGCTGCGTCCCATGATGTGATTGGTGAGCAGCGCCTGCCCGCTCACCATGACGTGGTGGCCGTCGCCCGGGTGCTGCGCCAGGTACGCGAGTGCCACCGCGCCGGCACCACCGGGCTTGTTCAGGACCACCGTCTGCTGGTCGATGAGCCGGCGCTCCTGTACGACGCGTTGCATGAGACGCGCGGTGCGGTCCAGCCCGCCGCCGGGCGTGGAGCCGACCACGATCTCGACCGGCCGTTCGGGTTTCCATCCCTGGCCATGAACCGGCAATGGGGACAGCATCAGAGTCGCGGCACATGCCACTGCTGCGCACGCGAGGGGGGTGCAGCACAAGCGCGGTAGAATTCGTTTCACGTCCATCTCCTGTTCTATACGTCTTCGCCATAATGCAGGCGCCGGTAGGTGATGGCGACGACGTTGCGCGAGATCCTCACGTCCAACACCATCGGACCGTCGCCCGCCATGAATTCGTCGATGCCCGCCGCGACGTCCTCCAGCGTACGTGCCACGCGGCCGCGGCAGCCGAAACCGCGCGCCACCGCGCCGAAATCGGGCGATCGCACCGCCGCCAGGTTGGGATCGAAGCCCTTCGCCATGGCTTTCTGGTACTCGGCTCCCAACCCTTCGTCGTTCAGGATGATGAAGAGCAGCTTGATCCCGAGCCGCGAGGCAGTATCGAGTTCCTGGATGTTCTGCATCGCGCCGCCGTCGCCCTCGATCAGTGCGAGGGGCTTGCCGCCCTGCGCGACGCCCATGCCGATGGCGACCGGCAGCGTCTCGCCGATGCAGCCGAAGCCATTGACGAACTCGTGCAGC
>MEQT01000032.1 GCA_001770325.1 Betaproteobacteria bacterium RIFCSPLOWO2_02_64_14
TAGATGAGCCTGGCGCCTTTCCTGATCGCGTTCTTGATCCAGGTCGCCGCCACCGGGTGGTTGGAAACGGGATTGGCGCCGATCAGGAAAATGACCTCTGCGCGCGCGACGTCGTTCACCTGGTTCGATACCGCGCCCGAACTGATGCCTTCCATCAGCGCCGCAACCGACGAGGCGTGGCACAGCCGCGTGCAATGATCGACGTTGTTGCTGCCAAAACCGGTGCGCACCAGTTTCTGGAACAGGTACGCCTCTTCATTCGTGCCCTTGGCCGAGCCGAAACCAGCGAGCGCGTGCCGGCCGTGGCTGTCGCGGATCGCGCGCAGCTTCCCTGCCGCAAGGTCGAGCGCTTCTTCCCACGTCGCTTCGCGGAAGTATTCCAGCGGGTGGGCCGGGTCCATCGTGAAGTCCGCGTGCTTGGGCACGCCGGGCTTCCGCACCAGTGGTTTCAATAGCCGCTGCTTGTGGTGCACGTAATCGAAGCCATAGCGGCCCTTGACGCACAGCCGTCCGTGGTTGGAAGGCCCGTCGGCGCCATCGACAAAAAGTATCTTGTTGTCCTTGACGTTGTAGGTGATCTGGCAGCCCACTCCGCAATACGGGCACACCGAGCGCACCTGTTTGTCGGGCGGCACCATACCGGCATCGCGCGCCGGCATCAGGGCCCCGGTCGGGCACGCCTGCACGCACTCCCCGCAGGCGACGCACGTGGACTCGCCCATCGGATCGTCGAGATCGAACACGATCTTCGCGTGCTCGCCGCGGAAAGCGTAGCCAATGACATCGTTCACCTGCTCCTCGCGGCAGGCCCGCAGGCAGCGCGTGCACTGGATGCAGGAATCGAGATTGACCGCGATGCCGTAGTGGGAAAGGTCGTGCCGGGGCTGGTGGCGCGCGGCGAAGCGCGGGCTTCCGACCTTGAGCGCGCCCGCCCAGCGGTCCAGTTCGGAATCGAGCGTGTGGCGCTCGACCGGCATGTCGGAGAGCAGCAGTTCCAGCACCATCTTCTGCGAATGCCGGGCGCGGTCGCTGTCCGTCGTGACCTCCATGCCCGGCGCGGGCTTCCGGCAGCATGAGGGCGCAAGCACGCGCTCGCCCTTGATCTCGACCATGCACGCGCGGCAGTTGCCGTCGGGACGGAGCCCTTCCTTGTAGCAAAGATGCGGGATCTCCAGGCCGTGGCGCTGCGCGGTCTGGATGATCGTCTCGTGCGCGTAGCCGACGACATCCCGCCCGTTCAGCTTGAATTCGACCGGCATCGCTGCCTGCTCTTCCTTCGTCATCGCAGTCATAAGTCACCTTCGGTGAAGAGAGGAGAGGCGAGAGGGGAAAGAGGAGAGACGCGAACAGCGGCCATCCTCTTCTCTCGTCTATCGTCTATCGTCTCTCGTCTATCGCCTCACTTGATCTCATGTGGAAAGAACTTGATCACGCTGCGTATCGGGTTGGGCGCGGCCTGCCCGAGACCACATATCGATGCGTCCGCCATCGCCTGGGAAAGTTCCTCGAGCAACCCCTGATCCCAGCGCGGTTTTTCCATCAGCGCGAGCGCCTTGGCGGTTCCGACGCGGCACGGCGTGCATTGGCCGCAGGATTCATCGGCGAAGAATTTCATGACGTTGCGCGCCGCAGCCGCGGCTTTGTCCTTGTCGGAAAGAATGATGACTGCAGCCGATCCGATGAAACAACCGTGCAGGTTCAAGGTGTCGAAGTCGAGCGGAATGTCGCCCATGCCGGCCGGCAGGATGCCGCCCGACGCGCCACCTGGCAGATAGGCGTAGAACCTGTGGCCCGGCAGCATGCCCCCACAGTACTCGGCTATGAGTTCCTTGACCGTGATGCCGGCCGGCGCGAGATGCACACCCGGCTTCTTCACCCGGCCGGACACCGAGAACGAGCGCAGCCCCTTGCGGCCATGGCGTCCTTGTGATGCAAACCAGTCGCCGCCCTTTTCGATGATCGCGCGCACCCAGTAGAGCGTTTCCATGTTGTGCTCGAGCGTGGGATAACCGAACAGCCCGACCTGCGCCACGTATGGCGGCCGCAGGCGCGGCATGCCGCGTTTGCCTTCGATCGACTCGATCATCGCGGACTCTTCGCCGCAGATGTACGCGCCTGCGCCGCGCCGGAGGTGGATCGGCGGCAGCGGGCACGGCGGGTCGGCTTGAAGCGCCTTCAGCTCGCGCTCGAGGATGGCGCGGCAACCGGCGTATTCATCGCGCAGATAGATGTAGACCTCGGCGATCTGGACCGTCCACGCGGCGATCACCACGCCTTCGAGAAAGCGGTGCGGATCGCGCTCGAGGTAGTAGCGATCCTTGAAGGTGCCCGGCTCGCCCTCGTCGATATTGACCGCCATCACCCGCGGCGCGAGTTCTCCCCTGACGATGCGCCACTTGCGTCCAGCGGGAAAGCCGGCCCCACCCAGGCCGCGCAGGCCGGAATCCTCCATCGTCTTGAGGATGGGTTCGGCGTCGCGCCGCCCGGCGAGGCACTCGGCGGCGATGCGATAGCCCCCATCGCGGCGGTACTCGTCGTAGCCGATGTACTTGCCGACGCGACAGGTGGTCTTTTTCGATTCGACGACAGGCTTGACCTTATCCACGCTGGCGCGCGCCACCGGATTCTGGCCGACGACCGCCACCGGCGCCTGCTCGCAGCGTCCCAGGCATGGCGCCGGAATGACCCGCACGCCATCGCCGAGTGCGCGTTTGAGCGCATCCATCAGTCCGCTGGCGCCCGCCAGCTCGCACGACAGCGAATCGCATACGCGCACCGTGAGGGCGGGCGGTGTCGCCTCCCCCTCCTTCACGACGTCGAAATGGTGGTAGAACGTCGCCACCTCATAGACCTCGGTCATCGCGAGTTTCATTTCGCGTGCCAGAGCGACGACATGCGCGGCTGAAATATGGCCGTAGCGATCCTGGATGTGGTGCAGGTATTCGATCAACAGGTCGCGCCGCGGCGGCGCGTCGCCCAGCAGCGCGGCGACCTCGGCCGCCGCGGTCGACTCCACCATACGGCCTTTCGGCTTTCCGCGCGCCATGGTGTCGCGCCTGAAGTCAGCGCTTGCCAACTTATCTTCCTCCATGAACCGGCTCAATCCGCCGGCAGGACTTGATGTTATTCGTGAATGCGGCGGGGGCTCGCACCACGACCCGCGCAGCCCGATTGACCGTTGACACTACCTGAGGACGGATTTCAGCAGCTTTCCCATCTCGGCGGGGTTGCGTGTGACCTTGATCCCGCACTCCTCCATCACGGCGATCTTCTCCGACGCTGTTCCCTTGCCTCCGGAAATGATCGCCCCCGCGTGGCCCATGCGCTTTCCCGGCGGAGCGGTCAACCCGGCGATGAATCCGACCACCGGTTTCTTCATGTTGTCCTTGACCCAGCGCGCGCATTCTTCCTCGTTCGAGCCGCCGATCTCGCCCACCATGACCACCGCCTCGGTCCGGGGATCGTCATTGAACATGCGCATCACATCGATGTGCTTCAACCCGTTTACCGGGTCGCCGCCGATGCCCACGCACGAGGATTGCCCAAGGCCCACTTCCATCAGCTGGCCGACGGCCTCGTAGGTAAGCGTACCCGAGCGCGACACCACGCCGACGGGCCCCTTCTTGTGGATGTGTCCCGGCATGATGCCGATCTTGATCTCGTCCGGAGTGATCACACCCGGGCAATTGGGACCGACGAGCAAGGTGCTCCGGCCCTGCATCTTTCGGCGCGTGCGGATCATGTCGCGCACGGGTATGCCCTCGGTGATGCAGATCACCAGATCGAGCTCGGCGTCGACCGCTTCGTCGATCGCCGCGGCGGCATATGGCGGAGGAACGTATATCACCGATACATTCGCGCCGGTGGCCTGCTTCGCGTCGCGCACCGTCTCGTAGATCGGTATCTCCTCGAAGCTTTGCCCGCCCTTTCTGGGCGTCACGCCCGCGACGTAACAGTTCCGTCCGTTGGCGTATTCCTTGCCCATCTTGGTGTGGAACTGCCCGGTCTTGCCGGTGATGCCCTGGGTGATGACCCGGGTGTCTTTGTTGATCAAGATGGACATGGGCCTCGCTTCACTGCTTGCCGCTGACGGCCGCGACCACCTTCTGCGCGGCATCGGCCATGTTGCTGCCCGAGATGATGGGCAGGCCTGATTCGGCGAGGAGCTTCTTGCCGAGGTCCACGTTGGTGCCTTCGAGCCGGACGATGAGCGGCACCCGCAATTTCACCTCGCGCGCCGCGACGACGACACCCGCCGCGATCACGTCGCACTTCATGATGCCGCCGAAAATATTGACGAGAATCGCCTTCAGCTTCGGATTCTTCAGCATGATCTTGAACGCTTCGGTCACCTTTTCGGTGGAGGCGCCGCCGCCCACGTCGAGAAAGTTGGCCGGGCTGCCGCCATAGAGCTTGATGATGTCCATGGTCGCCATCGCAAGCCCCGCGCCGTTCACCAGGCAGCCGATGTCGCCGTCGAGCTGGATGTAGGACAGATCATGCTTGGACGCCTCGATCTCCGCCGGGTCCTCCTCGTCCAGATCGCGCATGGCCACGATATCCGGGTGGCGGAAGAGCGCGCTGTCGTCGAAATTGAGTTTCGCATCAAGCGCGACCACCTTGTCATCGGTGGTGAGGATCAGCGGATTGATCTCCGCCAGCGAGGCATCGGTTTCGTCGAACGCGCGGTAGAGGTTCTTGAACAGGTCGCGTGCCTCGCGCACCGCTTTTTCCGGCAGGCCGATCTTGAGCGCAATGTCTTCCGCGTCGCGATCGGTCAGGCCAGCGAACGGGTCAATCGCGGCCTTGTGTATCTTCTCGGGAGTGCGGGCAGCGACTTCCTCGATGTCCATGCCGCCCTCGCTGGATGCCATCAGCACCACGCGCTGCGAGCCGCGGTCCACGACCATGCCGACGTAGTATTCCTTCCTGATGCTAGCGCCTTCCTCGATGAAGAGCCGCCGCACCTTCTGGCCCTGGGGCCCGGTCTGCGGGGTCTTCAGTTGCATGCCGAGAATCTGGCTCGCGTGTTGCCGCACTTCCTCCACCGACTTCGCCAGCTTGACGCCACCTCCCTTGCCGCGGCCGCCGGCGTGGATCTGGGCTTTCACGACCCATGTCTTTCCGCCAAGCTCCTGGGCTGCACGCACGGCCTCGTCGACGGTGAAACAGGGGATGCCGCGCGGCGTGACGACGCCGAACTTGCGCAATACTTCCTTCGCTTGATATTCGTGGATTTTCATCTTCTTGCCCGCGCAGCAAAATCTAACCAGCCGCAAGCGTCGCGGCCTTGACCGCAGTCAACAATCAGAAAACGAGGCCGAGCGACAGCGCGCGAGGGTTCAAGCTTAACGCATGGCCGCGAGGCGCGACAACGTACATCGGAATTGCCGGCACGACCCGCGTCATTCAAGAAATCAGGCCGCGCGCGCCGCTGCCTGAACGTGCGACGGCGGCCTGTCCGGCTCAGCGTCCCACGAAGGCGAGCCGCAAAACGTGAAGGCGAAGGACAGGGGAAGAAAGGCGGTACGGACAATATGCGCCGCATGCGTTGCGCCCGAATTACGAACAAAATGCGCTTGTCTGACGACTTGGAAACCGGGCAGTTATTGTGCATTGCCACATTCCCATGCCAGAGACAGCGCCCGCTTCGGGCCGAACGGCCAAAAAAAAGCGCAACACTTGTGGTGTTGCGCTAAAGTTCCACCAAAGGAGGAGGTTTTGGAGGAGTTGCGCCCGGCACTCGAGCGAGCACCGAACACGCCTGCATTATGCGCCTGACACCGACTCCGGGCAAGCCTTTTTTGTTGCTTCGCAGCATATAATAATTCACGCTTGCGTGAAAAACTCTCACTCATGTTGTGGCGCCGGCCAGGCTCCGGGGTTACAGCGGTGACCGCTGCTGCATCAGCGGCCTGTCGGCTATAATCGCGCGGCCCCCCAGCCGCTCACGCCGGAATACGACGAAGGACATTCCCCCATGCCTCACACCATGATATTCACCGGCGACGTCAACCTGATGAACGTCGACGACCCTGCGGTCCCGTTCGCTCGCGTGGCCGAAACGCTGAAGCGTGCGGACGTTGCCTTCGCCAATCTGGAATGCTGCCTCTATCAGCCGCCGGCCGGGCACTCGGTCGCAAACGAGGGATTCTACGCCGCTCCCTCTGCCGGACGCGCACTCACCCTCGCGGGAATTCACGCGGTGGGCATCGCCAACAATGTGAACTACGGCGGCGACGCCATACGGTCGTCCGTTGCGGAACTGGACAAGCTCGGCATCGCGCATGCGGGTGCCGGCCTCGACCGGGAGAGAGCGCGCGCCCCGGCAATCATCGAGCGCAACGGGCTGAAATTCGGATTCGTGCAGCGTACCTCGGTTTACTGGCCCACCGACCACGAGGCAACGGAACACACACCGGGCGTTGCGGCATTGCGCGGGCATACCGCCTACCAGTTACCTCTGCACAAGACGCGGCCGGAGATTCCGCCGGCCAACCGCCCCGGGGTGCCGCCCGTGATTGTCACCTGGGCAGACGCGGACTACCTTGCGCAATACCGCAAAGAGCTGGCCGCGCTGAAAGAGCACGCGGATGTCGTGGTGGCCTCGCATCACTGGGGGCTGCACGAAGAGGTGCTGGACTACATGCGTGAAATCGCCCACGCTGCCGTCGACGCCGGCGCGGACATCGTCATCGGCCACGGCCCACACTTTTCCCTGCCGGTGGAAATCTACCAAGGCAAGCCGATTTTCTACGGGCTCGGCAGCTTCTCGTTTCATACCGGCCACGGCGGCAGAAAACATGGCGACTGGGTGGGCATGATGGCGCAAGTGACGCTCGCCGGCCGCAATATCGAACGCGCCGCGTTCCGGTTCGTACGGCACAACGACCGCAACGAGACCGTGTTGCGGGCGCTGCGCGACGAGCAGGACATGGTGGCGAAGATCGGCCGGCGCAGTGCGCCCTTCAACACCCGCATCGAAATCGAGGGCGACGAGGCCGTCCTGCGACCGGGTCCCTGAGAGCCTTGAGCAAAAAGCATGTGTGGATTGCGAGCCGATCGCGGCCCTGATTTACGTCACTGACTGACGGGCGGAATGCACGACAACATTCGTACGCGCGCGCTTGCCGAATACATTGCCGGCGCCGGCTTTGACGCACTGCCGAAAGAAGTCGTCGAACACACCAAGCTGCTCGTGCTCGACTCTCTCGGGGTCGGGATATTCGGCACCGGGCTGCCGTGGTGCGAACGGTTGCGCGCGACGGCTCAGGCCATGGAAGCGCCGGGGCGTATCCAGGTCTGGTGCACGCCATTGCGTTTTTCGGCGCCGACCGCGGCGATGATCAACGCTACCGCCGTGCACGGGTTCGAGCTCGATGACGTCGGTCCCGGCGGCCATAACGGCTCCGTGACGCTCAGTTCCGCGCTCGCCGCCGGCCAGCACCGCGGAGGGATTTCAGGCAAAGAAGTGATCGCCGCGATCGTAACCGGCATCGAGACGGCGGCGCGCGTCAACAACAGCGTGGGGAGGGTCCCGCACGAGGGCATTGGATTCCACAATCCCGGCCTGATGGGCACCTTTGCATCCGTGGCAAGCGCGGCAGCGGCGCTGCGGCTCGATGCCGACCAGGTCGTGCACGCCCTGGGACACGCCGGGCAGCAGGCCGCGAGTCTCATGTTCACGCATCACGGCGGGATGGGAAAGCGGCTCCTCGCGGGGCAGGCTGCGCGCGCGGGAACATTCGGCGCGCTTCTCGCCGAGAATGGCTTCACCAACGCGGACAACGTGTTCGAGGCCGAGTATGGCGGATTCTGCGCCGCGCACACCGGCAACCGCCAGCCGCCGGCCTATGATCTCACTCAGATCACCAAGGATCTGGGCAAGACCTGGCACACGGCCGACGTGCGCTTCAAGATGTGGGCGAGCCGCATACCCAATCACGGCTCGCTGGAAGCGATCAAGGAGCTGCGCCGCCAACACCCGCTTCCACCGGCCGAGATCAAGGAGGTGCGCATCCGGCTCGGCAAGGGCTACCACCAGAACGTGGCCTGGGCGTATACGCCGACGACGATCACATCTGCCCAATTGAACCTGTATTTCGTTGCGGCGATCATGCTGCTGGAAAACGACGTGTTCGTCGATCAGTTCACCGAGGAGAAAATCCGCGATCCGAAAGTCCTCGAATTGATCGAACGGATCTCGATCACGCGCGATCCCGCCCTGGACGGCACCGGCTCGGCCGAGGGCAATCCGCTCGAAGTCGAGCTCAAGGATGGCACCGTATTGAGCGCGTGGGGACGTGCGCGTGGCGCCAAGGACCGGCCGATTCCGCGCGAAGACGTGCTGGAGAAATTCCGCAAGGTGACCGCAAAGCGGCTCACCCGAGCTGCCCAGGACGAGATCATCTCCTGCTGCGATCGTCTCGAAACACTCGCCGACGCCACTTCGCTGGTCGATCTGCTGAAGACCCGTTAGATCGTAGGTTGGGGTGAACGACGAGAACCCCAACAATCGACGTTCGTACCATGTTGGGCATCACTGCGTTCAGCCCAACCTACGTGTGCTGCGATTTTACGACTCAGGTCACTAAATACCGCCGGGCTCGTCTGCCGGATAGCGG
>MEQT01000033.1:0-27119 GCA_001770325.1 Betaproteobacteria bacterium RIFCSPLOWO2_02_64_14
GCGGCAGCACGTCGATCGTCTTGCCGGCGTAGAAGTAGCCATCGGCGCTGATCAGTATCCGCGGCGCGATCTGGCCGAAGCGGTCCAGCACGCCTTGCACGCCGAAATCCGGAGAACACGAAGACCATACCGCACCGATGCTGGTGGCCGCGAGCATGGCAATGAGCGTGCCCGGCAGGTTGGGCATGTAGGCGGCGACCCGATCGCCGGGTACGATGCCCGCAGCGCGCAGCGCTTGTGCAAAGCGCGATACTTCAGCGTGTAGCTCGCCATAGGTAATGTGGCTTTTCAGCCGGTCCTCGCCCCAGAACGCCACCGCCATCGCATCGTCGCTTCGCTGCAGCAGGTTCTCCGCGAAGTTGAGCCGGGCACCGGGGAACCAGCGGGCGCCGGGCATGCGGTCGCCGTCGGCCAGCGCCACGCCGCTACGCCGTCGCGCCTTTACGCCACAGAACTCCCAGACGGCCGACCAGAAATCCGCCCGTTCCGAAACCGACCACTCATGCAGGGCGGCGTAGTCTTCCACTCGCACGTTGTGCCGCGCGCGCACGTGGCGCATGAAGGCCGTAAGGTTGGATGCGGCGGCCTGCTCGGGTGTCGGCCGCCACAGCGCCTGCTCAGTCATGTCGTGGGCCGCGCGGTCATTCGGGGCGCAGGTGGGGGAAAAGAATCACGTCGCGGATCGAGGGACAATCCGTCATCAGCATCACCAGGCGATCGACGCCGATGCCGGCGCCGGCACACGGCGGAAGCCCGTATTCGAGGGCGCGGATGTAATCGGCATCGTAATGCATGGCCTCGGCATCGCCGGCGTCCTTCTTCGCGGACTGCTCGCGGAAACGCGCCGCCTGGTCTTCCGGATCGTTCAGTTCGGAGAAGCCGTTGGCGATCTCGCGGCCCGCAATGTAGAGCTCGAAGCGCTCGGTCATGCCGGGGTGTTTGTCGCTGCGCCTGGCGAGCGGCGAGGTCTCCGCCGGGTAGTTGATGATGTAGGTCGGCTCGAACAGCAACTGCTCGGTGGTGTTTTCAAAAAGCGTCAACTGAAGGCCGCCGATGCCGTCTGTCGCGCGGTACGCGATGCCACGCGCGTTGAGCTGCGCGATCAGCATCTCCCGGTCGCCCAGCACGCTATCGGTGAACTCGGGGTGGTATTTCGTGAGGGCTTCGGTAATGGTGAGTCGCTCGTACGGCTTGCTGAAGTCGAGGGTCTTTCCCTGGTAGGAAACGATCATTGTCCCAAGCGCGGCCTGCGCGACTTCCCGCAGCATCTGCTGCACCAACTCCATCATGAATTCGTAGTCCGCGTATGCCACGTAGAACTCCAACATGGTGAACTCGGGGTTGTGGCGCGTCGAGATGCCCTCATTGCGGAAGTTGCGGTTGATCTCGAACACTTTTTCGAACCCGCCCACTACCAGCCGTTTCAGATACAGTTCCGGCGCGATGCGCAGATAGAGATCCATGTCGAGCGCGTTATGATGGGTGACGAACGGCCGCGCGGCGGCGCCGCCGGGGATGGGCTGCATCATCGGGGTTTCCACCTCCAGATAGCGCCGCCCCAGCAGAAAATTCCGCATCGCCTGGATGATGCGCGAGCGCTGGACGAATACGAGACGCGACTCCTCGTTGACGATCAGATCGACGTAACGCTGGCGGTACTTCAACTCCTGGTCGGTGAGGCCGTGGAACTTCTCCGGCAAGGGACGCAGAGATTTCGTGAGCAGCCGCAAGTCCCTCACCCGCACCGTAACCTCGTCGGTACGGGTCCTGAACAACACGCCGTTGACCCCGATGATGTCGCCGATATCGTAGTGCTTGAAGGCTTCGTGCTGCTCCTCGCCGGGATAGCTGTCGGTAAGGTAAAGCTGGATCTGACCGCTCATATCCTGGATGGTGGCGAAACTCGCCTTGCCCATGACGCGCTTCAGCACGATCCGGCCTGCGATCTTGACGATCACGGGATGGAGATCGAGCGTGTCGCGGTCGACCTTCTCGTATTTTTCAACGAGTTCGGCTGCAAGGTTCTGGCGCCAGAAGTCGTTGGGATAGGCGACGCCCTTCTCCCGCAACGCCTTCAATTTCGCGCGGCGCTCTTCGATGATCTGGTTGGTGTCTTCCATCAGCATCCCGCCCTTATTGAATTCCCTGCTTCAGGCTGGCGGCGATGAAATCGTCGAGATCTCCGTCGAGCACGGCCTGGGTATTGCCGATTTCCACGTTGGTGCGCAGATCCTTGATCCGCGACTGATCCAGCACGTAAGACCGGATCTGGTGGCCCCATGCGATATCGGTCTTGGTGTCTTCGAGCGCCTTTTTCTCCTCGTTGCGCTTTCTCAACTCGAGTTCGTAGAGGCGCGATTTCAGGATCGCCATGGCCTCGGCGCGGTTACGGTGCTGCGAACGGTCGTTCTGGCACTGCACCACGATATTGGTCGGAAGGTGCGTGATCCGCACCGCCGAGTCCGTTTTGTTGACGTGCTGGCCGCCGGCGCCGGAGGCGCGAAACGTGTCGATGCGAAGATCCGCCGGATTGATCTCGACTTCTATGGTTTCATCGACCTCGGGGTAGACGAAGAGGCTCGCGAAGGATGTATGCCGCCGGTTATTGGCGTCGAACGGCGACTTACGCACCAGGCGATGCACGCCGGTCTCGGTGCGCAGATGGCCATAGGCGTAGGGGCCGTTCACCCTCAGGGTCGCGCTCTTGATGCCGGCGACTTCCCCGGGTGACTCTTCCAGCAGCGCCGCCTTGAATCCCTTGCGCTCGCAGTAGCGCAGGTACATGCGTTCGAGCATGGCGGCCCAGTCCTGCGCCTCGGTGCCGCCGGACCCGGCCTGAATATCGACGAAGCAGTTGTTGGAGTCCATCGCATTGGAGAACATGCGCTTGAACTCCATGTCCGCGACCGTCGTTTCAAGCGCGGTGACGTCCTTGCCGATGGCTTCAAGCGTCCCGTCGTCCTGCTCGGCCTCGGCCAGTTCGAACAGTGCTATCGAATCGCCAAGCGCAGCGGCCGTCGAGTCGAGCCGCTCTACGACTGTTTCAAGCTGCTTTTTCTCTTTGCCGAGCTCCTGGGCGCGTTTACTGTCGGACCAGACATCCGGTTTTTCCAGCTCCTTTCGCAGAAAATCAAGACGCACCGTCTTGGCGTCATAGTCAAAGATACCTCCGCAGATCCGCAGCGCGCGCCTGGATGTCCTCCAACTGCTTCGCAAGGGCGTTGATTCGTTCCGCTTCCATCGAGTAAGGCCCTGAAAAAACAAGAATTATACACGACGTGGCACGTGGCACCGGGGATCCATCGCCCCCCGCTAGCGCAGGCCTCTGCCGCAGGATCTGCCTAGCGCAAAGCCACGTGGAGGGTCGATGGCGAAAACGGCGCCGCATCACGCGGTGTCACTCCGTTGCGGCTGTCCAGTGCCGCAGTATGAGCTGTGCGCTGCGACTGCCGTTGAAATCGTTGAGGTCGAGGCGGTAGACGGCCTCGATCCGCTGTGGCAGCCGCACGGTCGTGCCGAAAAGGATCGCGTCGAACTCGCGCCGTTCACGCGCGAGCCGCAGCTTGAGGTGGCGCTGGCCCACCACGCGCTGGCCGAGAACCTCAAACTGGTCGAGGAACAACGGCTCCGGGAATCCCTGTCCCCATATCTGCGCTTTAAGCAGTGCTGCATTTTCGACGCTCGTGTCCCCAACCGCGAGCGAGCCGTCGGTGGCGATCTCCTCTTCGAGGTCGGCCGGCGTCAGGGCTTCACGTGCCGCCGCCTCGAAAGCATCCGCGAAGCGCCCGAAGTCCGATTCTCGCAACGTGAGTCCTGCCGCCGCCGCGTGTCCGCCAAACTTCAGGATCAGGTCAGGATGACGTTTCGCCACCCGGTCCAGGGCGTCGCGCAAATGCAGCCCGGCAATCGAGCGGCCCGATCCCCGGAGTTCGCCGTTGCCTGCACGCGCGAATGCGATCGTCGGCCGGTGATAACGGTCCTTGATGCGCGAGGCGACGATGCCGACGACGCCCTGGTGCCAATCCGCGTCGAACAGGCTGAGGCTGAAATTGTTGCCCGGCGAGACCCGTTCCACTGCCGCGAGGGCGGCTTCTTGCATGTCAGCCTCGATGTTGCGGCGCTCGCGATTGAGCCCGTCGAGTTCTGTGGCGATGGCTGCGGCCCGCTGCGGGTCGTCGGTCACGAGACACTCGATGCCGAGCGCCATGTCCGCGAGCCGGCCCGCGGCGTTGAGGCGCGGGGCGAGCGCGAAACCGAGATCGTAGGCGGACGCGCGGCGCGGGTCGCGACCGGCAACCTGAAACAGCGCTGCGACGCCGGGCTGCAGCTGGCCGCCGCGTATGCGTTTCAGCCCCTGGCTCACGAGTATGCGGTTATTGGCGTCGAGCTTCACCACGTCCGCGACCGTGCCGAGGGCCACCAGATCGAGCAGGGCGGCGAGGTTGGGCTCGCCTGTCGGGAATGATGATTGATGATTGATGAATGATGAATTGCTTGTGCTTTCATTCCGCATTCCGCATTCCTCATTCTGCATTGTTCTGAAGGCGCCCCTTTGCCGCAGTTCGGCGCGCAGCGCGAGCATGAGGTAGAACATGACGCCGACGCCCGCGAGGTTCTTGCTCGGAAACCCGCAGCCGGGCTGGTTGGGATTGATGATGCAGGACGCCTGGGGCAATTCATCTCCAGGCAGGTGGTGGTCGGTGATGAGCACCTTCAGCCCGAGGCGATTGGCTGCGGCTACGCCATCGACGCTGGCGATGCCGTTGTCAACGGTGATCAGTATGTCGGGGCGCCGCGCTGCAAAGGCGTGCTCGACGATTTCGGGCGTCAGGCCGTAGCCAAAGCGGAAACGATCCGGCACGAGGTAATCGACGTGCGCGCCGAACCCGCGCAGCGCCCGCAGTCCCACGGCGCACCCCGTCGCGCCGTCGGTGTCGTAGTCCGCTACGATCAACAGGCGCTTCTGGTTTGCGATGGCGTCGGCGAGCAGCGCTGCCATCGCGCCCAGGTTCTGCATCCGGTGAGGCGGTTCGAGGCGCGCAAGGTCGGCGCGGGTTTCTTCCACCGAGGCGACACCCCGCGCGGCATACAGCCGCGCGAGCAGGGCGTTCTCGCCCTGTGCGATGAGGCGGGCCGTGACTTCGGCCGGTGGGTCACGCGTCGTGAAGACCGGCATGCCGGCTCAGGCCGTGTGAGTCGCGGCGTGCGCGGCGAGCGGCGCCCCGGCGCGCCAGACCCGCAGCAGAGCGACAGGTGTGACCTCGAACCGGACGCCGCGATCCGGTCCGATCGCCGCTATGTTGAGACGCGTGACACGGCGGTCGCGCACGGCCCGCAGCAGCGGCGCAAACCACTCCTGCTCGAGCCGCGCAAGGCGCTCGCGCCACATCGGCAGGTCGCCATGGCGAGCCGGCAGCATCAATTGATCGAGCACGACCAGGTGGTGTCCGCCGCGCGCCGCCCGTGTCACCGACTCCAGCCACGGGCCGGGGGCATCGCCGTTCGGCGCCGCGGGCAGTCCCGCGTTCCGCGCCAGCCCGAGGGCGAGCGCATCCTTGCTCCAGAGCCCATGAAATCCGCCGGTGGAAATGCTGGGGAGATGACCGCCGCCCCACAGCCAGACGCTGTTGATGATGGGGTCACCGCGCTCCGCGCGCGCCTCGTTTACGGCATGGGCATGCAACAGCATCTGGATTTCGTTCGCCATGCGATGCCAATACAGCGCCTGGGGACCGGCAGGCAGCAGCGGATGGATATCCTTGCCGATCGCCTCGAGCAGCGTGCGCGTCGCGATCTGAGGGTGGGCGTTGAGACGCAGATACCAGCGCTGCGGGTGGAGGGCAAAGAACTGCCGGGTGTCGTCGGCGAAATAGGCGTTCAGTGCCGCTACGAGCGTGTCGGCCTCCTCCGGCCGAATGGAAAGAACGCTGGCGTCGGACAGCAGGACGCGATCGCGGGTGGCGCGCAGATGCACCGGATCCGCGCGCAGCCAGAAGCCCCCGTCGTCGTCGCCGCCGCGATCCACGAGGAGCGTGAGCGCCGCAACCGGCCAGTCCGGCTGCGGTGCAGCGCCAAATGCCTGGCACAGCCAGGCTTCGAAGCCTTGCCCGGGAAGCGTGGTCGAATCCGAGCGCGACAACAACCGCTCGAGGGCCGGCAGTTGCAGGTCGCGATACGCGTCGTCGTGGACGGCACGCGGCAGGAAGAGATCGGGAAGCAGAAGCGTGCACAGCATGGATGCGCCGGTCGGGCCGCAGTTTAACACAGGGCCGTGCGTGATTTGCGTGACGCCTTGTGGCAAACTCCCCCTTATTTCATCTCGGCCCGCCTTGAATTCCTACGAGCTTTTCATCGGACTGAGGTACACGCGCAGCAGGCAGCGCACGCGCTTCATTTCGTTCATTTCGGTGATGTCGGTCACGGGCATGGCGCTCGGCATGATGGTGCTGATCACCGTGCTCTCGGTGATGAACGGGTTCCAGCGCGAAATCCGCACGCGCATCCTCGGCGTCGCCTCGCACGTCCAGATCTCCGCCGGCGACAAGACGCTCGACGGCTGGCAGGAGGTCGCCGCGCAGGCAATGCGCCACGAGCAGGTGCTCGCCGCGGCTCCCTACATCAATGCCCAGGGGCTGCTCACTTACGGTTCCGCGGTGCGCGGCGCGTTCATCCGGGGCATTCTGCCCGAGCAGGAGGAGCGGGTGGCGGATTTCGCACGCCACATGCGCAGCGGGCGCCTCGAGGCGCTGCGCGCGAACGAATTCGGCATCATACTAGGAGGCCAGCTCGCGCGCGCCCTGGGAGTGGCGGTGGGCGAGAAAGTCGTGCTGGTCGCGCCCCAGGGGCAGGTCACGCCGGCAGGAATCCTGCCGCGGCTCAAGCAGTTCACGGTGGTCGGCGTCTTCAACGTCGACCATTTCGAATATGATTCGGGCCTCGCGCTCGTGCACCTCGAGGACGCACAGAAGTTGTTTCGCTTCGGCGAAGACGTATCGGGCGTGCGGCTCAAGCTCAAGGACCTGTTCCGCTCCGGGGCGGTCGCGCGCGATCTTTCGCGCGCGATCACGAAACCGGTTTTCATCAGCGACTGGACGATGCAGCACGCCAACCTGCTGCGTGCCATCCAGATCGAGAAACGCATGATGTTTCTGATCATCTTTCTCATCATCGCGGTCGCCGCGTTCAACATCGTGTCGAGCCTGGTGATGGCGGTGAAGGACAAGCAGGCCGATATCGCGATCCTGCGCACGCTGGGGGCGAGCCCGCGCAGCATCACCGGGATCTTCATGATTCAAGGCACCATGATCGGCGTTCTGGGCACCGTGCTCGGGGTGGTGAGCGGGGTGCTGCTTGCGCTCAACGTGGACACCGTCGTGCTTTTCATCGAAAACCTGTTCGGCTTCAAGTTCTTCGCCAAGGACGTGTACCTGATCTCCGACCTGCCGTCGGAATTGCAGATGCCGGACGTCGTCATCACCGCGGTCGCTTCGTTCGCGTTGAGCCTGGTGGCGACCATCTATCCCAGCTACCGGGCGGCCAAGGTGAATCCGGCCGAGGCGCTGCGCTACGAGTGACGGGTGACGAGTGACGAGTGACGCGATCAGTCAGGCCGCCGTCGTTTCGTGTCGTGGCCTGCGCAAGAGCTTCTGGCAGGGGCAGGTCGAAGTGCCGGTGCTGCATGGGGTCGACCTGGACGTCGGCGCCGGCGAGCGCGTCGCGATCGTGGGCGCCTCGGGCTCGGGCAAGAGCACGCTGCTGCATCTGCTCGGCGGCCTGGATGAGGCAAGCGCGGGGGAAATCATGATCCTGGGACAGGACCTGCGCCGGCAGAGCGAAGCGCAGCGCGGCGCCACGCGTAACCGGGCGCTGGGTTTCGTCTACCAGTTTCACCACCTGTTGCCCGAGTTCACCGCGCTGGAGAATGTCGCGATGCCGCTGCTCATCCGGCGCGTGCCGGCGGAGCAGGCGCGGGCGGGCGCAGCGGAGATACTGGTGAAGGTGGGCATGGGTCACCGGTTGGGACACGCCCCGGGCGAGTTGTCAGGCGGCGAGCGCCAGCGCGTGGCCCTCGCCCGTGCACTGGTCACGCAGCCGGCTTGCGTGCTTGCCGACGAACCAACCGGCAACCTCGATCGCCATAACGCGCAGACGGTGTTCGACCTGATGCTGGCGTTGAATCAGAATCTCGGCACGAGCTTCGTGATCGTCACTCACGATCGCGAGCTCGCCGCCCGCGCCCACCGCGTGTTGCAGTTGATCGACGGCGTGCTGAAGCCGCAATCGTGATCCGCGCGGGCCGTCGGTATCGCGGAAACCGCGGGAAACCTCGTTCAGGGCTTTCACGATTCCTCAGACAACCGGGTGAACCCGCAGAACGCCGGCCTCGGTGACTTCGTTGTAAATCCGTTCGTCGTCGATCACCTGGATCAGGATGAAATGGGACGCCGAACGCTTGATCAGACGCGGGATCACGATGCCGGCAGCAAGCACGGCGAGACCGCTCCAGATCCAGCCAACGAGCGCCAGCGCGACGCCGCCACCCAGTACCGGCAGCATGACGTGAGGCAGCAGCAGCCGCGCGCTGACGTATCGCGCGGCTGCGCCAGGATCGATTTGCACCCTGACGCGCCCCTCGCGTAACGCCGCGACAAACTCGGGATGCGTCACGGCTCAGTACTCGACCGGGACGGGATCAAGGCTGCGCCACAGATACCAGGTTGCAACCGAGCGCCACGGCGCCCACGTATCGGCGATCCGGCGCATCCTCTCCCGACTCAGTGGCCGGCCGCGACCGTAATGCAGATTCATGGCCCGCTGCAGGCCGAGGTCGTCGAGCGGCAGCACATCGGGACGCGCGAGATAGAAGATCAGGAACATCTCCGCGGTCCAGCGCCCGATGCCTTTTACCTGGGTCAGTTCCAGGATCAATGCTTCGTCGCCGAGCTGCCGCCAGGCACCCGCATCCAGCATCCCGGTGGCAAAGCGCTGTGCAAGGTCGCTGAGGTAAAGCGTCTTCTGCCGCGAGAGTCCGCAGCCGCGCAACTGTCCGGGATCCTTCGCGAGGACATTGGCAGGTGTGACGGCGCCGACTTCGGCTTCCACCCGATTCCAGACAGACTGAGCAGCCTTGACGGAAATCTGCTGGCCCACAATGGCGCGCGCCAGCGTCTGGAAAGCGTTGCCGCGGCTGCCCAGAGCGAGTCCCTGGAACCGCGCGATGAGTCCGCGCAAGACCGCGTCGCGGCGGGCGAGTTCACGGGCGGCGGTCTTCCAGTATTCGGGTGCCATGTGCGCCATTTTACCGAACGCGGTACGCCTGCCCGTCATCTGCCGCGTTGAAGGTGCGACAGGAGGCGTGCAGCGTGTGGGTGAGCGTCGTATTCTTCGCCGGCGGAGTCTGGCTGCTGCAACAGCAGGCGCAACTCCCCGCCATGACACTCGCGTGCAGTCTGGCAACCGCCGGGGCCCTGGTCCTGCTGCGCGGCGAACATGCGGCAACGCGCGTGAGCCGATGGGCGCTCACCTGCGCGTTGTGTCTCGCCGCGGGTTTTTTCTGGGCGGCGGCTGCGGCCCACTGGCGCATGTCGGATGCGCTGCCCGCGGAGTGGGAGGGACGGGACGTGACCCTCATCGGCACCGTCGCGAGCCTGCCGCAAGTCTACGAGCGCAGCGTGCGGTTCGAATTCGACGTCGAAACGGTGCTCACGGAAGGCGCGCACGTGCCACGCCGCGTGGTGCTCGCGTGGTGGGGCAGTTCCGCCCGCGAAGGCGCTCCACCCACGCTCGCTGACGTGCGGGCCGGCGAGCGCTGGCAGCTGGCGGCGCGCTTTCGGCGGCCGCGCGGCACCGCCAATCCGCACGGCTTCGACTACGAGGTGTGGTTGCTCGAACGCGAGATACGGGCGACGGGTTACGTGCGCAGCAAAGGCGAGAACCGCAGACTCGCGGGGATGGTGCACCGGCCGGGCTACTGGGTGGATGGGGTGCGCGGCGCACTCAGGCAACGGATACAGCGGGCGTTGCCGGACGGGCCGTACGCAGGGGTGGTGGTCGCGCTCGGCATCGGGGACCAGCGCGCCATTGCGCAGGATCAATGGCAGGTCTTCACGCGCACTGGCGTCAATCACCTGATGAGCATTTCCGGTTTGCACGTGACGATGCTTTCCGGGCTGGCGTTTGTGCTGGCCTACTGGCTGTGGCGCCGGAGCGCGCGGCTCACGTTGTGGCTGCCGGCGCAAAAAGCAGCGGCGTTGTGCGGCGTCGCGGCGGCGTTCGCCTACACATTGCTTGCGGGCTTCGCCGTGCCCGCGCAGCGGACGCTTTACATGCTGGTGGTGGCGGCGATCTTTCTCTGGTGCGGCATCACGGGTTCGGTGTCGACGATCCTGGCGGCGTCGCTCCTCGTTGTTTTGGTGCTCGACCCGTGGGCGGTACTTGCGCCGGGATTCTGGCTTTCATTCAGCGCAGTGGCGGTGATCCTGTATGTGACCGTCGGCCGGATCGGCGAGTCGCACTGGCTCAAATCGTGGCTCCACGTGCAATGGGCGGTGACGGTGGGACTGGTACCGCTCCTCCTCGCGCTGTTCCAGCAAGTCTCGATCATCTCGCCGCTGGCGAACGCGGTGGCGATTCCGGTCGTGAGCCTCATCGTGGTGCCGCTGACGCTCGCCGGCATGCTGCTGCCGTTCGATCTTGTCCTGGGCGCAGCACACCTGGTCATGGCGGGGTGCGGGTCGTTGCTCGAATGGATGAGCGCCGTGCCCGCCGCCGTCTGGCAACAGCGCGCGCCACCCGCATGGTCAATGCCAGTTGCCGTAGGCGGCGTCGCCTGGCTGCTGCTGCCGCGGGGTTTTCCCGCGCGCTGGCTTGGCGCGGTCTGCCTGCTGCCGCTGTTTCTCGCGCCGCGGCCTGAAATGGCGGAGGGTGACCTCAAGCTGACCGTGCTGGACGTGGGGCAGGGACTTGCGGTCGTCGCGCGAACGCGCAATCACGCGCTTCTCTACGACACCGGACCGGCCTTCGGTCCGGGGGCGGACAGCGGCAACCGCATTGTGGTGCCGTTCCTGCGTGCCTCTGGCATCGCGCGCCTTGACACCATGATCGTCAGTCATGACGACGTGGATCATACCGGGGGCGCACTGTCGGTGCTGCAGGCGCTGCCGGTGGACAGGCTGCTCACGTCGCTGCCCGACATGGACCCCCTACCGCTGATAGCGGAGCAGGCGTTTCGGTGCTTTGCCGAACAGCACTGGGAATGGGACGGGGTTCAGTTCGAAATGCTCCACCCGCCACGCGCGAGTTACGCCGAAACGGGACTCAAGGATAACGACCGGAGCTGCGTGATCAAGATCACCGCGAAGGGCGGCGCGGCGCTGCTGCCGGCGGACATCGAGCGGCGCGGGGAAACGGCGCTGTTGCGCGGGTACGGTGACGCGTTGCGCGTGCCGGTGTTGATTGCGCCGCACCAGGGCAGCAAGACTTCATCGATGGCGCGGTTCGTGGACCGCGTCAATCCGGATGTGGTGATTTTCCCGGTGGGCTACCGCAACCGCTTCGGCCATCCGCATGAGGAAGTGGTCGACCGCTATCGCGCGATCGGCAGCCGCATCTATCGCACCGACCGCGACGGCGCCATTACGCTCGACTTCAGCGTTGCGGGTGTTATCCGCGTCGAGCCTTATCGCGCCACTTATCGGCGCTACTGGCAGACGCCGCTCGTCGGCGACCCGGTCCCGGATCCGGAGGAGTTATGAGGATCGCAACCTTCACGCGGCATTCCGTCTCATTGCGTGTCTTTCAGTTCGTCGTATCGAAAGCAGCCGACAAGATGGTCGTTTACGAGGCCGGCCGCCTGCATGAAGATGTACGCGTTGACGGACTAAAGGAAGTGCGGATCGAGGTCGACGGACGTCATCGAAGCGCTGGGTAACACCCGCGGCCCGCAGGGGGCAGCGGGGCGGCGCATTGAGGGAATGTTGCGGGCGAATCCTCCATTGGCGCCGGCCTTGAAATCTCATATCCCTGGGCATAATCAAATCCCAAGTCGCCCAGCATCAGCAGCGTGTCCCGGTCTTCCACATGCTGCGCGACCGTTTGAATACCGAATGTCCGACATGCGCGAGTGAGCGAACGCAGCTTTGCGATAGATCCTATATTACCCACCAGGTTTCTGGTCAGGCCACCGCCGATTTTCATGAAATCCGCCGCGAAATCCTTCGCTGGCCGGAATGTTACGCCGCTTGGGTGGTCAACCCCGACTGCAATACTGCAGCCTGCCGCCTTGAGTTTCCTGGCGAACTCATGCGTAACCGGATCGGATGGTCCGTCAACGCTCGGGATCTCAAAACAAAGACTGTCACCGCCGCAACCGGCGGTCTCCAATTCGGCGACGACGAGTGAAGGAAATTCCAGGTCGATCAAAGTTCCCCGGCAGAGATTGATATGCAGAATGAATCCGACCTCGCGCCTGTTGCTGCGATACCAGGCCAGAGCCCGCCGCAGCACATGCTGGTCGAGCGTCGGCCCAAGCTTGTAGTGCTCAAGTCGCGGGAGGAAGGTTCCGGGCGGCACCACGTTTTGTTCTTCCTCTTTCAGCCGGACGTAAATCTCGGTGTGTGGACGGTTGTCGCCACCCGATCCCAATTTCTCGACCGGTTGGCTGTACAGCAGGAATTCGTTCTGCGCAAATGCCTGGGCAAACCTTTCCCGCGGATCTTCCCATTCAAGAAAGCCATTCGCTGTGCTGCCGACATAACCCTGCACGAAATCTCCGCCGTCCATGACCTGTGTCTCGCTATTGTTCTCGCCGCCTCACGAAAATCCCGTGGCCGGCTCAGGCGGCATCGATGAGTTCCGGGGTGAGCGAGAGTATGGCTTGGTAGATGTGTAGCTGGAAACGCAGGAATTCCACAGCCGCATCGAGGGCATCGAAACACAGGGGCTCATTGTTCTCGTTGACAACGTAGTACAGGTCCCACTCCGGATAGGCTGTTTGCTTCCCTATCGCGTAACCCATGCGATAGGGCCTGACACACCACATCGTCGGGCTCACCAGCGCGATTTGTCTTGCCTTGTCCAGGGTCAGCATGTGCCGACCACAGGAAGTGACCGGCAGTTCGTTTAACCACACATTGGCTGTATCCACAGTTGCGACTCCGGATCATTGCGCCAGGTTGGGCAGCTCGCGTAGCCGTCAACCGGCATCGATGCAGTTGCTGGCGCTGGCTTCAGCGTAGGACAGCGCCGATTCGGCCCGTTGTGTCAAGGCGCCGATGTCCTCGCCACGCCTAAACTCCGCCAGACCGATCGACGCGGTAACTTTGCACGGCTGGCTCAGACCGCCTATTTCCAGCGATGCAATCCGGCGGCGCACGCGCTTCGCCGGAATGGACGCTCGGTCGAGACGGGTCTGGAGAAGAACGAAGACAAACTTTTCGTCGCCGTAACGGCCGACCACGTCCACCCCGCGCAATTCCACCGCGATCGCAGCGGCTACGTGGCGCAGCACATTGTCACGCGTTGCGCGCCCGTGGAAGTCATCCACCAGACCGAGGGGGTCGATATGGACGATGCCCACGCAAAACACGCCTTGCCCTGCATCGCTCCGCGATTTTTCCTGCTCCAGCAACGCCACGAGATGCCGCTGATTGTGGACTCCCGTGACCTCATCGAAAATCGGCCCGCGCTGGGTTTGCGCCAAGCCCTGCTGCAGATCGTGGCTGGGCCCGCACAACTTTTGCAGCAGGGCGCGGATGTAGTCGCCTATAACTGTGCGCGCTGCTACGTGAGCGACGGCTGGGAACATGCTTGGACCTCACATCGGTACGGCGGTGCACCTCCGGATTTGCCTAGCTCCGCATGATGGCGTAGCCATCGGGCAGCGCGATCCCCTGGGGAGCGTCCGCGTTACCGAGGGCGCGCGCGCGGTCATTCGGCGCAGGGTAAGCGAGCCCCGGAGCCGAGTCCCTCCCCAAAGTTGCGCGGTAATCAAGCCCGCGCGGCGCGATGACAACCCGGTTGCGTCCGCCACCCTTGGCGAGGTACACCGCATGCTCGGCTTCCGACAAGAGATCCTCGGGGGTGTCGCCATGCTCGGGATGGGCGGCGACCCCGATCGAAACCGTTATCCGGCATACAAGATCGGGGTTCAGCCGGAGTTCGAGCGCTTCAACTTTCGCCCGCAGCTTCTCGGCGCGCGCCGCCACCACATCGGTCGCGGCATCGGGCATGACCAGCAGGAACTCCTCGCCTCCCAGCCGGCAGGCGATGTCCTCCTTGCGGATGCCGCCGGTGAGCAGCGCGCCCAACTCCCGCAGCGCCGCATCGCCCGCGTCATGCCCGTAGGTGTCATTGATGTGCTTGAAGTTATCGATGTCCAACGCGATCACTCCAAGCCGGGAACGACGCCGCACAGCACGGCTCAACTCCCGCGCCAGTGCGTCGGTGAGGTGGCGACGGTTGTAGAGCCCGGTGAGAGGATCGCGCGGCGCCAGCACGCCCAGTTCAAGTTGCGCCATCACCTGGGCCGCGAGGAACTGCAGCGCCTCGCGCTGCTCGTCGGTCAACTTCCGCCGCACATAGTCGATCACCGACACCGAGCCCAACACATGCCCGTCGGGCGCCACGATTGGCGCTCCGGCGTAGAAACGAACATGCGGCGCGCCCGCCACCCACGGGTGCCGCTCGAAGCGCGGATCGCGGCTCGCGTCCCGCACCTCGAACACCTTGCCTCGGCGCATGGCGTAATCGAAGAACGCGTGCGAGCGCGGCGCCTCGGACACGGTGAAGCCCAGCGCCGACTTGAAGAATACGCGCGTTTCATCGACCAGGCCCACCAGCGCGACCGGCGTGGCGCAGAAGCGGGAGGCGAGCAGCGTAATGTCGTCGAACCGCCGTTCGTATCCGGTCTCCAGCGCGTAGTAGCCCCGCAGCGTCGCCAGGCGCTCGGCTTCCTCCTTGCATGGGAGCACTCTTACTCCCGCCTCAGTGATTGACTCCATTGATGCCTCCAACGTCAGTTGATCGAGTCCAGCACACGACGCCCCCGGATTGATGCTGTTGCCGTTGTCCACGTTGTCGGGACTTCCGTTGCCGGTCCTGCGTTTATTCCCCTTAGCGGGCGCCACACCTAAATGAATGACGCCAGCGCC
This sequence comes from Betaproteobacteria bacterium RIFCSPLOWO2_02_64_14, assembly GCA_001770325.1. Lineage (GTDB taxonomy): Bacteria > Pseudomonadota > Gammaproteobacteria > Burkholderiales > SG8-41 > DSOT01. Next base: position 15,150 of record MEQT01000033.1, read on the forward strand.
CTGACGCGGTCGAGGAATGCGTCATCGATCGACGCCAGATCCTCGGGTAGATCGGGGCCGGTTTCATACAGGTGCCGGTCGCAGGCCGTCGTGTGCATTCCACCAACAATCGCTGACTCGGTGCGCGGCGGTTCCGCGCTGTCGCCCGGCAGTGCCGCAACTTGCGCCGCTTTCGCATGACTGAATTCATCCTGGTAGGTCACGATCGCGCTCTCCAATTGGTTAATCCGCACCAAGCATGTGCAGATTTCATGCCAAGCGCCTTAGAGGAACGGCGTGGAAACGCAACTTGAGTGTAACGATCTGATCCACAAGGATTTGAAGAGGAGCGGCGTGACCGTGTGCTGCGGACCGCATTCCTGAATTTGCGTCGAGAACTTGACGATCGCTAGAGATGCCGGCGACTGCCCAGCGTTTTTTCGATACTACCCCTGCAAGAACCGTGAACTTTGTCACAGCACATGTCCGTGGGTACGCTTGCTGATCCAAGACAAAGCACGGCACATGGCGGCGAATCAAGAGCGCTTCACCGGCTACTACCAGCTTGCCGAGGGCTTGTTTGACGCGGCCGAGAAGGACACGCACAGGCAGCTCAACTGGCAAGTGGTGCCGCCAGAATCGTGGTGAAAACGGTCAGATCGAACACCATACGCCATGCGGTTGATGCTTTTTCGCCCGCATATCCGCCATGACGCGCCATTGCACGGACGCCGGAGAGGAACGAAATGATCACGCCCATTGTGCCAATAAAGGTGAGAAGAGCAAATGTGTTCATGGCTGCCTCGACTCCTGTCTGTTGATGGCCATACTGTAGCGGGCCGGAATGCCCAGGTCTGTCAGGAGATCACGACAAGTTCCCATGCTGATACAGGGAATCCACGATTGCCTCGTGCCTCGGAACAGTGCGCGAGGGTGACCGATGTGGAAGTCGGGATGGCCGCGAACGCTATGGAGTATCGGCGCTACTCGCAGACGCCGCTCGTCGGCGACCCGGTCCCGGACCCGAAGGCGCTCTGACCGTACTCGCGATCGTGGTAAGCGATTTCGAGCGCGTTGAGTTCCAACCGGGGGCAGCGCGGTCTCATCCCGCCGGCCACGGCTGATAGAGCAGATCCAGCGTCAGCGGGAAATCGGGGTTGGGCGCTTCGGGGCGCACCGTCATGGGCCCCGGCGTGTGGCCATGGTCCCAGAAGCGCGCGGTGCGCCGTGCCTCGGCTTCGCCGGCATTGACCGGGTAGGCATCGTAGTTGCGTCCGCCGGGGTGCGAGACGTGGTAAGTGCAGCCGCCGATCGAGCGCCCGCTCCAGGTATCCACGATGTCGAACACGAGCGGCGTGTGTACGCCGATCGTCGGATGCAACGCCGACGGCGGATGCCAGGCGCGGTAGCGCACCCCGGCGACGGACTCACCGGGTATTCCGGTGGGATGAAGCGGCAGCGCGCGGCCGTTGCAGGCGACGACATGGCGCGGGGCGGTGAGCCCGGTGACCCTCACCTGCAGGCGCTCCACCGAGGAATCGACGTAGCGGGCGGTCGCGCCGGCGCTGACGTCTTCTCCGAGGACGTTCCAGGGCTCGAGCGCGTGGCGCAGTTCAAGCTGCATGTTGTCGTAGACCACCGTGCCATAGCGCGGGAAGCGGAATTCAATGAAAGGCGCAAACCAGCGGGAATCGAAAGGATAGCCGGCGCGCTGCATGTCCAGCGCGATATCATGCATGTCGGCCGCGACGAAGTGGGGCAGCATGAAGCGGTCGTGAAGCTGCGTGCCCCAGCGGATGAGCGCGCCCGAGTACGGCGTCTTGCAGAAGCGGGCCACCAAGCCGCGCAGCAGCAACATATGCACGAGGCTCATCTGCGGATGCGGCTGCATCTCGATGGCGCGGAGTTCAAGCAGCCCCAGCCGCCCGGTCGGGGTGTCCGGCGAGTGGAGTTTGTCGATGCAGAACTCGGCGCGATGGGTGTTGCCGGTGAGATCGACCAGCAGATTGCGCAACATGCGATCCACCAGCGACGGCGCCACCGATCCGTCTCCGGCGTTCTGCTCCAGCTTCATCTGCTGGAACGCGATCTCGAGTTCGTAGAGCGAATCGTGACGCGCTTCGTCGACGCGCGGCGCCTGGCTGGTAGGGCCGATGAACCGGCCCGCGAACAGGTACGACAGGGCGGGGTGGTTCTGCCAGTAGGCGATCAGGCTCTGCAACAGGTCGGGGCGCCGCAACAGTGGACTGTCCGCCGGTGTCGGCCCGCCGAGCGTCGCATGGTTGCCGCCGCCGGTGCCGGTGTGGTGTCCATCGAGCATGAATTTCTCGGTGGTGAGGCGCGTGGCCCGCGCGTCCTCGTGTAGAGCGAGCGTGTTCCCGACCAGTTCGTTCCAGCCCGCCGCAGGGTGGATATTGACTTCGATCACACCGGGGTCCGGCGTGACGTTCAGAACCCTGATGCGGGTATCGAACGGCGGCGGATAGCCTTCCAGCCGCACGGGGCGGGCGAGTGCGGCGGCGACGCGCTCGACCGCGGCTACCAGAGCGATGAAGTCCTCAGTGCGCAACAAAGGTGGGAGAAATACGTGGACACGCCCGTGCCGCACTTCCACAGTGAGCGCGGTGCGCACCACGGCGCGGCCCGGTTCGGACTCCAATTCGCCCGGCATGCGGGCGGGCAGCGAATCGAGCGGGAGACGATTACCGATCGAGGCATCACCCGGTATCAGAAAGAGACGCTCGCGCCGCAAGGGCCACGGTGACGTCTCCCATGTTGCTGGAGATTCCGGCTGTTCCGCTGCGCGGCGCGCACGCAGCGGGAGCACGATTCCTGCAACCTCCGCGGGTGCACCTTCGAGCCTGCTGAGAATTCGCGTCCAGTCGGATTCCAGCGCACTCGACGCGTGTGACGGATCCACATTGATTGGAAGCTGTCCTTCTGTCTCCAGCAGCGGCAGCGGATCCTCAAAGGCTTCGATGAGGGATTCGCGCGTCAAGCCCAATGCACCGGCAATGCCACGCGCCACGCGCCAGGCATCATCCCGGCGGGCATCCGCCACCGAGGACTCGCTTGCGATCAGGCCGGGGTCGCGCCATAGGGGTTCGCCGTCCACGCGCCAATACACTCCGATCGCCCAGCGCGGCACCGGCTCGCCCGGATACCACTTGCCCTGGCCATAGAACACCATGCCGCCGGGTGCGAAGCGCGCCCGCAGGCGCCATGCAAGCTGCTCGGCGAGTTCCCATTTGTGCTGGCCGAGTGCGGCCGTATTCCACTGCGGATCTTCGCGTTTGTCGATCGCGACGAAAGTGGGCTCGCCCCCCTGCGTAAGACGCACGTCGCCCGCCGCAAGCCCAGTGTCGATGTCCCGGCCCAGGCGGTCGATCGCGCTCCACTGGTCGTCGCTGTAGGGCCGAGTGGTCCGGGGATCTTCATGGATACGCATCACCGACGCGGAGAACTCGAACGTCGTCTCGCACGGCTCGACCGCGCCGGTAACCGGCGCGGCCGCCGCGGGGGAGGGTGTGCACGCAAGCGGGATATGTCCCTCGGCGCAGAACAGGCCTGAGGTGGGGTCGAGTCCGACCCAACCGGCACCGGGGAGGTAGACCTCGGCCCAAGCGTGCAGATCCGCAAAGTCGCGCTCGGAGCCCGCAGGACCGTCGAGCGGCTTCACATCCTGCTTGAGCTGAATCAGGTAACCGGAGACAAAACGTGAGGCAAATCCCAGATGGCGCAGGATCTGCACCAGGAGCCACGCGCTGTCGCGGCACGATCCGCTCGCGCGCTGCAGCGTTTCCTCGCAATCCTGGACGCCGGGTTCCATGCGCACGACGTATCGCACGTCACGACTCAGGCCGCGGACGAGATTGACCAGGAACTCGACCGTGCCGGTTGTCGCTCCCTCGCGGCGCACGGACGCGATCCACGCGGTGAGCCGCTGCCCGCGTTCCGCAAGGTCAAGGAATGGCACGAGATCCCGCGCCAGTTCGCCGCGGTAGGCAAACGGATAGCGCTCGGCGTCATTTTCGACGAAGAAATCGAAGGGGTTGATGACGCGCATATCGGCAATGAGATCGACCGTGATCTCCAGTGCTCGGGCCTTCTCCGGAAAGACGAAGCGCGCGACGTGATTGCCGAAGACGTCCTGTTGCCAGTGGACGAAATGCCGGTCAGGCGCGATATTGAGCGAATAGCCGAGTATCGGGGTGCGGCAATGCGGCGCAGGGCGCAGGCGGATCTGGTGCGGCGACAGGATAACCTGCTTGTCGTACCGGTAGCGGGTCTGGTGGTGCAGTGCGACCTGGATGCTCATAGCGTCCCACTCACCGGAGCCGCACGGTGATGGACTACGCGCCCACGGTCCAGTCGGGGTTCGGGATGCCGGCAAACACCTTGCGCAGGCCGTTGCCCCATTGCTGGTGGATCATTGTGAAGTAGGGATCGTCTTCTTCGACGCGCCTTTGCATGCCGATCCTGAAGCTGTCGCGCACGTAAACCAGCAGGTCGATAGGCAGTCCCACCGAAATATTGCTGCGCATGGTCGAATCGAACGACACCAGTATGCACTTCGTCGCATCGAGTATTTCGGTATTGCACTTGATCACCCGGTCAATGACCGGCTTGCCGTACTTGCTCTCGCCGATCTGAAAGTAGGGCGTGTCGCGGGTGGCTTCGATGAAATTGCCCTCGTTGTAGATGTGGAACAGCCGCTGGCGTTCGCCCCGGATCTGCCCGCCAACCAGCAGCGTTGCGCTTGCGTCGACGTTGCTCTGCTCGAGATACGGTCCGTCGCGCCGCTTGACTTCGCGCAGCGTCTCGCCCACCCGTTCCGCGACCTCGATCATCGAGGCGACGTTCATGACGGTCTTCTTGGCGTCGGGATTGCGCGACTGGTGGTCGAGAATGTTGACCACGTTCTGGGTGATCGAAAGGTTACCGGAGGAAAGAATGATGATGACCCGTTCGCCCTCGGCGGCGAAGATTCTCATCTTGCGAAAACTCGAGACGTGATCGACGCCGGCGGAGGTTCGCGAATCCGAGGCGAACACCATTCCCACGTCCAGAACCGCGGCTACGCAATAAGTCATCGGAGCACCTTCTCGAATGAGCCGGTGAGCTTAGGGCAAACGCCCGGTGTTGACAAGCCGGTTTCAGCGGAAGGCCTGCGTCATGCCGGCGCGGCCGGATTCCGGTGCGGTCACGTACTCCGGAACCAGGAAATGCCGGTTGATCTCGTTATTGAGTGCGTCCAGCTTCTCGATGAAGCTCATGAGGTATTCATGCAGTCCCAGGCTGATGATCTGCTCGGTGCGGCCGTAATGCAGATGGGCGTGGATCTCGCCGGCCAGCCGCTCGGCTTCGCGCGACGACGGTTCGCAGATGTCGCGCAGGATGTCGTAGATCTCGTTCATGCAGGCGTGAAGCGACCGTGGCACGTCATCGCGCAGCACCAGCAGCTCGGCGACCCGCATCGGGGTCAGCACATCGCGGTAGACCTTGCGATAGGCATCGAAGGCGCTTACGGAGCGCAGCAAAGCGCTCCACTGGTAATAGTCGACCGCCCCGCCCACGTCCGTGACACTCGGGAGCAGCGTGTGATACTTGACGTCGAGCAGCCGCGCCGTGTTGTCGGCGCGCTCGATGAAAGTCCCGAGACGGATGAAACTGTAGCCTTCGTCGCGCAGCGAGGTGCCGAAAGTGACGCCTCGAAACTGGTGCGAGCGCGTTTTGACCCAGTCGAAGAACCCGCTCACCCCGCGCGCCTGCAAGCCGTCGAAATCCCGGTCGCGCAGCTCCAGCCAGAACGCGTTGATGTCCTCGTACATCTCCGAGGTGATGGCCCCGCGGGCGGTGCGCGCGTTCTCGCGCGCGGACTGGATGCACGAGTAGATGCTGGAGGTGTTGGTGGCGTCGAGCACCATGTAACGCAGCACGTTCTCGGCGGACAACGGGCCCGGATAGCGTTCATAGTACGCCGTGGCGAGCCCGTTGATCACCAGCGGCAGCGCCCACGGCTCGGCCCACGACTGTCCCGGCTCGAGGATGCGGTAGGGCAGCAGCGACATGCGGTAGGTGACATCGAGCAGCCGCGCGGTATTCTCCGCGCGCTCGATGTGCCGCGACATCCAGTAGAGGTTGTTGGCGACCCGGCTTAACATGGGGCAATGATGAATGCGGAATGATGAATGCGGAATACAAGCTCCGACGAACGAGCGTGCATTGCAATACTATTCATCATTCAGCATTCCCAATTCATCATTCCTCTAGCACCCACGTATCCTTGGTTCCGCCGCCCTGGGACGAGTTGACAACGAGCGAACCCTCGCGCAGCGCAACGCGCGTGAGTCCCCCCGGCACCAGCGTCACCGACTTGCCGCTCAACACGTACGGCCGCAGGTCCACGTGCCGCGGGGCGATGCCAGAGCCGCAGAATGTCGGGCAGGTGGAAAGCGCCAGCGTCGGCTGGGCGATGAAGGAGGCGGGGTTTGCGACGATACGCTCGCGGTAGGCGGCGATCTCCTGCAGGGTCGCAGCGGGGCCCACCAGCATGCCGTAACCGCCCGATCCCTGCACCTCCTTGACCACCAGTTCGTGCAAATGTTCGAGCGTGTACTGGAGGTCGTCCGGAATCCCGAGGCGGTAGGTCGGAACATTGGAGAGGATCGGATTCTCGCCGAGATAGAACCGGATCATCTCCGGCACGTAGGTGTAGATCGACTTGTCGTCGGCGACGCCGGTGCCGATCGCGTTGGCAAGCGTCACGTTGCCGGCGCGGTAGGCGGAAAAGAGTCCCGGTACGCCCAGCACCGAATCGGGCCGGAACGCGACCGGATCCAGAAAGTCGTCATCGATGCGCCGGTAGATCACATCCACGCGCTGCGGGCCGCGGGTCGTGCGCATGTAGACGACGTCGTTCGCGACGAAGAGGTCCTGGCCTTCGACCAGTTCCACGCCCATCTGCTGCGCGAGGAAGGCGTGCTCGAAATAGGCGCTGTTGTACGGACCCGGGGTCAGCACCGTGACCGCGGGATTCATGATGCCGGGCGGGGCGACCGCGCGCAGGTTGTCGAGGAGCACGTCGGGGTAGTGATCGACCGGCGCCACCGCCATGCGCGCGAACAGTTCCGGGACGAGCCGCATCATCATCCTGCGGTTTTCGAGCATGTAGGAGACGCCCGACGGCGTGCGCAGATTGTCTTCGAGCACGTAGAACCGGTCGCGATCGGTCTGCACGATGTCGATGCCGGCGATGTGGATGTAGACGTCGCCGGGAACGTCGAATCCGCACATTTCGCGGCGGTAGAGATTGTTGTTGAGTATCGGCTCCGCCGGCACGCGCCCGGCCTTGATAATCTCCTGGGCGTGGTAGATATCCCTGAGGAACGCGTTGAGGGCGCGCACCCGCTGGCACGTGCCGTCGCAGATGGTCTTCCACGCGTCCGGGCGCAGGATGCGCGGGATTATGTCGAAGGGGATCGAGCGTTCGATGCCGCCTCCGTCGCCATACACCGCGAAGGTGATGCCAAGGCGGGTATACAAGGTATCCGCCTCGCGTTGCTTCTGCAGCATGTACTCGAGCGGCTTGTCCGCGAGCCATGCCGCATAGCGCTCGTAGTGGGGCCGCACCGACCCGTCAACGTCGTACATCTCGTTGTAGATTTGGGACCGGGGAGGAGCGCTCTCGAGCTCAAGAGCCGATTCGTTCATCGTGCCCTCTGAAGCAACCGCCGTGCCATGGCCGCCTTTCGCGTGCAGCCATGTTCTGCCACCGGCTGCGATTTGTCAAAGTGCGTCAGTGCAGCACGGTCGCTCGTGCGCCATGGCACGCATTGGATTGCAGCGCATGGGGGCGATGTTGCACAATCGTGGTGCGTGCTCCTTATGACTGCTTCCAAATATTCAACATGTCCGATGCGGCGAAATTTTCGCAATTCCGTCAGGTGAGCGACGACGATGCCGCGCTTGCAGCGTGGCTTGCCACGGTGCCTGCGCGCATGCCGCCGTCCGAAGCCGAGATGGTCGCAAAGGCAATCGGGCTTGCCGCGCCCACGTACGCGAATCGCTCACTGGCGAGCGGCGAGCCGGTGCTGGCGCATGTGCTCGCGGTGGCCGATATGCTGCTGCAGCTCAAACTCGATCATGAAACCGTCGCTGCTGCCCTCGTGTTTCGCAGCCTTGAACTTGCCCCCGATCTTGCCGCGCAGTGCCGTGAACGCCTGGGGAGCGCGGTCACCGGGCTTGCTGAAGGGGTGCTGCGCATGGCGCAAATCGGGGCCCTCTCGAGCCGCCGCCAGGGCGGCCAGCGCCCGGCCGAGCAGGTGGCGCAGCTTGAAGCGTTGCGCAACCGTCTCGGCGTATGGCAGCTGAAATGGGAACTGGAAGACCTGTCCCTGCGCATCCTGGAGCCCGACGCCTACAAAAAGGTGGCCGGGCTCCTCGATGAAAAGCGTGCCGATCGCGAGCGCTACATCGAGGGCGTCATCGCCGTACTGCGGCAAGAACTTGGGCGCGCCGGCATTGTCGCCGAAGTGACGGGGCGGCCCAAGCACATCTTCAGTATTTACAAGAAGATGCAATTAAAGAACGTTGATTTTGAATTACTTTATGATGTACGAGCAGTGCGGATATTGGTCGCCAGCGTCAAGGATTGCTACGCGGCCCTGGGCCTGGTGCACCACCTTTGGTCCCCGATTCCGAAGGGGTTCGACGACTACATCGCGCGGCCCAAGAGCAACGGTTACCGCTCGCTGCACACGGCGGTCGTCGGGCCTGAGGCAAAGGCCATCGAAGTGCAGATTCGCACGCATGAGATGCACCAGAATTCCGAGCTCGGGGTGGCGGCGCATTGGCGTTACAAGGAAGGTTCGCGTCCCGAGGGCAGCTACGATCAGAAAATCGCATGGCTGCGCCAGATTCTCGAATGGAAGGACGAGGTGCGCGATACCAATGAACTCGCCGAGCAGTTCAGAACCGGACTCGCCGAGGATACGGTCTACGTGCTGACGCCGCAGGGGCGCGTGATCGATCTGCCCAAGGGCGCGACGCCGATCGATTTCGCCTACCACGTGCACAGCGAGCTTGGGCACCGGTGTCGCGGCGCCAAGCTTGACGGCGCGATGGCGCCGCTCAATACGCCGCTTCGCAACGGTCAACGGGTGGAGATCCTCGCGGCAAAGCAGGGCGGGCCAAGCCGCGACTGGCTCAATCCCCAGTTGGGGTATCTGAAGAGCCAGGGCGCGCGCACCAAGGTGCGGCAGTGGTTCAACCGGCAGAATTACGAAGCCGAAGTGACACAAGGCCGCGCGCTGCTCGACCGGGAACTGCAGCGGCACGGCAAGACTGCGCTCAATCTCGACCAGCTTGCCGGCGTGTTCGGTCACGCAAAGACAGGCGATTTCCTCGCTGAAGTGGGCCGGGGCGAGATTGGGCCGAAACAGTTGCACGATGCCTTGGCCTCCCCGGATGCCGCCCCGCCGTCAACGCCGGCCGCGGACACGCTGGTCGCGCGCAAATCGCGCTCGGGGGGGCAGGGTAGCGTATTGGTCGTCGGGGTCGATAAGCTGCTGACCACGCCCGCGAAGTGCTGCAAGCCGGCGCCGCCGGAGCCCATCATCGGATTCGTCACGCGCGGGCGCGGCGTGAGCGTGCACCGCGCCGGCTGCGTCAACGTGAAGCGGCTCGATCCCGAGCGCATGGTCACCGCCGAATGGGGCGCAGCGGCGGGGGCGACCTTCGCGGTCGATATCGAGATCGACGCGATCGACCGCACCGGGCTGCTGCGCGACATATCGGAGGTACTCTCCCGCGAGCGCATCAACGTGACGGCGACGAAGTCGCTCTCCACCGATCTCGCCGCGCGCATGCGTTTCACGGTCGAGGTGGCGGACCTCGATCAGCTGCGACGGGCGCTTGGCCTGATCCGCGAGGTGCGCGGCGTGGTAAGGGCGACGCGGCGCTGACAAAGCATCAACGCGAGGGGCGCGAAGGAAAAACGAAGGACGCTAAGCGTTCAGAATGGAGTGAGCATCGTAGGTTGGGGTGAGCACCGCGAACCCCAACGCTGCCGAGATGATTGTTGGGATGCGCGTTGCTTATCCCAACCTACAGCTTGCATCTCTCCGTGAACTCCGTGTTCTCTGTGGCTGATCGATTTTTTCAACTTCAGTCGGTGAAGCGAAGCGTGAGTCCGGTGACGCCAGGAATTCCGTCGTAGCTCGAAGTCCAGGTTTCGCCGGGCTTAACCGGCATTGCAGCCGTCAGGGTACCAGTGGTGATGACTTCTCCCGCCGCGAGCGCGTCGAACTGCGGCTGTCGCGCAAGCAGATCGGCAAGAAACGCCAAAGCGAGCGCGGGGTGATCGAGGGCGCTTGCGCCCACCCCGCGGGTGAGCACCAGTTGCTCCCGGCTCAGCGCGACCTTGCAATCGCGCAACTGAGCGGCAAGCGCCGCGATGTCGTCCTGGCGCACCGCGACCGGTGTTCCCACGACAAGCCGCCAGTGGAAGGAGAAGTCTGCGGCTGAGTCGGCGGGCTTGAACTTCCAGAGCGGGAAATGGCAGCACACGATCTCGAAGCTGGGCGCGTACCACTCGATCGCCTGAAGCACTTCTTCCGGTCCGCGGCAGCCCGGCGCGACGGGCGCCTTCAAGCGGAAAGCGATTTCCGGTTCGAGTCGCGGCTGGGCGCTGCCCTGCAATGACAGCGTCGCCACATCGTCGCGCGCATGAATCAGGGTGCGGTCATAGACGTGGGCCCAGATCGGCGAGGTGGCGCCATACTCGGCCCAGATGTTGCGGTTGGTGAAGCCGATCTTGCGGCCCACGGGGACCTCGCCCCGCGCCCGGCGCAGCGCCACGATCGCGGCAGCCACGGCGTAGGCTGCGTCCCAGTCGAATGCCGGATCGTATTCCGCGATCGACGGCAGCAACTGCCCTTCATCCAATGCCGCGAGCAGTTCGCGCGCCACGTTTCCTGTATCCATGGATGCACCTTTCAAGTTGGGGTTGAGCGACTGATATGCCGCTGGACATCGCACACCATGCGGCATCCTGCGCGTTCTCTACGGTTAGAGCCGATCATTTCGAGCAACGAAAACCGATGTTGTGATGTCCCGAGCGCGGGTTGCGCGAGAGATTTCTGCCGCGCTGCGTCGTCGTGATCTCCTCGGGTGGAGAATCGTGCCCGCCGCCGCGGGTGGCGCGCACTGGCCCGGCCGCCGGGTCCTCGCGCCCGTCGTCGGCACGATAGGGGTAGGGGAGATAGGCGCTCGCGACCCACTCCCAGGCATTGCCCGACATGTCCTGCACGCCGTACGGGCTTGCTCCTGCTGGATGAGCGTGCACCGGTGCCGTCGCGTTGTACGCAGCGGCGAATCGCGCGCGCGTGGGGTCGGGGGCTGCATTGCCCCACGGGAAGCGGCGAGCGTCGGTGCCGCGTGCGGCCTTCTCCCACTCGGCTTCGGTCGGCAGGCGCTTGCCGCGCCAAGCGCAGTAGTCGCGTGCGCCGGCCCACGAGACTTCCACCACGGAATGATGTTCGTAACCCGGGTCGGCGACCCACGTCGCCTCGGTGCGGTGGATGCGCGCGTCGGGATCATCGTAATCGAACAGGCGCTCACCCTTGCCGTTGGCGGGGCCTACGGCATTCAGAAACTCGGCGAACTGTGCATTGCTGACCGGGAAGCGGTCGATCGAGAACTGGGGAAGGGTCACCTGATGCGCGGGGCGTTCGTCGGCCGGTCCGGTGTCAGTGCCCATGATGAACGTGCCCGCGGGAATCGAAATCAGCTCCTGCGCCGAGGATCCAGCTGCCCACAGGCTTGCCGACACGAATGCGAGCACAGGCAACGGACACTTCACGCGGGCACGCCGTCGGCCAGTAGCATCCGTGTGGCGGCGGTGCGCTGCCGGATCGCGCGCGCCACAGAGTACTCCGGCGACGCCCACCACGCCCGTGCGCGTTCGGCGCTCGGAAATTCGATGATCAC
>MEQT01000033.1:27226-28977 GCA_001770325.1 Betaproteobacteria bacterium RIFCSPLOWO2_02_64_14
CCTCGTATCCACTTGCGTCGTGTACGTCGATTTCAGCGATGAGATAGGCTGCCATGTGTCCTCCCGAGGCCAGGGATCGTGCCAAGGCCCTGATTTTATTTGAATCAGTGCCCCGGCGGCCACTCAAACTCCTCCAACCGTAGCCACCCCAAATTCCCCCACCTGAAGGCGCGTAGGCGCGCCTGATTCGCACTACCCGGCATAGAGACGTACCGTATCCGATCACAAGGCTGGCAGGGCATGTCTGTGTTCACATAAGCGCCCACAATGGTTCATATGCGGAGAACACGACGTGAAGAGTATGCGATGCGCGGCATGTGGTCAGGAATTTCGGCCGCGCCCACAAGTTCCAAGACAGTCTTATTGTCGCGCACCCGCGTGCCAGCACGAGCGGCGGCGACGCTGGCAGCAAGCAAAACGCTGGAACGACCCCGATTACCGCGCCTTTCGTGGGAGCGGACGGCTCTGTCCGCGAGGAGGTATGAACGCGGCATGTGGACCATGCTCAAGTGGTTCTTTTACGGCGCGGCAGCGGCGAGCAGTTTAATCTTGCTATTGCTAATCATCCTGCGGCGACTCGCCTGATCTCGGACGGGGGGAACTTTCGGTTGCGCGCAAACGCCTGAAGCATCTTGGGTACACAGGCTTGTGAGGGGCCACAATATCTCACCCATTTCCCCATCGCCCGCCCTCCCGGATTAGCGAGCCCATCACCGCAATCGCGAGTAGAATCATCTCATAGCACCGTGCCGGGGAGGGGTGCCTTGTCCAGGGAAGAGGAAGCGAGGGTGACGACCGCTGCCCGGCTTGTGACAGCGGGCTGGCAGGTCACGCGCGGGGCCAGCGAACATTCCTGCCGCGCGCCGCGATGCGACTCGTGAATTCCCGCTCCATCCGGGTCAATGCTTTGGCGGTATTGTGATGCCGCAGTGATCGTGGTGCAGATCGGCGGCGGCCTGATTGAGCATCGGAAATCATTCGGAGTTTGATCACCTTGTCAGTTTTGATTAAAGGAAACGTTCAATTGGAGCTCACGTTGGGTGATCAGGCTCGTGCAAGTGTCGAGCCGGAAACTGGCAGCAAGAAGGCGATTCAGGACGTGTTGCTGGCAGAAGGACTGCTCGCGGTCAAGGCGTCAGTGGACTGCGAGACGCTGGAACAGCTTCAGCAGGTGTTGTACACGAAACTCGGCCAAAACAGTGTTGTGACGCGGCGGCGGTACGCGCAGTCCATTGCGCGGTGGTTCTTCCCAGACGGCATTGATGGCCTATTGCGGCGAGTGTGGGTGATCGTGTGCGCGTCTGTTGTCATTGCTTACGTGCCGACACAGGCGCGTCGCCATCGAGGCCAGCGTCCACGATGAGGCGTTCAAGGTCATCAGCGGTGAGCTGCACCATGAGCGCCAACTCCTTGAGCTTGCCCCGTGAGATCTCCTCACGGCGGTACGCTTCGAGCGCGAGCCCAAGGAAGCGATGGCGAAACTCATCCCTGACCATAGAATCATCTGGCTCGGCAAGACCGAGCAGCTTGGCAAGCTGCTTACCCTTGTCCGTGTCGTCGAGCGCCTTGAGCTGATCGAATTCCGCCGCACTCACCAGGCGAAGATTGCGCAGACGGTAGAGCGCCGCCAATCGACTCACGCCGAAATGGTGTGCGATTTGCACGACGTCGTAGAGCTGCACGGCCTGGGTTCCGGGTTCGCTCCGGCCCTCTACGTTCACGCTTCCCGCTTCGTCGAATACCTCGGCATA
>MEQT01000034.1 GCA_001770325.1 Betaproteobacteria bacterium RIFCSPLOWO2_02_64_14
CCATGTGGTTCTCCGTTCGCAATTTCCCGGTAATGATTGGGCCAGCCCGGTGACTTTTCAAGCGGCTATCGCGCTGATTGGCGGGCCGCCCGCCAACACGGTAACATCCGCCTCTGCCGGCCACATGAGGCCGGCAAATAGCGCATTCACCGAGGAGGCATCGTGCGTATCCTGCGAGTATTGTCCCGTTTTTTGCTGGTTGCGTGTTGCGGCATGGGTGTCGCGGCGGCGCAGGCCCAGCAGGTCACCATCATCACTTCCTTCCCCAAAGATCTGACCGCCGTCTACCAGCGGGCATTCGAGGCCCGCAACCCCGGCGTCAAGGTCGAGGTGCTGAACCGCGGCACATCCGCCGCCATCGCCTTCACACGCGAAGCGCCGGCAGGCAACCGGCCGGATGTCTTCTGGGCCTCCGCCCCCGACGCTTTCGAAGTGCTGGCGAACGAGAACCTGCTCGAAAAGTTCGGCGGCGCGAACCCTGCCGTGCCGGCAAAAATCGGCAATTATCCGATCAACGATCCGGAGGGCATGTATTACGGCCAGGCGCTTGCGGGCTACGGGCTCATGTGGAACACGCGTTACCTCAAGGCCAACAAGGTGCCCGAGCCGAAGGAGTGGGTCGACCTCGTCAAGCCGGAGTATTTCGGCCACCTCGCCATTTCCGCGCCGTCGCGCTCCGGCACGACCCACCTGACGATCGAGACCATTCTCCAAGGCGAGGGCTGGGAAAAGGGCTGGCGGCAGGTCCTGCAGTTCTCCGGCAACTGCGCGGCGATCACCGAACGCAGCTTCGGCGTGCCCGACGGCGTGAACAACGGCCAGTTCGGCATCGGGCTGGTCATTGATTTCTTCGGGCTGTCGGCGAAGGCTTCCGGATTTCCGGTCGAGTTCGTCTATCCCTCGGTCACCGCCATCGTTCCCGCCAACATCGGCCTGCTCGCGGGCGGGAAGAACCCTGAACTTGGCAAGAAGTTCATCGCGTTCGCCCTCTCCGAGGAAGGCCAGCAACTGCTGCTCGATCCCAAGATCAGCCGCCTGCCGGTGCTGCCATCGGTCTATGCCAAGGCGCCCGCCGGGTATCCCAACCCGTACGGCGGCACGATCCAGGCCAAGGTCAAGTTCGATTCCGACCTGTCGCGTTCGCGCTATTACGTCGTCAACAGCCTCTACGATCACACCATCACGTTTCGCCACAAGGAACTGGTCGCGGCGACCAGGGCCATCCACGAAGCGGCCGCCCTGGCGGCGAAGAAGCCCAATCCGCAGGCCGCGAAGCTGCTCGACGAGGCGCGCCAGCTCGCCTACACGCCGCTCGTGACTCAGCAGCAGGCGGCCGACAAGGCGTTCCTCAAGCTCTATACGACGACCAAGCGCGACGCGCTCAAAACCAAGCAGATCACCGCGCTGGAAGAACAATGGGGGCAGCAGGCGCGCAAGAACTACGCCCGCGCGGAAGAACTCGCGAAGCAGGCGGCAGGGATGGTGAAATGAATCTTAAAGCGGCACATAGATAGCCTCCTTCCCCCTTGACGGGGGAAGGTTGGGATGGGGGTGATAGGTAACTCGATTCTTGACCTCGACATCTCACCCCCACCCTAGCCCTCCCCCATCAAGGGGGAGGGAATAATTGTTGCTGCGGCTTCATGTCCCCTCGCGCCACGCCGGTACAGTTTGCGGTCGCTGCGCTCATCGCGCTGTTCCTGCTCGTCTTTCTCGTGGTCCCGGTTATCACCGTGATCTACGTCGCGTTCGCCGACGGCGCGGGCGGCTTCACGCTGTCCCATTTCTCCTCGTTCTTTCACATCACGCTCATGCGCGAGTCGTTCTGGAACAGCCTCTACGTCGGCTTCTGGAGCGTGCTCATCTCCTCGCTCATCGCGATCCCGCTCGCCTACTTCACGGTGCGTTTCGAATTCCGCGGCGCGGTGCTCATCCAGACGCTGGGGATCCTGCCGCTCGTCATGCCGCCCTTCGTCGGCGCGGTTGCCATGCAACTCATCTTCGGCCGCAGCGGCGGGGTGAACCTGCTGCTGAACGAGTGGTTCGGCGTCACACTGCCCATCATGGAGGGGCTGAACGGCGTGATTTTCGTCGAGGCGCTGCATTACTTCCCGTTCATCCTGATGAACCTGGTGGTGGCGTTGAACAACATCGACAGCTCGATGGAGGAATCGGCCCAGAACCTCGGCGCCTCGGGTCTTCGTCTCTTCCGCCGCATCGTGTTTCCGCTCGCCATGCCCGGCTACGTGGCGGGCGCGGCGCTGGTGTTCATCAAGGTGTTCGACGATCTCGGCACACCGCTCGTGCTCAACCAGACCAACTTGCTGGCGCCGCAGGCTTACCTGCGCATCACCACGATCGGGATCGAAGACCCGATCGGCTACGTCGCGAGCGTCATCATGGTCGCGGCGTCGCTCTTCGCGCTGTGGGCTTCGACCTGGGTCATGCGCGGCAAGGACTACGCGACGCTGCAGCGCGGCTATGCCGGCCTCGCGAAACGGAGGCTCTCCGCGTGGCAGACCGCTTTCGCCTACGGCTGGATCGTGCTGGTGCTGCTGGTGGTGCTGGCGCCCCACATCGGCATCCTGCTCCTCTCCTTCGCCAAGCTGTGGAGCTTCAGCGTGGTGCCCGAGACCTACACGC
Organism: Betaproteobacteria bacterium RIFCSPLOWO2_02_64_14; assembly: GCA_001770325.1. Taxonomy (GTDB): domain Bacteria; phylum Pseudomonadota; class Gammaproteobacteria; order Burkholderiales; family SG8-41; genus DSOT01. The sequence continues at coordinate 2,644 of MEQT01000034.1, forward strand.
TCGCCCACTACGCGACCGTGTTCCAGGACTCACCGCGCATGATCTGGAACACCGTCCTCTATTGCGGTATCGCCGCGACGCTCGACATAGTCATCGCCACCGCAATCGCCTACATCATGCTGCGCACCCGCATCCCCGGGAGGCAGGCGCTCGATTTCACCGTTACCATCGCGCTCGCCATTCCCGGCGTGGTGCTGGGCATTGGCTACCTGCGCACCTTCCGCGGCATCGAAATCCCGTTCACCGGCGAACTGCTCACCTCGTCCTGGCTGCTGCTGGTACTGGCCTACACCGTGCGGCGCCTGCCCTACGCGCTGCGCTCGTGCATCGCGGCGCTGCAGCAGATGCACGTCTCGCTCGAGGAAGCCGCGGAAAACCTGGGCGCGAACAAAGGAAGGACGATACGCCGCATCGTCGTGCCGCTCATGGCGGGCGGCATGCTGGCCGGATTCATCATCAGCTTCATGACCGCCGCGGTCGAACTCTCGACCACCATCATGCTGGTCACCGCCCAGAACGATGCGCCGATGTCCTACGGGATCTATCTTTACTTGCAGTCGGCGGCCGGCCGTGGTCCGGGCGCCGCGCTCGGCATGCTCGCGGTGCTGCTGGTCGCGGTGGGAACCTACCTCTCGCACCGCCTGATCGGCCGCACCGGCGGCACGCAGCCTCTCGAAGTCCAGAAGATTGCTGTATAAGAGCGTGACCGGTGAATATCAGAGTCTTATTTGATGCAGCTCCCTGCCATGGAACAGTCCGTTAAAGTCAAGGTTGAAGTCAGCGATGTCTCGCTGGCGTATGACCGCACGCCTGTGCTGCGCGCCGTGAGCGTCACCGTCGAGCCCGGCGAGTTCTTCGCGCTGCTCGGCCCCTCGGGTTCCGGCAAGTCCACGCTGCTGCGCCTCATCGCCGGGTTCAACCAGGCGCAATCGGGACGAATCCTGATTGGCGGCGAGGATGTCTCGCGCGTGCCGCCGTGGAGGCGCGACATCGGCATGGTGTTCCAGAACTACGCGCTATGGCCGCACAAGACGGTCGCGGAAAACGTCGCGTTCGGCCTCGAGGAGCGCCGGCTGCCCAGGGACGCGATCCGCACCCGCGTCAAGGCGGCGCTCGAACTGGTGGGGCTCCAGGATTATGGCGCCCGTCGGCCAGGGCAACTTTCGGGCGGACAGCAGCAGCGGGTGGCAGTGGCGCGCACCATCGCCATCGAACCCAAGGTGCTGCTGCTTGACGAGCCGCTCTCCAACCTGGATGCGAAGCTGCGGGTGTACATGCGCGCGGAACTCCTCGCGCTGCAGCGCAAGCTCGGCATCACCACGATATTCGTGACGCACGACCAGGAGGAAGCGCTTTCGATCTCGGACCGCGTGGCGGTACTCGACGGCGGCGTAATCCAGCAGATCGGCACGCCGATCGAACTCTACGATGCTCCGGCCAATCGATTTATCGCCAACTTCGTCGGCACCATCAACCTGGTGCGCGGGCGCGCGGCGAGGAGCGATGGGGGTGCCACGTTCGAGTCGCCCGCAATCGGCAGGATCGTGCTTCCGGGGGCTGTGGGCGACGGCGCCGCCGAGATCGCCATACGGCCTCATGCGATAGTGCTGGCTCAGTCCGGCGCCGCGACCGATCCTGCATGCACCTGGGTCGACGGCACGGTCGGCGCCCGAGAGTTTCTCGGCGAATTCGTGCGTTACGTCATCGAGGTGAACGGCGCCGAGATCACCGCCGACGAACCGCATTTCAGCGACCGCGTGACCTACAAGCCGGGCGACCCGGTGCGCGTCGGGATCGACCCGGCGCGGGTGAAGCTCTTCCCCGCTTAACCACACGGGGAGAGGAGAAAGGTGAAAGGAGAAAAGCGTGAAGCCGTCGGGCAACCTGCCCCCCCTCTCCTCTCTCAGCTCTCACCGCGCTTTTTCGCGAGCAACATCAGCGGCACGCCGGCGAGCAGCACCCCAATGCCGAGCTGCGCCCCGAGGCTGCTCGGATCCTTGGACATCGCGTAGCTGGTGCTCGAATAGAGCATGAAAGCGCACATGGCGCAGAACAGGATCGGGGTAAATGGGTAGAGCGGCACCCGGAAATGGTCGGCGTTTACCGGCTGTTGCCGGCGCAGGAAGAAGAGCGATACACCGGTCAGCATGAAAAACAGCCAGAACGCCGGCGCCGTATAAGCGACCATGGTCTCGAAGCCGTCGGGCGTCAACGACGCGAGCAACACCAGCACGAGCGCGATCACTCCCTGCGCGAGCAGCGCGTTGACCGGCGTATTCGAGCGATCACGCCACTGTCCGAGCAGGCTGAACAACGCGAAATCGCGTCCCAGCGCGTAATTCGTGCGCGCCCCGGTGAACACCGTCGCGTTGAGCGTGCTCAGCGATGCCGCGACCACGATGAGACTCAGCACCGTGGCGCCGGCGCCGCCCAGCGTCGCTTTCATCAGGTCGGCGGCCACCGCCTTCGAAGCCTTCATGCCTTCGAGCCCAAGTACGTTGAGGTAGGCGAGATTGAGCAGCACGTAGATCACCGTAACCGCCAGGATGCCGATGAGCAGTGCGCGCACGACATTGCGCCGCGCGTCGCGGATCTCTGCCGTCAGGTACGCCGCTTCATTCCAGCCGCCGTAGGTGAGCAGAATGAAGATGAGAGCGAGTTGCGAAAACATGGGGCCCGAGGCGGCAGCCGGCGCAGCCGCCGGCCTGGCGCCGCCGCCCACCAGCAGCCCCGCGATGATCACTGCCGCGATCGCCAGCGCCAGGGCCGCGGTGAGCACGTTCTGCGCCAGCCGGCTCTGACGCGTGCCGATTACGTTGAGCGCGGTGAGCGCCGCCACACCGAGCAACGCGTAGATGACCGAACTCTTCTCGCCGAGCGGCAGCAACTGGCTCGCGTAGTCGCCGAAGACAAAAGCGATCGCCGCGATCGCGCCGGTCTGCACCACGCTCATCCGCGCCCAGGCGAATAAAAATCCCAGCTTGCCGCCGAACGCGCGCGTCAGAAAATGGTATTCGCCGCCGGCGTGCGGATAGGCGCTACCCAGTTCGGCATAGCACAGGGCGCCCACCAGCGAGATCACGCCGCCTGCGACCCACAACCCGATGAAGACCGCTTCGGTGGAAACGCTGCCGGCGACGATGGAGGGCGCCTTGAAGATCCCTGCGCCGATGACGATGCCGACGATCATCGCGGCGGCATCGAATACGCCGAAGGTCTGCTGCGGTTTCGCCGCCTCCGCAGTCGCCTGTCCGCCGGCCGCGCTCATGGGAGGGCGTTCCTGGCCAGCGCGCCGCTCACTGCGGCGGCGCGTTGCGTGCGTTTGGCAGTCCACGGGTATTGCTGGCGTTTGGCTCCTTCGCCGACGTGCACCACGCCTTCGATGGCATCATCGCCCGTGACTCGCCCCTGGAACTCGTGCCGCAACAGGCCGTCGCCCGCCTTGCCCGACAGAGTGAACCGCACCTGGGTGCCCGCCATCCTCCCCTTCACGACGCCGCTCTGGTTGCCGGCCCTGCCGCTGCCGTCGAGCATCTGGAACTCCTGTGCGAGCGTGAACTCGTAGGCGACGGGCTTGCCGGCGACGCTGATCTGCGACTGCCACGTGCCGGCGATCCGCGCCGGGACCACCCAGAAGAACACGTAACTCTTGCCCGGGTCGCCGACCTTCTTCTCGGGCACAATCAGGGTCTTCTGCTCGTCGGGCGTCCACTCACCCATGTCGTAGTCGTGGGCGACCACCCGGGTGCCGGGCTTGAGCGCCAGCAGCTTCGGCCGCAAGCGCTCGTTCATCTCCGGCAGCAGGTACGTGGTAATGACCGTTGCCTTGCTGAGATCGGTCTCGAACAGGTTCTGCTCGACGAACTGCGCGCGATCGGCGACGCCTTCCTTCTGCGCGGCGGCGTTGGCGACCTTCAACAGATAGGTGTCGAGATCGACGCCGAAGCCGCGCGCGCCCAGTTTCTTCGCCGCGGTAATGATGATGCGCCCGTCGCCCGATCCCAGGTCGATGACGAAATCATTGGGGCCGACCTTCGCCAACTTCAGCATCTCGTCCACCGCTACCTGCGGCGTCGGCACGTACACCACGTCGCCCTGCCCCTCCTGGGCCCACGCCGCCGCCGCAAACGCCGTCGCGGCGAGCAGCAACACATGACTTGCCAATTTCCTGAAGCTCATTTTCACTCCTGTGCAATGTAAATTTTCCGCAAGGTGTGTGCCGGGACAAAGTCCGGCACACTCCTCGCGGAAGCCTCGATCGTCATTTTACCGCGCGCGACCCGTGTGGCGTTCCACTCCAGCCGTTGTGACGGCGCAACGCGCACCGCCACCGTGCCCGTGATCGCGTCCCCGGACACGCGGCCGCTGAACTCGTGGCGGACGTCCCTGCCGTCGATGCGCGCGACCAGGGCGAACTCGATCGCCTCGCCTCGCATGCGGGCGTTGCCGAGCTGCGCCGGCTGTGCGCCCACCGTCGCGCGGCCGCTCAATATCTGGAACGTCTGTTCGAGCACGACCTCGTAGTCGCGCGCCGCCGCGCCGGCGCCCAGCCGCCAGCGCCAGGTGCCCGCGGCGTTCGCCGGTATGATCCAGAGGTAGACCTCGCTCTTCGGTTCGCCGTACGGCTTGTCCGGCACCGGCACCGTGACCCTGTCGTCCGGTTTCCAGCTGTCCATGTCGAAGTCGTGCGACACGACGCGCGTGCCCGGCTTCAGTTCCGTGAACAGACGCGGGCGCAGGCGCAGGTTGACCTGCGGCAGCAGGTACATCGTGACCACGCTCGCTTTGCTGATGTCGGTGACAAAGAGATTGCGAGCGTAGAACGCCACTTTGTCCGCCACCCCCTGCTTCTGTGCCTCGCGCTGGGCCTCGCTCACCAGCGCGCCGTCGATGTCCACGCCGAAGCCGCGCGTGCCGAAGCGCTGCGCGGCGGCGATCACGATGCGGCCGTCGCCGGATCCCAGATCGATCAGGTAGTCGTCCGGACCGACCTTGCCCAGGTTGAGCATCGTATCGACCACGTTCGCCGGAGTCGGCACGTAGGGGACATCGGCGGCGTAAGCACGGCCGGCGACGGCTGCGCTTGCCAGCACAAGGATCAGCCACAGCACCGTGGAGATCTTTAAACCCCAAGATTCGTATTCACGCAAGTTCATACCAGTGTCGTGTCCCACCAATAACTTTTCGAATGTTCGTAACCCGTGGATCGCAGGGTGGGCATCGCCCACCACGCGGTGCGCAATGCGCACCCTTCCATGCCGTTCACTCGCGGTCAGCCGCGTCCGGCGTCCGAATGTCACTGATCCTGACTATGGCCCTACCTTCACTGCCTGCCATTTGATGGTGCTTTGGGCGTTCCCCACGCCGCGCCGGATCTCGCCCTCCATGACATTGCCCGCGACGCGGCCCTCGAAATACAGGCTCGCCTCGTGGTCGCGGTCATCGCCGTCCACGATTACGAAACTGATGCGATCACCGCGCAGACGCGCTTCCCACATCTGCGCCTGCTGTCCCTCCACTCTGGCGACTCCGTCTATCGCCTGGAACATCTGCCGGAAGTCGATCACGAAATTGCGCATGCCCCCGGGCAACGGCACCCGGGCAACCCAGCGTCCCCCGACTTTGGCCGGGACGATCCACAGGAAGACGTTCTTGCGAATCGTTGTAACTTGATCCGGTTTCCATTCGTCCAGGTCGAAGTCGTGAGCGACGATCCGCGTGCCGGGCTTGAGATTCAGCAGATGCGGACGCAGGCGCCGGTTCACGTTGGGAAGCAAGTACATGGTGATGACGGTCGCTTCACTAAGATCGGTCTTGAACAGATCCTGCTGGAGAAACTTGACCCGTTGCTCCACGCCCGCCTGCCGCGCGCCTTCCTCGCTCTGGATCACCAGGTGTTCGTCGAGCTCGACGCCGACGCCGCGCGCTCCGAACTTCCGCGCCGCCGTGATCACGATCCGCCCGTCTCCCGATCCCAGGTCGTACAACACGTCCTGCGGGCCGACGTTGGCGGCGCGCAGCATCTCGTCGACCACGACCTGCGGCGACGGCACAAACGGCGCGTCGGCCGCGAACCCGATCAACGGAAACGTTCCGGCGGCCAGCGCCACCAGCGCGACGAGCACTGCGCGCACGCTGCCGTTACCTCGGGGGATCGAACGGCGTGGGCGGCGGCAGCGACATGTGCCGCGGCTGGCGTTTCTCGACGCGCCGGGCAACCCACGGCGTCTTGCTCGTTTCGCCGTTGCGCACCATCCGGATTTCGCCCTTGATCCTGTCGCCCGCGACCCGCCCCGAAAATTCGTAGCGCGTCGCGCCTCCGCCGTCGTCGATCGTCGTCGCGAGCGTGATGCGGTCGCCCGCGAGCTTGCCGCCCTCGATCTTGCCGCTGCGGCCTTCGGACACCACGGCTCCATCGAAATTCTGGAACATCTGCTCTGCCGCCAGGTCGAAATCCTGCGTTCTGCCCGCCGTCGTGACCTGCCAGCGCCATGTCCCGGACACCGTCGCCGGCACGACCCAGTAGAAAACCTTGCTCTTCATATCCCGGCCCACCGTCTTGCCGGGGGCATCCATCACCAACGACAGTTCCGGCGTCCATTCGCCCATGTCGTAATCGTGGGAAACGATCCGGGTGCCCGGGCGCAGCGAGGAAAGCAGCTTGGGCCGCACCATCAGGTTGACCTCGGGCAGCAGGTAGATGGTCATGACGGTCGCGCGCCGGATGTCGGTCTTGTAGAGATCGCGTTCGTAGAAGACGGCGCGGTCGGCCACCCCCGCCTTGGCTGCGTTACGGTTGGCGAGCACCACCAGCCGGCGGTCGAGATCCACCCCGAACCCGCGCGCGCCGTGTTTCTTCGCCGCGGTGATGATCATGCGGCCGTCGCCTGAGCCCAGGTCGATCACGAAATCGCGCGGCCCCACCTTCGCGATCTCGAGCATCTTGTCGACGACGTTCTGCGGCGTTTGCACGTACGGGGTATCGCCAAAGTCCTCGGCGATCGCGGGAGCGGCCCCGGCCAGCGCGGCCAGGATCAAAGCGACGCGCCGCAGCGGAGCGCGCCGCGCAGTGATTGGAACGTTATGCATGGGTCAGGAAACCTCTCAGAAGCCGCGGTCAGCGGCACAAACGGGAAACCCGCAGAGCGCCCCGGAGTCGTGGTCCGGGAGGCAGCGCATGGAACGCAGCGCGCTGCATGCGCAAGCGGCGCGCCAGATGGTGTCCGCTCAACGAATCGCAGCGTGGCGCAAGACCGAACCACGATCCTCGAACGACATGGCAGCCGTGCGCTCCGCCGTCCAGTCGAGCTGGGCCTGGATACGGCTGCCGGAGAGCGCGACGTTGCCCGAGATCGCCGGGCCCTGCACCCTGCCTGAAAACTGGTGCCTGACCGGCGTGCCGTTCACCTCCGCGGTGAAACTGAAAGTGATCGCGTCACCGCTCAGCTTCGGGCTTTGCAGCGCCACCGTGCGCCCGCCGACTTTCGCTTTGCCGGCGATCGCCTGGAATGTCTGGCTAAGCGCGATTTCGTAGCCAACGGTCTTGCCCGACACCGGAAGCTGCCACCGCCAGATACCGCCCACCTTGGCGGGGATGACCCAGAAATAGATGTCGCTCGTGCCGCCGGCGCCGCCGTACTTGTCCTTCGCCTCGATTTTCACGTGCACGTCGGGCTTCCAGTCATTCATCGAGAAATCGTGCGAGACCACGCGCGTGCCCGGCTTGAGATCGAGCAGCCTGGGGCGCAGTTCGAGGTTGACCCGCGGCAGGAGGTACATCGTGATCACCGTTGCGTCGCTGAGGTCGGTTTCAAACAGATCCCGCTGCTGAAACGACACGCGGTCGGTGACTCCGGCCTTCCTGGCGTTGGCGTTCGCCTCGTCGATGCGCTCGGGATTGAGATCGACGCCGAAGCCGCGCGCCTTGTGCTTCCTCGCCGCCGTCACGACGATCCTGCCGTCGCCCGATCCGAGATCGATCACATAGTCGTTGGCGGTCACCTTTGCGATTTCCAGCATGCGCTCGACCACCTCCTGCGGCGTTGGAACGTAGGGCACGCTGGCGGTCGCGGCCCACGCGCCGCTCGCGGCAAGCGCCCATAACGCCACACCAGGCGCGGCGGCGCGACCGGCACGCACCGCCCCCTGCAACGCCAACAGCCAGTCCTTCAAGAGGAGTCTCCTTCGCGCCGGCGCCGGCCGGCGCTTGAGCGCCAACCCGCGCAATCGGCCCGCACATGCAGCAGCGCGCCGAGTTGAACGGCAATGCGCGCCCAAGCCGGCATGTATGGTAGATTTCGCGCTGCGAAATTATACCCGATCGCCCATCTTGCCGCTGCTCTACGCCGTCATTTTCGTCTCGGGCGCCGCCATCCTGGCGCTGGAACTGCTCGCCTCGCGCATCATGACGCCGTATTTCGGCGTAAGCCTCTACATCTGGACCGGCATCCTGTCGATCACGCTGGTATCGCTCGCGCTGGGCTACTGGGCCGGCGGCAGATTCGCCGGAGCCGCCCGCACCGGCGCTGTGGAGCGGCTCATCGGGCTCTACGCTCTGCTGCCCGCGCTGGCGGCGCTCTCGATCGTCGCCGCCTGTCTCGCGTACCCCTACGCGTTCCTGCCGCTTGCCGGCTGGAGCCTCATCCTCGGTTCGTTTGCGGCCTGCCTCATCCTGCTGTTCGTGCCGCTCGCCACGACCTCCGCCATGAATCCGCTGCTGGTTGCGATCGCGTTGCGGCAGGCGCGCGAACACGCCGGCGACGCCGGCGCGGGGCGGGTTTTCTTCGTGAGCACCATCGGCTCGGTTGCGGGCGTGCTGGTGACCGCCTTCGCCATAATTCCGCATCTCACCAACTTCGCCGCGGTACTGATCGTAGCGGTGACGCTGGCGCTGCTCTCGCTGGCCGCGGCGCTCTCCGCCAGCCCGCAGCCCCGCTCCCGCCCGCTGATCGTCTCGAGTGCCGTCGTCGCAGCACTCGCCGCGCTTGCGTTATTGTGGAATGCCGACGCCTATACCGGCCGCCAGGGGACGGTGCAATACAGCGGCGGCGCCTGGCGCGTCGAAGCGAGTTACAGCTCCTTGTTCGGGACGGTGAAGATCCTGCGCACCGAGGCGAACGCAGACAGCGGGCTGTTTCACCGCCTCTATTTCCACGATGGCCTGGTACAGAACACGGTCGACTCCCGCGGCCGCTCCGAATCGTTTTACACCTACGCGCTGGAAGCCCTCGCCCTCGCCTACCGGCCACACCTGCGCTCGGTACTCACGCTTGGCCTGGGCGCCGGCATGGTGCCGACCCAGTTCGCGCGCCGCGGGGTGGCGGCCGAAGTAGTCGAGATCGATCCCAACTCGCTGCGCGTCGCACAGCAGTTCTTCGGGTTCGATCCGGCGAAGGTGCGCGTGCACCACGTCGATGCGCGCACCTTTGTCCGCAACTGTCCGCGGCGCTACGACGCGATCGTCGTGGATCTGTTCCATGGCGACGGAACGCCCGATTACCTGGTCACGCGCGATTTCTTCCAGGGACTGCGCGCGTGCCTCGCGCCGGACGGCGTTGCGGTGTTCAACACATTTGCGGATCTCCAACGCCCGTCGACCTACGCCCACTTTCTAGTGACGCTGCGCGCGGAACTGCCGCACATCGCGCTCTACCGCCCGCACTGGCCGGGCGCCGTTCACGTCAACAGCTTCGTCGTGGCCGGCGCGCGCGAACTGCCGGCGCCGGAGAAGGTCACCTTCGATTACGTGCCGCCGCGCCACAGCGCGACGTTATGGGAGATGCTTGCAAACCCGCGTAGCGTCGATGCCGCGCTCCTTGCCGGCGGCCGCATCGTGACCGACGCGCGCAACGCCGCGGCCCACGACATCGCGTTGGGCCAGATGGTCCACCGGCGGTCCGTCGTGGAAGCGTTGCCCGCGCCCCTGCTGGTCAATTGACCGCCCGCTTTGCGCTCCAGCGCACGGCGCCCTTGCCGGTGCCGAGCTCCACCATGCCCTGCATGGTATCGCCCGTGACGCGACCCCGGAACACGTGCCTGCCCGGGCCGGAATTGAACGCAAAGCGGATGCCCTCCCCCTCCAGTTCGGCAAGCTCCAGCTTCTCCGACCTGCCGCCCGCAAGCGCCGTGCCCTCGAACTTCTGGAATTTCTGCCGGACGTTGAGATCGTACCGGGCGCCGCCGGGTGCGTCGATTTTCAATTGCCACTTGCCCGCGATGTTCGCCGGTATGCGCCAGAGGTAGATCGTCGCGCGCGGCACACCGTTCACGTTTTCCTTTTCCGGCACGTCGAACGAGATGTAGTCATCGGGTTGCCAGTCGTCGCCGAAGTGATAGTCGTGGGACACGACTCTCGCGCCGGGCCTGAGTTCGCTGAAGACCTTGGACTGCAGACTGGTCATCATGCTCGGCAGCAGATAGAGCGTCAGCACGGTGGCGCGGCTCAAATCCGCCTTGAACACGTCCTGCACCTGGAACGACGCACGATCGGCGATTCCACGGCGCCTGGCCTCGGCATTGCTCAACTTGACGAGTTCCGGATCGATGTCCACGCCGAACCCGCGCGCCTTGAACTGCGTCGCGGCGGTAAGCACGATGATGCCGTCGCCCGATCCCAGATCGATGACGTAATCGTTCGCCCCCACGCCCGCCATGCGCAGCATCTCGTCCACCACCACCTGCGGCGTCGGCACGTAGGGGCCGCCGGTGCGCTCGGGTTCCTTTTCCTGCGCGCACGCGGGCAAGGCCGCGGATAGTCCCAGCACCACGCCCAGGAGCAGCACGGCTCCGCGCCCGATGAGTTGCTTCATGCGTTGTTCCCCTTCAGATTCCGGCGCGCAATGGGTCGCCGGCGCGCTGCTTACGGCTTCACGAATTTCAGGATGAATCGATCGGTCGGCACTTCCGACTTGAAAATCAGCGTATCGCGCCAGTCGTCCGGATTGCGCAGGAAATCGGCGTCGGTGACAAACCTGAACCCGGCGGCCTCGATCTCCTGGCGCACCAGGGCCTCGTCGATGCGGTGCAACGACTTCGCCACGCTGCCCAGCACGCCCTCGCGCGCCGAGTGGTCGGCCACGATGTACACCCCGGCCGGCTTGAGCGCCTCGAATACGGCGCGATTCATCCTGGCGCGGTCCACGCCCAGCCAGACGGTATCGTGGTACACGAAATTGAAAGTCACCAAGTCGAGCCGGTTGATGTCGGAGGGCACGGGAGTTTCGAACTCGTGCACGAGGTGGATGACATTGCGCATGACCGGGGTCTTCTTGCGCCGTTCGTCGAAGCGGCCCTTCACGACCCGGTCGAGAATGCCCTGCGAATTCTGCGCGTACACCGTGCCGGTGGGACCGACGGCGCGCGACAGCAGCTCGGTGTTGTAGCCCGCGCCCGCGCCCATGTCGAGCACCCGCATACCGGCGCGCACGTCGTAGAACTCCAATAGTTGCACCGGTTTGCGGCGCTCATCGAGCGCGCGGTCCGCCTCGCTGCGCTCCTCGGTCATGACGACCCATTGGTACATGGGCCGCATCCCGGTGATCGCCCCTTCCATCGTGGCGCAGCCCGCAAGCAAGGCCACGAGTGCCAGCGTTACGACGCCCCGCAAGCTGACCGAATACCGTCCCGCTATCGTCGCCATTCCGGCCTCATTCCCATCCTTCATTCAGGAATTTGTCGGGCTCCCTCCGGCAAATTCTTCATATCTTAAACCACTCCGACCCTCACGGTTTGACGAACCTCAGAATGAACTCGTCGTTCGGCACCTGCGAAGTGGAGACCGGCACGTCGCGCGGGTCGTTGGGATTGCGCAGGAAATCCGCGACGCCAACGAGCTTGAATCCCGCGGCCTCCACTTCGCGCCGCACCACGGACTCCTCGATGCGGTGCAGCGACCGGGTCTCGCTCGCTCCGGTTCCGGGGCGCCCCGAGTGATCGACGATGACGTAGACGCCACCTTTTTTGAGTGCCTTGAATACCGCGCGGTTCATCTTCGCGCGGTCCACACCCATCCACACCGTATCGTGATAATTGAAATTGAACGTGACGAGGTCGAGCCCGCCCACCTCCGGCGGCACCGGGTCCTCGAAGTCACGCGCGAGATAGACCACGCGTTTCATGACGGGCTTTTTCAGGCGTTCCTCGAACGCCGACCTGACCGCCTTGTTCCCGCTTGAAAAGCGGCTGTGCTGGGCGTACACCACGCCCGTCGGGCCCACCACGCGCGCGAGCAGTTCCGTGTTGTAACCGCGGCCGGCGGAGAGGTCCAGCACGCGCATGCCGGGCCTCACGTCGCAGAACTCCAGCAGCTTCTCCGGCTTGCGGCGCAGATCGATGACCCGGTCGGCGTCGCTGCGGTCCCGGTCATGCACGATCCACAGGTACTTGGGCGGGGGTTCCTCCTGCAGGGCCGCGCAACCGGCGAGCAGCATCGCCACCAGCCATGCGAGCACGCGGCCGGTGCGACTGCCTGCATGCAATGCACGCGTCATGGTGTATGCTCCCTGCGGCAGACTCGAATGCGCGACTATATCAGAGCACTGGCGGCACATTGATATAGTAGAATTCCACGTGCAGGCCGCCCTTAACGAGATGCGATGAACGCCGCCGCCATAACCTCCCTCGCCGCCGCCATCTTTGCCCTGGCCGGACCCGCCGCAGCCGATATCTGGGGATTCGTCGACGAGCGCGGGGTCGCGCACATCGCGAGCTATCAGGTCCACGAGCGCTACTACCTGTTCAAGAAGGAGCCGCCGGCGTCCGCGGAAGCACCGGCTGCAACCCCGGAACTCTCCGCGCCGGCGGGGCCTGACGGAATGGTCAACGTCGCGCAGCGCCGGCAGCTTGCGCCGCTGGTGGGCGCGATCGCGAAGGAACACGGACTCGACGCCGCGCTTCTGCACGCGGTGATCACCGTGGAGTCCGGCTACAACGCCCACGCCCTTTCACCCAAGGGCGCCGCCGGGCTGATGCAGCTCATGCCCGATACCGCCCAGCGTTACGCAGTCAAGAACATCTGGGACCCGCGCGAGAACCTGCGCGGCGGCGCGCGTTACCTGCGCGACCTGATCGCGATGTTCAGGGCCGACTTGTCGCTTGCGCTCGCAGCCTACAACGCGGGCGAGGCGGCGGTCGTCCAGGCCGGCAACCGTGTGCCACCCTACCCCGAAACGCGCAGCTACGTGCCCAGGGTGCTCGCCCACTACGCGCGTTACCGCACGCAGCAAGAGTGGTAGCGAACTGCGCGTGAGCGGGCCGCCGGCGAGCGCTTCGGAGCGCGTCCACGTTCGCAGCGCGCGCCACGACGACATCCCGCACGTGGCCGCGATCTACGCTCATTACGTGCTGCACGGGCTCGCGTCGTTCGAGGTCGATCCGCCCGATGCCGCGGAAATGGCGCGCCGGCATCAAAGTGTCGTTTCGCTCGGCCTGCCTTATCTCGTCGCGGAAGTCGGCGGGCGGCTCGCCGGCTACGCGTATGCTGCGCCCTACCGCGCGCGTCCCGCCTACCGTTATACGGTCGAGAATTCGATCTACGTTCACCACGAGTGCGCAGGACAAGGCATCGGCGGCGCGCTGTTCGCACCGCTGATCGAGGCATGCGCGGCGGCGGGCTGCCGCCAGATGGTGGCGGTGATCGGCGACAGCGAGAACTGGGCGTCGATCAGGCTGCACGAGAAGTTCGGCTTCGCGCGGGTCGGCCTGCTGCCAGCGGTGGGCTGGAAATTCAACCGCTGGGTCGATTCCGTGCTGATGCAGCGCGCACTGGGGCCGGGCGGCACCGCTCCCGCGGATGCGCGCGAGAGCGGGAGATCGTGAGATCGGGAGGTGGGGAGATCGAAGGTTGCTCTTTCCCCCTCACGCCCTCCCGCCCTCACACTCTCTCGGCTTTTCCTAGTCGAACCAGCGCCGCCTATAGGTGACCGACGTTGCGTTCGGGCCGGCACCTGCCGGATCGAGGTAGAGCACCTTGCCCGCGTGCTTCATCGGCGCACCGTTGAAACGCTCGCGCAGGCTTAACGGGAGCCTGAGTCGGCGGCGCTTTGGGAGGACAATGCCTCAAGCAATGCGATGGCTCGATGGTACTTGGCAATTCGCTCGTGATCGCGGGCGGTGGGACTGGCGATCCGGGTCAGATCGCAGTTGTCGTTCAAGTCCGCAAGCTTGACGCGGAGACCGATGGAATTGGCCGCCGCGCGGAGCACGAAATCCTCGTAGGATTCGCCGTCACGCTTTGTGACCGAATCGAGAGCCGTGATGACTTCGTCCGAGAAGCCTTCCATACGAAGCCGGTCGAATGACCACCCCTCGCAGTCCTCCAGCACGTCGTGAAGCACCGCTGTGATGCGCTCGGCCTCGGTTTCGAGCCGCAACATCACACGCAGCGGATGAAGCACGTACGGCGCGCCGGCCTTGTCGACCTGGCCTTCGTGCGCCTTCGCGGCAATCGCGATCGCGTGTTCGAGCGTACTCATGTGTCCCTCTTATCGCGAGATTTACGTCTTCGGTGCCGGGTGAACATTAGCGTGGTTCCGTTTACTTCGTCGGAGCGCGAGCGAGCTTCCACATCCAAAGACTCAGACCGGTCAAAATGACGAAAGCCACCACACTCGGCCACAACGGCATCGAATAACCGGCAACGAGCACCTCTGGGCGTATCACCAGCCGCACCAATTGCGCGATGGCCATCAGACCGAACACAATACCTGCGACTCGCAATCCTGTAGTTTGTGAGCTCATGTTGTCATCCTCTCTTGGTCTCGCCCTACCGCAACCCTGCGCAATGAGCCTATTCGGGATACGGAGGAGCCTCGCGGCTGCCCCCTCCCACACCACCGGGCATGGGTCACGTACACGGCAGTTCGGCGGAGAGCGTTTCGACCGGCCGTATCAACTTCGGCTTCGTCCCAGCGATTCGCGATGATGCTGGTCACGCGGCTGCCTGTTGCTGATACAGGTACTTCTGAAAACCCGTGAACACTCTCCCGATTTCTTCCCCTCCAGCGCGGCCTCGGTAGCTTTGTCCTCTTCGAGGCCGTCGAGATATTTCAGGAACAGGAGCCAGGAGGTTTGCTCGGTGTAGTCGAGTTCGGTGGTGCAGCCGGCCTCTTTCCAGAGGACGTCGTCGATGTTCTTGAAGGCTTGTTCGAACATGGGTATCTATTTGCCGTGAATTATTGTTATGGTAGTTGATTGCGCCCCTTCTGCTGGGTACCGATCGTGCTAAGCGACCCGAGGCGAGCGGACGAAAACCGCTTGCGAAGGGGCTGTTTTCGGCGCGGGGTCAGGCTATATCCAGCCGAGCTCCTTCATGGCCAATCCAGCATGCCAGATCTTCGTCATGTGCCGGATCTTCTCACCGTCAAAATCCATCACATACACATAGTCTGTTTTCACGCTCTTGCCAGTTGGTGGGCAGGGGCCACCCTGGCCGGTATGAGTGCCAGAGAAAACGCCGTAGGCACAGACGCTCTTCCGCTCATCATCAGTGCCAAAGGACTTTAGTTCATATCGTCCGTCAGGAATAAACGTCAGCAAACCCTTCATCCAGTCCGCGTACTGCTGCAGGGTCTTCACGCCAGCAAGCGGCTCGGCTTGCGCAGAAAAGGTAGCATCCGTTTTGCAGTACGCCTTGCATCCCTCCCATCCTTTGCCCGTTTCGCAGGCCTCGAAGAATTTCCTGGCAATCCCTGTAATCGACGTCATGGTTCTCTCCAATTTGACTCTCGGAATTGTTGGGGTGCGCCGTGCTTACCCCAACCTACAACTACTGGAGAATAGCAGCACCCGATCGAGACTGCCATGCGCGCCACCGTCGTTTGCGTGGTCGCCGTCCGGATCATGGAATCCAAAACACAGGGGAAATCCGGCCAGCCAAAGTCGGGTGGCAGCCTCGGGGATGATCTGCTATTCTGTGCACCCGCAACATGCCCGCGTATCCTTCAGGACGGAGGTATCCATGAAATACCGCAAACACGAGGCCAAGGACGCCGCCAAGCAGATGCTGAGGGGCGTCTGGACGGCGCTGTCCACCGCATTTACCCACGACGACAAGCTCGACGAAGCCGGCAACAAGGCGAACCTGGAGACCTGCATCTCCGGACTCAATCTCGAAGGCCATTATTGCCTCGGCAACGTCGGCGAATTCTGGGCGATGACGAACGAAGAGCGCATGCGCGTCATGGAACTGAACGTCGAAGTGGCCAAGGGGCGCATTCCCCTGATCGCCGGCTGCCACCACCAGAACCCGTACGACGTCATCAAGCTCGTGCGCCACGCCGAGGAAGTCGGCATCGATTTCGCCATCATTCTTACCCCGTACGTGGCGGCGCGCGGCGACGAACCCGTGTATGAATTCTTCCGCTTCATCTGCGAACGCATCGACATGGGCGTCGTGCTGTTCAACACCGAAGCGACGCATCCGATCTCGGCCAGCCTCGCCAAGCGCCTGGCAAAGATCCCGAACATCTGCGCCTTCAAGCAGGGCGTCGGCAAACCCGTTCCTACGCAGGGTCTGCGCGCGGCGGTGCGCAATCAGCTCGAAATAAGCGTCGCCGACGAGGCGCCGTGGCTCCACAGCCTGTCGGTCTGCGGCGATCGCTGGCTGCTCAACTACTGCCCGCACCTCTACCAGGTGCCGGGTTACACGCCGGTCAACGACTACACCCGCGCCGCGCTCGCCGGCGATATGAACAAGGCGACCGAGATCTGCCGCAGCCTCAACCCGCTGCGCGAGGTGCTCGCGAAGTGGATTCCCGGTTACGGGCGCGCCGGCGGCCGCACGCCGGCGGCGGAACTGAAATACTGGCAGGAATTGATCGGCATGGTCGGCGGCCCGGTGCGTCCACCCTGCACCGAGATGACCGAGGAAGAGAAGAAGGAAATGCGCGCGGACCTCGAAGCGACCGGTCTGCCCCAGAAAGCGCGCGACGCCGCGGCCAAAGCCCAACGCCGCGCCGCGTAATACCCGGCATCCGAATCCCGCCGCCGGCTCCTGACGGCGGCATTTTTTTGTACGGCGCCTTGTCCCGCCAGCGGCTGGCAGCACGCCGGCGAATTTCGCGGCATCCCTGAAAAGCGGGATGCTAGAATGGAAACGTCCTTCCGGTTCGAGGTCGCGAGAAAATCATGTGTAAGTTCGCAGGGCTGATCGGAGCACTGGTCGTGCTCGGACTCGCCGGATGCGCCCAGACGCCGGAGCAGGCGATCGAACAGGGTGACCGCTTCAATTTCACCAGCGCACACACGCCCTACTCGGCGGCGATCTGCATCGGACGCAACGCCAAGGCGCGCGGCGGCGGCGTCTCGGCCGAGGAACGCCTGCTCGGCGAGTCCGACATGGAAGTCGTGGTGCGCGACTCTCCCGGCACGCGGGGCGACACCCTTGCCGTCGCGCAGATCCGGCGCGGGAATCCGCTCTCCGCGGTAACGGTCTCGGTCAACAGGTCGGTTCGCGACCGCCAGGGTTTCGCACGGCAACTGATGTCAGGTTGCTGAACCGCCAGTATGGCGTCCCGCAAATATCTTGCGTAAAGAATTGTCATTGCGAACGAAGTGACGCAATCTCGTTGCGGGCAACGCCATCGCGCCCGCCGCGAGGTCGCTTCGTCGCGCATGTCGCTCCTCGCAACGACAGCGACTTTCGGCAAGATATTCGCGGTGCACAACACCAGGCAGGGCCTCACGCTCCGCGGTGGCGGCGCAAGGACGTCTCACCCGTCCGGTATCGTCACGCTTTCAAATCCGGCGAACGGTCCTCCTCCATCATCGCCTTGAGCGTCCTCGAACCGAATTCACGCCGGTAGAGCACCAGCACCACCCACAGCGTGGCGGCGATCATCAGCCACGGGTGCAGGAACCACGCGAGCGCGGCGAGCGCGAAGTAGTAGGCGCGCAGGCCGTTGTTGAAATGCGAGCCGGCGTACGACGCTATGCGCGCGATGCGGTTGATCTGTACCGCATGCTGCTCGGGGTTCTCCTTGGGCTGTTTGGGCGCCGCCGCAATCAGTATGGAACCGAATCCGAGCTGCCTGATGGCCCAGGAGAACTTGAAGAATGCGTAGGCGAAGATCAGCACCAGCAGCACGATCTTCATCTCCAGCAGCCGGTGCGAGGCCTGCACGGTGAAAGGCAGCTCGCGCACCACGTCGAGCGCCTGCTGTACGTAGCCCATCAACGCGATCAGCGCGCCAAGGATCAGCATGGTAGTGGACGCGAAGAACTGGCAGCTGCGCGTGAGATTGCGCATCACGTTAACGTCGACCATGCGGTTGTCGCGCTCGATCATGCGCACCATCCACTCGCGCCGGAAGCCGTCGATGGCGCTCTGCAGGCTCGGCACCCGCGTGCGCCGCCACCCCGCGAACGCCACGTAACCGACCCACCCCGCGACCAGGAAACCGACCGCGATCAGGTCGAGCCAGGTGATATTGAGTTCGCTGATGAGACGTGTGCCGAACATGGGAGTTCCCGCGCCGGCGCGGGGCCGCCAGCACCTATACGAAAAGGGTCAGCACGCCGGTATAGCCATAGAGGCGGTTGTGCGAAATCTCGCCGTTGCAGAAAAATCCCACCAGCGGAAAGTCGCCCAGCGCATCACGGATCATCTTCAGTTCCGCGGAATCGGGTCCGAACAGGCCCGCGCCGCGCCCAAGGCACGAGTAATAGACGCCGCCGCGCGGACGGGAAAAAAGTCCCTGTTTGATGCTTTCGAGCATGCGCGCCATGTCGTCGCGCGCAGTGCCGTGGTCGCGGCGGCAGAACATGACCGATGCGCCGGCTTCCACCAGTTCGCCGATCGCGAGCATCTTGTTGCCCGGATCGATCCCCACCAGGTTGCGCACCAGGTAATCCCCGGTGTCGCTGCCCGCGATCGGCAGGCCCGCGAAAACGACGCCGCCGATGCGGTTGAGATCCCGCCCCAGCGCCTCGCCGATGTCCTCCTGGAACACTTCGAGCGCGGGCCTGCCATCGAGGCTCACGATCACGTTGCGCTGGCCCGCGGTCACCACGTGCTTCGGGCCGATCGGCGAGCAACCCTGCGTGAGCCGGGTCGCGATCGCAACCGCGTCCGAGAACGCGACGCCGGACAGGCCGCCTTCGGTCACCTCTTCCGCGATCTGCAGATTCTGCCGCCTCGAACTGGTGAGCCCGCCCACGAGAAATCCGCTCTCCATGCGGTCGGCCAGGCGGTGCACCAGCTCCCGCACGTGCGGATTCAACGGGTCTGCGTGCACGATGGCGAAGTGCGGCGGCGTCCTACCGCACCTCAACTGCACGGCGTCGGCCTGCTCTTCGGTCGCCACGCCGGAAAAAATCCGGAAGGCCCCCGGCTCGAACTCGCCGATCATCACCGCCATGGCCGGTTCGTCGAGATACTCGCGGCCAGCCGCGCACACGCCGATGCCGACCGTACCGACCCAGTGCTCGACACCGGTTTCCTCCTTGAACATGGCAAGTAACGGTGCAAGCTGGTCCGCGAGCATGTCGGTAACGTACAGAAAACCGAGATTTCCCGCGCCCGTGCCCAGTTGCGAAAGACACGCCTGCGCCGCCTCGCGCCAATCGGCGG
>MEQT01000035.1:0-1653 GCA_001770325.1 Betaproteobacteria bacterium RIFCSPLOWO2_02_64_14
CGAGCTCCTTGATTTCCCTGATCCGCAGATCGTCGGTCTTGTATTGCATGTTGGCCCAAAGCTTGATTAATCAACACATTATACGTTAAACCGGAAGCGGTGCTCCGGTTTAACTCCACGCGTTCGAGCGTACGAAGCAGTCGCCGTTCAACGCGCGGCAAGATTCCTCATTCATCATTCCGCATTCATCATTCCGCCCGGTCAGACTGTCCCACCCACCGTCAGGCCGTCGATGCGCAACGTCGGCTGACCGACACCCACTGGAACGCTTTGTCCTTCCTTGCCGCACGTCCCCACACCCGCGTCGAGCTCCATGTCGTTTCCGATCATGACCACCCGCGTCAGGGCATCCGGGCCGTTGCCGATGAGCGTCGCGCCTTTCACCGGGTGCGTCACTTTTCCGTTCTCGATCATGTACGCCTCCGAGGCCGAGAACACGAACTTGCCGCTGGTGATGTCGACCTGCCCGCCGCCGAAGTTCACGGCATACAGGCCGTTCCTCACGGAGGCGATGATCTCCCGCGGGTCGCGCTCGCCGTTCAGCATGTAGGTGTTGGTCATGCGCGGCATCGGAATGTGGGCAAAAGACTCGCGCCGTCCATTGCCTGTGACGGGCACTCCCATCAATCTTGCATTAAGACTGTCCTGCAGGTAGCCCTTCAGGACCCCGTCCTCGATCAGCACGTTGCGCCGCGTCGGATTGCCTTCGTCGTCGATGTTGAGCGACCCGCGGCGGCTCGCGATGGTGCCATCATCCACCACGGTGACCCCGGGCGCGGCGACGCGCTCGCCCATGCGCCCGCTGAAGGTCGAGGTACCCTTGCGGTTGAAATCGCCTTCGAGCCCGTGCCCCACGGCTTCGTGCAGCAGCACGCCTGGCCAGCCCGGTCCGAGCACCACCGTCATGGTGCCCGCCGGCGCGGGCCGCGCTTCGAGATTCACCAGCGCCTGGTCCACCGCCCTCTTCGCGTAGTCCTGCAGTACCGCGTCGGTGAAGTACGCGTAGTCGAAACGCCCGCCGCCGCCGGAACTGCCCTGTTCGCGGCGGCCGCCCTGCTCGACAATCACCTGCAACGATACCCGCACCAGCGGGCGCACGTCGGCGCCGCGCAACCCGTCGCTGCGCGCCACCAGCACCACCTCGTATTCACCGGCGAGCCATGCCATCACCTGCGTCACCCTCGGATCCCGGGCGCGGGCGTGACGCTCCAGGCGCTCCAGCAGCGCCACTTTGTCGCTGTCCTTGAGACTCGACCAGGGATCGACCGGCGGATAGAGGTGGTGGCCATCACCGCGCCTCGCCACTTGCGTTGTGCCGCCAGATCCCGACCGGGCGATCGCGCGCGTCGCCTGCGCCGCGCTGGTGAGCGCGTCAAAACTGATGTCGTCCGAGTAGGCGAATGCGGTCTTCTCGCCGGTCACGGCGCGCACGCCCACGCCCTGGTCGATGTTGAAGCTGCCGCTCTTGACGATGCCTTCCTCCAGGCTCCACGATTCGCCGCGCGTGTACTGGAAATAGAGGTCGGCGTAATCGACGCGATGGGCCATGATGTGCCCGAACACAGACTGCAACTGCCGCCCATCCAGATCGTGAGGCGCAAGCAGCATGGAGTCGGCGGTCGCGAACAATGCTTCGGGCCGTACGGTGGCGGT
>MEQT01000035.1:1668-14271 GCA_001770325.1 Betaproteobacteria bacterium RIFCSPLOWO2_02_64_14
TTCAGTCATGGTTAATCCTCAAGAAAATGCGTGATCCGTGAGCCGTGATCCGAGGCAACACGCGTTCAGCAACGATGCAGCGTCCGGTGCGAAAGCGCCGGCAGACTCGCGCGCAAGCGTCTGAGGTGCGCGAGATTGACCCCGGCTACCACGATGCCGGAGCCGCGCGGCAGCCGGTCGAGCACGACGCCCCAGGGATCGACGATCATCGAGTCGCCATGCGTTTCGCGTCCGTTCACGTGGTAGCCGCCCTGCGCCGGAGCCAGGACGTACGCGAGATTTTCGATCGCGCGGGCGCGAACCAGTGTTTCCCAGTGCGCGCGCCCCGTGGTCTCCGTGAACGCAGAGGGCACGAGCACGATATCGACTTCACCCATTGCCCGGTAGAGTTCGGGAAAGCGCAGATCGTAGCAGATCGAGAGCCCCAGCCTGCCGAACGGGGAATCAACCGTGACCACCTCGGTGCCCGGCTCGATGGTACGCTCCTCGCGATAGCTCTCGTCGCCCATCTCGAAGCCGAAAAGATGAATCTTGTCGTAGCGTGCGGCGCAATGGCCCTTGTCGTCGTAGACCAGACAGGCACTGCGAATTCTCCCCGCATCGGTTGACACCAGAGGCACCGATCCGCCGGCGATCCAGATCTGGTGGCGCCTGGCGGTCGCTGCGAGAAATTCCTGGATCGGCCCCCTGCCGGCCGCTTCGCGCAGCACCACCTTGTCACGCTCGGTGAGACCCATGATCGCAAAGTTCTCCGGCAGCGCCACGAGGGCCGCGCCCTGCCCGGCCGCCATTGCAATCAGGCGCGCCGCCTCGTTCAGGTTGCCCTCGACGTTCGGCCCGGACGCCATCTGCACCGCGGCGATGCGCGCCACGCCGGGCGCAACGGCCGCAGGCTTCGCCTCGCGCCGCGGCCGGGCGGCTGACGATCGCAGCCGGGTACTCATCGGAGGACCGCCATCCGCAGCGCCTCGCCGGGTTTGAGATCGCCGAGCAACCCGATATGCCGGGACTCCACGGCAAGCGCGAACAGCCACGAGCGCAGTTCTTCGGCCTGCAACATGGACTCCTGGGCCGCGCCGTGGTGAATCACGATGCGGCTACCGCGCTGTGCCAGG
This sequence comes from Betaproteobacteria bacterium RIFCSPLOWO2_02_64_14, assembly GCA_001770325.1. Lineage (GTDB taxonomy): Bacteria > Pseudomonadota > Gammaproteobacteria > Burkholderiales > SG8-41 > DSOT01. The sequence goes on from MEQT01000035.1 coordinate 2,784, forward strand.
TAGGCGGTTACCGCCTGTTTGACCGCCGCTTCATCCAGCACAGCGCGTGCGCTGCGCGGGCGATCCCACAACTCCGGTGCGACGACCAGACTTTGCGCCTGCGCGCAAACCGCCCATGACAGGATGAACAGGGAAAGTGCGTGGCGCAACATCAGTCGGACCGGATCGTATCGAGAGCGAAGGGGCGCTGCACCCTGGTCACCGTCGGCTCGTTCCAGGTTCCGGTCACGGCATATTCGTAGGATACGAACTGATCGAGGGGGTCCTTGAGTATCTTCTGTGCCAGGAACACGCCCACACCCGCCACCGGACCGCCGATGAGCGCGCCGGCAAGCGACACGCCGTCGCTGATGCTGGGAATCACCTTCACGTTGAGTTTTTGCGTCTCCCGCCCGAGATCGACCTCACCGGTCATGATGACGCGCGCCGAAGGACCGTCGATGCGGAGGTTTTCCGTGCTTGCAACACCGCGCGTCACCTTGACCGAGCCCATGATCTGGTCATAGACGAATCCCTCGCTGAAGATGTCGCGAAAATCGAGCGTGATGCGCCTGGGCAATGCCTGCAGACTCAGTATCCCGAGCAACTTGCCGATGCCGGGTTCGAGCTTGATGAACTGACCCTTCGCGGAATCGAGCATGAGATTGCCGGTGAGCGTCGCGTAATCGATCTTCTGCGGACTGCCGTTCCATGCCAGGTTGCCCTCGATCTTTGCGGTGCCGCGGCGCACGCCCTCGGGATAACCGAAGCGAGCCAGCATCTTGCCCACATCGGCCACCTCGAACCGGATGCTGACGCGCGTCAGCGGCCGCGCGAGCCAGTTCTGCCACACGCCATCGACCGCGAGATTCCCGTCAGGATTGGATATGCGCAGACGGTCGATGCGCCAGTCATTCCCGTCCGGTGTCGCGTTCAACTCGAGCTTGCCGAGCTGCTTGTCACCGAGTTGAAATTGTTCGGCCGTCACGTCCAATGCGGGCAGCTCCGACGTCTTGTCCGGCGGCAGAGATTTCTCGGCCTCGGTCAAGACGGGCCCTGGACGGGTCTCCGGTATGGCGAGGCGGCTGAAGCGTGCGATTAGCCGCCCTTTGCCCTGCGGCTGCCAGGTGGCGGAGCCCTCGAGTTCGCGGCCCGCCAGCGCCATCTGCATGCCGCTCGCCTGGCTTTTCGTCTTCACCGTGAGGTCGTGAAACTTGCGGTCGAACGCGTCGAGTTCGCCGACCTTCACGTCGATGCCGCCCAGGTGCATGCCGCCGCCGACCATTTCGCCCCTGAATTTGAGCCAGTCGTCGGCATCGAACGTCTTCAGCGTGCCCGTAATCCACAGCCCGGCGCGCTCGGGTTCCGCGGCGGCCCCATCGCCGAAGCGGATGGTTCCGCGCTCGATGATGGTGCTCGGACCGTCATGGCGGCGCACGAACACGGCGTTCACGGCATTCCCGTAGGCAAGCACGACCCGATCCTGCTGTGGGCCCGTGAACTGGCGCTCGATCCGGAGCGGCACGCTCTCGGCGGCACTTTTGACGAACGGCGCAGGCAGGGCCGATGCGATACCCTGCAGGTTCGATTCAACCACCAGGTCGGCGAGCTTCCGGCGCAAGGTCAACGTGCCCCGCCAGTCGCTCGACCCGCGCAGATACCGCATCCAGGCCGGTCCGCCGCCGCGCCGCACGTTGTCGACATTGACCCGGCCCTGCATCGCGATCCTGGTCGTGGTATCGCGCTGCGACCCCGCGGAAATCGCGAGCGGTCCGCCGAGGAACGTCGCGGTCGCAGCCGGCACGCGAACCTCGGCCTCGCTGAACTCCAGCCGGCCCGAAAGCTGCTCCAGGGGAGGCAGATCGGGCTCGAGCGCCAGTCGGTTCGCGGTGAAGTGGTAGACGCCGCTCACCTTGCTGTTGGCGATCTTTTCGAGAGGCAGCGTCAGCTTGAGCGTGAGCCGCCCGCGCCCCTGGGCCTGCATCCCGTCGGTGAAGTGATCGATCATGGCCGAAACCGGGCTTTTCGCGATGAATTCGAGGTAGTCGGCGGTCGGACCTTCCGCTTCACCGTTGACGACCACCACTTGCTCGTCCGCCCTCAGGTCCGCGAACTCCGAGTGCACCTTGGGCAGGCGCACGCCCAGAATGGAGCCGTCGCGGGCGTGGACCTCCAAGCGCTTGCCACGGAAGGCGAAATCGCCCTCGATGTTCTCAATGCGCGGCCAGCCGTCGGCATAGTGCAGCGTGCCGCCGGTAACCTTGGCCACAACGAAGAACGTGCCCTCCTTGCCGTCGGGAAACGGAAATTTCGCGAGATCGCCCTTGACCTGGAAGCGCACGTCATTCGACTGCCCGGCGACGAACGCGTTCGACAGCCACGGGCGCGAGCCCTTGGCGACGGTGATCGGAATGTAACGAACGGCGTTGCGCGCATCAGCCCGGGTGAGATGTCCGGTCAGATCCATGGTACCGGGGCCACTTTCGTCCCAGCGATGCGAGCCGAATAGATTGCCCGCCATATCCGGGTTGGAAAAGGCGACGTTGTTCAGGCGAATTTGCGTGCTGCCGGAATCGCGCGACCACTGCAACTGGCCGGTCAGGGTATCGAACACGAGCGGCGCGGCAAATACCCGCGGCATGTCGAGTGTCGCATTGACGTTGCTGAAATGCAGCGTGCCGGATTTTTCGGAGCCGTCGATACCGCCGCTCAGGCCGGAGAAGCCGGGCATTTTCTGGGTGCGCGCGAGCGCAAGACTCTGGAAACGGCCGCGAACATTGAACTGGGTCGGCGCGTGCCATTCCCCATTCCAGCGCACGGCAACATCGAACAGGCTGCCCCGGGGCTCGGCCGCCAGCAATCGCTTGCGCACATCCGCTGCAAGCGGCAGCCGGTCGGCGAGCGCGGCCAGGGGCTCGAGATCGACGGCGTTGGCGCGCAGTTCCCCGCGCAGCGGCTGCTTGTCCTTGCCGGATTCCAGGCGCAGCAGGAAGTCGGCCGGCGGCAGGGTGAGGCCCTTCTGGGTCACCAGCCCGAGTTTCACGGTCGAAATCTCAAAACTGGTGGCCGACGCCTTCCACGCGATCCGGCCCGAAAGCTCGTTGAGGTCGAGCTCGGGCAGGTCCGGCGCGAGGCGGGTCCTCACGTTCGCGAGTTTCACGTCGGCAATGAGATTGGTGAGGCGCTGCTGGCGGCCGACGGTGAGCCACATGCGCAACGCGCCTGCGCCCTGCTGGACATCGACGGGGAACGGCACCCAGGTGCGCCACGCCGCAATGTCGGCCGCGTCCAGCTTCGCGAACAACCGGCCGCTCCACTGCGCGAGTGCCGCCACCGTCGCGCCCGTCACTTCACCGCGCAGATCGAGCGGTCCGGCGAGTTCAATCGGCGGCGTGGCCCGCAGGCCGAAGCGGTGCTGGTCGCCGTCATTGCGCACCACCAGGTCAACGTTGCGCAGGGCGAGCGGTGGCGCGCCGCGCAACTCGTCGTGCCACGCGATCCAGGCGTCGCGCACTACCAGTTGCTCCTGCCGCAGCAGCCAGTCGACGAATCCGCCACCCGCATAGGGTTCCTTCAGTTCGACACCCGCGATCGAGATGACGCCGCGCTTATCGCGCACGACGCGCAATGCGGGACGATGAAGCTCGATCGAGCGGAAGCGCGGCTCCCACGCCACGACCGACGTCCACGACAGCGTGTGATCGATGCGTCCGAGTTTCAGCCCCGGGCGGCCGGCCTGGTCCAGAATCGCGACGTCTTCCAGGATCAGTTTCGGGTGCAGACCGTCCCAATTGCCGGTGACCCTGCCGATCGTCACCCGCTGGTCGACCGCCAGGCTGATCGCGAGCGCGATGTCCTCCCGGTAGTTCCCGATGTTCGGGAGCAACCAGTAACGCAGCGTAAGCCCGAACGCGCCGAAAACGAGAACGGCGACCACCAGCGTCCAGGCAAACAGGCGATAAACCGCGCGGGTGGGAAGGCCGATCCATCGTTGGAGGGTGGACAGCGCCACTATTTTTTGCCTGGATTCCGAAAAAATGCGATATTCAAACAATGATTTAGCTATTTTACGCCAATCCGTACATGGACCCGAATAACGCACCGCCGGCGCCGTGCGCCGACCCGGATATCGAGCGCGCCTGCGCCTTCAGCCGCTATGCGCGACGCCTGATCGAAGCCGAACCGAATCTCGCGGTGCGCGCCGGCTGCGATCATCCCTTCGACAACGATGAAATGCAGGCGTTTCTCGCCGCAAGCCCGATCAGGGACGAAGCCGCGCTCAAGCGGGTCCTGCGCATGCTCCGCAAGCGGGTGATGTTGCGGCTGATCGCCCGCGATATCGGTGGCCGTGCCGGCCTCGCCGAAGTGGTGGCGAGCGCCACCGCGCTCGCGTGTGCCTCGATGTCCGCCGCGCTGCCGTGGCTTGACACAGAGCTTGCGGCCCGGCACGGGCGGCCGCTGGGGGAACGCAGCGCCGAGGTTCAGCAGTTGCACGTCATCGGCATGGGCAAGCTCGGGGGCAGCGAACTCAACGTTTCTTCCGATATCGATCTCATCTTCGCGTATCCCGAAGACGGCGAAACCGACGGCCCCCGGCGCGTGAGCAACCACGAGTATTTCACGCGTCTCGCGCGCCGGTTCATCGCCGCGTTGAACGACATGACCGAGGATGGGTACGTGTTCCGGGTCGACATGCGGCTGCGGCCCTACGGCGACGGCGGGCCGCTGGTGGTGAGCTTCGACATGCTCGAGAACTACTTCATCACCCAGGGCCGGGAATGGGAGCGCTACGCGTGGATCAAGGCGCGGCCGCTCACCGGCGACCGCGCGGGTGACCTGATGGAACTCGTGCGCCCCTTCGTCTATCGCCGCCATCTGGACTTCAGCGCGTTCGCCTCGATGCGCGACCTGCACCGCCAAGTGCGGCGCGAGGTGACGCGCCGCGACCGGCTCGACGACATCAAGCTCGGCCCGGGTGGCATTCGCGAGATCGAATTCATCGTCCAGGTCTTTCAGCTGATCCGCGGCGGCCGCGATGCCGAATTGCGCCGGCAGCCCACGGTCGAAGTGCTGCCGTTGCTCACGCAACGCGGTCTGCTGCCGCCGGAAGCCGTCGCCGAACTCGAACAGGCGTACGTGTTCCTGCGCAATCTCGAGCACCGGCTGCAGTATCTCGACGACCAGCAAACGCAGGCCTTGCCCGCCGCGTCCGCCGACCGGTTGGCGATCGCGCATAGCATGGGGTTTGCCGACACCGGTGCCTGGCTCGGGGAACTCGAACGCCACCGTGGCAACGTCACCCGCCACTTCGAAGTCATATTCACGGCGACTCCGCAGGAACAGCACGAACTTGCCGCGCTGTGGCACGAGGCGGCCACGAGCGAGCGCGGTCTGCCGCAACTCGCGGCCCTGGGGTTCCGGGACGGCGCGGATCTCAAACGGCGCCTCGCGACAATGCGCGCGGGGACCCGCTATCGGCAGATGCCCGCGGCGAGCCAGTCCCGGCTCGACCGCATCGTGCCGCTCGTCATCGCGGCGGCGGCCGCGCGCGAACGCCCCGATGCAACACTCGCGCGCATGCTCGATCTGCTCGATGCGGTGAGCCGCCGCGAGTCGTACCTCGCGTTGCTCGAGGAGTACCCGCAAGCGCTGGCGCGGGTCGCCGACCTGATGAGCGCGAGCGCGTGGGCCGCGCAGTACCTGACGCAGCACCCGATCCTGCTCGACGAACTGCTCGATGCCCGCACCCTGCACGCGGCGCCCGAGTGGCCGGCGCTCACGCGGGCGTTGCGCACGCAACTGGATGAAGCCGAGGGCGACGCTGAGGAGCAGATGGAGCTGCTGCGCCATTTCAAGCACGTACAGACCATGCGATTTCTCGCCCAAGACCTCGCGGGCACGCTGCCGCTGGAGACGTTGAGCGATCACCTCTCGGACCTCGCCTGCATCATACTCTCCGAGGTGCTGCGCCTCGCCTGGCGCGGCCTGCGCCACCGCCATTGCGCCGATCCGCGCTTCGCCGTCATCGGCTACGGCAAACTCGGCGGCAAGGAATTGGGCTATGCCTCCGACCTGGACGTGGTGTTTCTGTATGACGACCCGGCGCCGGAAGCGGCCGAAAACTATGGACGGCTCGCACAGCGCATCAACCATCTCCTCACTAGCATGACTTCCGCGGGCGTGCTGTACGAAACGGACCTGCGGTTGCGACCGGATGGCGCGAGCGGCCTGCTGGTAAGCCCGTTTGCGAGCTTTCGCGACTACCAGACGAACCAGGCCTGGATGTGGGAACACCAGGCGCTCACGCGCGCCCGCTTTGCAGCCGGCGACGCCGGGATCGGACGGGAGTTCGAGACGCTGCGCGTCACGATCCTGCGCGAGCAGCGCGATCTCGCCGAACTGCGGCGGGAAGTGATCGCGATGCGGCAGAGGATGCTCGACGCGCATCCCAATACGAGCGGGCTCTTCGACATCAAGCACGACCGCGGCGGCATCATCGACGTCGAATTCATCGTGCAGTACCTGGTGCTGGGTCATGCCTGCCGGCACGCGGCGCTCACCGGCAACATCGGCAATCTCGCGCTCCTGAAACTCTCGGGCACCCTCGGGCTGATCGACTCCGCGCGCGCGCTCGCCGTGCACGCCGCTTATCGCCGCTTTCGCCAGATGCAGCACGGCCTGCGGCTGCAGGGGGACCGGTACGCGCGCGTGCCGCGCCCTGAAATCGAGCCGCTGGCACGGGCAGTGATGGATCTATGGGCCGAAGTCCTGTCGCACGCGCCGGATACGATAAAATAGAATTTTTCCCGATGGAGCGCTCACATGTCGATGGCAGATCGCGACGGGGAGATCTGGTATGACGGCCGGCTCGTGCCCTGGCGCAGCGCCACCACCCACGTTCTCACCCACTCGTTGCACTACGGACTGGCGGTTTTCGAGGGCTTGCGCGCCTACAGCACTGCCGGCGGCACTGCCATCTTCCGGCTCAAGGAGCACACCGAGCGGTTGTTCAATTCGGCGCACATCTACATGATGAAGATCCCGTACTCGCGGGAATCCCTCATGGAGGCACAAAAGGAAGTGGTGCGCGCGAATCGGCTGGAGTCGTGCTACATCCGTCCGATCGCCTTCTACGGTTCGGAAAAGATGGGTGTATCGCCGAAAGGTACGCGTGTGCACGTCGCGATCGCCGCCTGGCCGTGGGGCGCGTACCTGGGCCCCGAGGCGCTGGAGCAGGGCATACGGGTGAAGACCTCTTCCTACGCGCGGCATCACGTCAATGTGTCGATGTGCCGCGCCAAGTATTCGGGCACCTACGCCAACTCCATACTCGCCAATCTCGAAGCGACCGAGCACGGCTACGACGAGGGCCTGCTGCTGGACGTAGATGGCTTCGTCGCCGAGGGCTCGGGAGAGAACCTCTTCATGGTGAAGAACGGCGCCATCTATGAACCCGAATTGACGAGCGCGCTGATCGGCATCACCCGGGAATCGGTGATCACGCTCGCCCGCGACATGGGCTATCCGGTTTCCGCGCGGCGCATCACGCGCGACGATCTCTATATCGCGGACGAAGCGTTCTTTACCGGCACGGCGGCGGAAGTGACACCAATACGCGAAGTCGACGGGCGCACGATCGGCGAGGGCAGGCGGGGGCCGGTGACCACGCGCTTGCAGCAGGCGTTTTTCGAGTGCGTCAACGGCAAGTCCGATCAATATCGGGACTGGCTGTCGCCGGTCGCCGCGTGAGGACCAAATTGACCACCCCGCAACAGGAAAACAGGGCGCGGCAGATCGAAGTCACGGCGGCGGATCTGCCGCTGCACTGCCCGATGCCGTCGATGCTGTTGTGGAACGCCCACCCGCGCGTGTTCCTGCCGGTCGAGAAGACCGGCGAAGCGCTGTGCCCGTACTGCGGGACGAAGTACACGCTCAAGGACGGCGCAACGGGCTCAGGGCACTGAGTGCCCCAAGCCCGAGGGATGAGGGCGGAATGCTGAATGCGGAATAATTCGACGCGGCTGACACCGTGACTGGACCGTGATTCATCATTCATCATTCATCATTCATCATTGTGTTTAAGATCCTGGTCGTCGGGCCTTCCTGGATCGGCGACACGCTTCTCGCGCAACCGCTGTTCGGCCTGCTGCACGCCCGTCACCGCGACCTTGCGCTCGACGTGCTGGCGCCGGGGTGGGCGCTCCCGCTGGTTGCCCGCATGCCCGAAGTCCGCCGCGGACTCCTTGCTCCATTCGGCCACGGCGAATTGCGGCTCGGCGCGCGCCGGAAACTCGCGCACGAGCTCCGCGACGAAAGTTACGACCAGGCGATCGTGCTGCCCAATACCTTCAAGTCCGCATTGGTGCCGTTCTTCGCCGGCATTCCCCGGCGCACGGGTTACCGCGGCGAGATGCGCTGGGGATTGCTCAATGACGTGCGCCGACTCGCTCCGCGCGTAACGCCATTGTTGACGGAGCGCTACGCCGCGCTCGCTGGCGACGCCGGCGAGTCCGTGCCACACCCGCTACCCGCGGCCCGCCTGCATGTGGATGAGGCGAACCGGAGCGCAACCCTGCGCAGGCTCGGGCTCGAGGCATCGCAGTCCGCCATCGCCTTGTGTCCGGGCGCCGAGTACGGCCCGGCCAAACGCTGGCCGGCGGAGCACTTCGCGGGGCTCGCCCGGGAAATTGCCGCGCTTGGCTGCGCGGCATGGATCGTCGGTTCGGACAAGGATGCGTCCCTGGGAGAGACCATCGCTCGCTCCGCGGGATCGGGTTGCGTCAACCTGTGCGGGCGCACCACGCTCACTGAGGCGATCGACGTGCTCGCATCGGCTGAGGTCGTCGTGAGCAACGACTCCGGCCTTATGCACGTCGCCGCCGCAGTGGGGCGCCCGCTGGTTGCGCTCTACGGTTCGAGCAGCCCGGCCTTCACGCCGCCGCTCGCGCCCGATGCCGAAATCATCCGGCTCGGACTGCCGTGCAGCCCGTGCTTCAAACGCGAGTGCCCCTTGCATCATTTCAACTGCATGAACCAGATCCTGCCCGCCAGGGTTCTCGCCGCCGCCCATTTTGCTAGAATCGGCTTCCCGCACCGGTAGCGCCGGAAGTTCGCTCGTGATCAGACCGCTCTTCCCAACCGCCCAGGACGCCGAAGCCGCGTTCTACGATGCTCTTACCAAGGGCGACCTGGAGGCCATGATGGTGGTATGGGCCGACGACGACGACATCTATTGCGTGCACCCGCAGGGGCCGCGGCTCGTGGGCGTGGAGCAGGTGCGGGAGTCGTGGCGGCAGATCTTCGCGAGCGGGCAGCAGCTGACGTTTCAATTGCGCAGCCAGCACCAGCTCGTGGGCATGATGATGTCGGTGCACAGCGTCTATGAACATATCGCCGTCGCGGGCGATCCCCGCAACCGGCAGCCGATGATCGCCACCAACGTGTATCTGCGCACCGAACGCGGCTGGCGCATGGTGGCGCATCACGCCTCCCCCGCGCCAGCATCGTCGGCCGAGGATCCGCCGCGATCCGGCCCGATGCTGCACTGAGACAAATTTCATTCAACGTGAGAGGACAGCAATGAACGCGAGCCCCTTTGGCAATCCCGATGTCGTCGTGGTCGGCGCCGGCAACGCCGCCGCCAGCGCAGCGCTCGCCGCACGTGAACAGGGCGTGAGCGTCATCATGCTCGAAGCCGCGCCCATCGACGATTGCGGCGGCAACAGCCGCTACACCGGCGGTTTGATGCGCGTGGTCTACAACAATGTCGATGATCTCGCGCAGATCATTCCCGAACTCACCGAGGAAGAAAAGAAAACGCATGACTACGGCTCGTACACCGCCGATGCGTACTTCGACGACATGGCGCGCATCACGCAGGAGATGACCGACCCCGATCTGTGCGAAATCCTGATCCGGCGCAGCTTCGACACCCTCGTGTGGCTGCGCGAGAAGGGCGTGAAGTTCCAGCCGAGCTACGGCCGCCAGTCCTACAAGGTCGACAACAACACGCGCTACAAGTTCTGGGGCGGACTTGCCGCGGAAACCTGGGGCGGCGGCGAAGGCCTCGTCGCCAACGAGCACAAGGCGTGCGAACGCGAAGGCATCAGGATTTTTTACGAAACGCCGGCGATTTCGCTGCTGACCGACGCCGACAACAATGTGCTCGGCGTGCGCGCGCGGCACAAGGGGAGCAACGTGGATATACGCGCGAAGTGCGTGATTCTCGCCTGCGGCGGCTTCGAGTCCAGCGCGGAAATGCGCGCGCGCTACCTCGGCCCCGGGTGGGATCTCGCAAAAGTGCGCGGCACTCGTTACAACACGGGCCTCGGCATCAAGATGGCGCTCGACATCGGCGCGATGGCATATGGCCACTGGTCGGGCTGTCACGCCGTGGGCTGGGACCGCAACGCGCCGCCGTTCGGCGACCTTGCGGTCGGCGATCAATTCCAGAAACACAGTTATCCGTGGGGCATCATGATCAATGCCGACGGCAGGCGCTTCTGCGACGAGGGCGCGGATTTCCGCAACTACACCTATGCCAAGTACGGCCGCGTGATACTCAACCAGCCCGGCATGTTCGCGTGGCAGGTCTACGACGCGAAAATCATTCCCGTGCTGCGCGACGAGTACCGGATCAAACGCGTGACCAAGGTGCGCGCTAATTCGCTGGAAGAACTGTGCAGGATGATGGATGGCGTGAATGCCGAAGCAGCCATCCGCGAAATCACGGAATACAACAAGGCGGTGCGCACCGACATACCGTTCAACATGGCGGTGAAGGACGGCCGCCGCACCGAAGGCCTCACCATCAACAAGTCGAACTGGGCCAACACCGTGGACACCGCGCCGTTCGAGGCCTACGCGGTCACCTGCGGCGTCACCTTCAGCTTCGGTGGACTCAAGATCAGCACCGATCGTGCGACCGAAGGGCAAGTTGAAGACACCGGTGGCCGGCCCATCCACGGCCTGTATGCGGCAGGTGAACTCGTCGGCGGCATCTTCTATCACAACTATCCCGGCGGCACCGGGCTTACTTCCGGCGCGGTGTTCGGGCGCCTGTCGGGGACCACCGCGGGCAAGGCAGCCAAGGTCGGCTGACCCTCCGCTTCCGCAATTGGTGCGCACCGCGCACCAATTGCTGCTGTCATTGCGAACGAAGTGAAGCAATCCCGTCGCAGGCGGCGAAACCGCGGCCAGCCGCGAGATCGCGTCGCATCCTCGCGATGACAGCGGATGCGGGGTGTGCCCCACACCTCACGCTTTAGCTCTGCTTCGGGGCGTCGGGGCGCTGCCGCGGATGGGCGCTCGCAAACGGCGGCAGCTTCAGGCAGTCGTCGGCGATCCGCACCGCCGTTGGATACGGCGTGAGATCGCACTGCTGGCCGCGCGCGCCGATGACCTGCGCCACGAGGCACACGTCGGCGAGCGTGGGCGTGTCGCCGTGGCAGAATTTCCCGGTGCGCTTGTCGGCGAGGTGCGTTTCGATCGCGCGCATGGCCGCTGCTAT
>MEQT01000035.1:14319-17618 GCA_001770325.1 Betaproteobacteria bacterium RIFCSPLOWO2_02_64_14
CGATCTGGCAGATCGCCCGCACGCGCGCCCGGTCGAGCGGATTCTTCGGCAGCAGGGCAGGCGCGGGATAGACTTCCTCCAGGTATTCGAGAATCGCCATCGACTGGGTGAGCGTCGTGCCGTCGTCAAGCACCAGCGAGGGCACGACCGACAGCGGATTCACAGCCTTGTAGGCATCCGTGTACTGGTCGCCTTTTTCAAGGTGGATGAAGCTGTCCTCCACCGTGATCCCCTTGAGATTGAGCGCGATGCGCACGCGAAATGTCGCCTGCGAGCGCCAGTAGGAATAGAGCTTCACCGGTTTTTCTCCTCCACGCGTTTTCCGCGCACGTTGTTAAAAGGCGAGCCGACGCGTGCGGCCGTACCGCGGCGCGGACCCGGCCGGCGCAGGAAGCGCATTCTAGCAGCGTCCGCGAGGTGCGCGCTGCGAAACGCCTCGCCGCAGATTTCACGCCGCCGGCACAGCTCGCCTTCCCGCGGATACAATCGACTGCGCCGATGACTCCCTATGCTGCGCCCCTCTGGCTGCCAGGCGGACACCTTCAGACGATCTACGCTGCCCTCCTCGTGCGAGCGCCGCGCGTGCGTTACCGCAGGACTCGCTGGGACACCCCCGACGGCGATTTCATCGATCTCGACTGGGTAGTTAATCCGGCTCTTCCGACGTGCCGGTTTAACTTAACAGAATCCGGATTCGGAAATGATGAAACAGCGCCGCTGCTGGCGCTGTTTCATGGCCTCGAAGGCGATTCGAGCAGCCATTATGCACGCGCGCTCATGCACGCGGCGGCAGAACGCGGGTGGAGCGGCGTGGTGGTGCACTTCCGCGGCTGCAGCGGCGAGGCGAACCGGCTGCCGCGCGCCTATCACTCCGGCGACAGCGCGGAGATCGGCTGGATACTGCGCCGGTTGAAGGACACGCACCCGCAGACCACGCTGTTCGCAGTGGGCGTGTCTCTCGGTGGCAACGCGCTGCTCAAGTGGCTCGGGGAGCAGGGAGACGCCGCACGCCATGTCGTCGCAGGTGCGGCAGCGGTATCGGCTCCGGTCGATCTCATGGCCTCGGGCAACGCTCTCGACCGGGGCTTGAACCTCCTCTACGTGCGCCAGTTTCTTGCGACCATGAAGCAGAAGGGTCTCGCCAAATATGCACGTTACCCTGGTCTTTATGATGCCGCGCGCGTGCGCGCCGCGCGCACGCTGCGCGAGTTCGACGATGCCGTCACCGCGCCGCTGCACGGTTTTCGCGATACCGACGACTACTGGACGCGGGCGAGCAGCAAACCGCTGCTACGAAACGTTGCGGTGCCGACCCTCATGATCAACGCGCGCAACGACCCTTTTCTGCCAGGCTATGCGCTCCCTGCGGCACGCGAAGTGTCGCCGCGCGTCGTCCTCGAGTTCCCCGCCACGGGCGGTCACGTCGGCTTCGTCACCGGAATGTTTCCCGGCCGGCTCGACTGGATGCCGCGGCGCATCCTGGAATTTTTCGGCGCACGAAGCCCAACGACCCGATCTTGAATGGCGTTGGTCTTCATAAAAAATTTCCGGGTATAGTGTGTACGGTAAGAACATTGGCAACCAGGAAAATTCCATTTCCCCATGCTGAAATCGATACCCCCGGAAATTTTTAAGGCCTACGACATCCGCGGTATCGTCGGCCGCACGTTGACGCCGGCAATCGTGGAAGTGATCGGCCGCGCCATCGGCAGCGAGGCGCAGGCGCGCGGCCGCCGCAGCGTCGCGATCGGCCGCGACGGCAGACACTCGGGTCCGGAGCTTGCCGCCGCCCTGACGCGCGGACTGCGGGCGAGCGGCGCGGACGTGATCGATGTCGGCCAGGTTGCGACGCCGATGCTCTACTTCGCCGCGCATCACCTCGACACGCTTTCAGGCGTGATGGTGACGGGCTCGCACAATCCGCCCGAGTACAACGGGCTGAAAGTGATGCTCGCGGGTGAAACGCTGGCGGGCGAGGCGATCCAGGCGCTGCGCCAGCGCATCGAACGCGGCGATCTGCTGGCGGGCAACGGCGGCTATCGCACACATGACATCCGTCCCGCTTACCTCGACCGCATCACCGGTGATGTCAGGCTCGAACGGCCGCTCGCAGTCGCGGTCGACTGCGGCAACGGCGTTGCCGGGGCCACCGCGCCGGAACTCTACCGGCGGCTGGGCTGCAAGGTACAGGAACTCTACTGCGAGGTGGACGGAAGCTTTCCCAATCACCATCCCGATCCGTCGCAACCGGAAAATCTCCGCGACCTGATCGCTGCGCTGCGCTCCGGCGCGGCCGATGTCGGACTTGCCTTCGACGGGGACGGCGACCGGCTGGGCGTCGTGACCCGCGCCGGCAGGATCATCTACCCCGACCGCCAGTTGATGCTGTTCGCCGCAGATGTTCTGGGACGCTGCCCGGGCGCCGAAGTGATTTACGACGTGAAATCGACCCGCAACCTCGATCCGTGGATCCGCAAGCACGGCGGCAGGCCGGTCATGTGGAAGACCGGTCATTCGTTCATCAAGAAAAAATTACAGGAGACCGGCGCGCCGCTCGCCGGAGAGATGAGCGGTCATATCTTCTTCAAGGAACGCTGGTACGGCTTTGACGACGGGCTCTACGCGGGCGCGCGCCTGCTGGAAATTCTTTCGCGCCACGAGAATCCTGGCAAGACGCTCGAAGCGCTGCCCGACGCGGTGAGCACGCCGGAGCTTCACCTCAAGCTCGCGGAAGGCGAAAACTACTTGCTCATGGAGAAACTCAGGCAGTCCGCGCGCTTCGAGGGCGCGCGCGAGGTCATCACCATCGACGGCTTGCGCGTCGAGTATGCCGACGGTTTCGGGCTTGCGCGCCCGTCCAACACCACGCCGGTGATCGTGCTCCGCTTCGAGGCCGACACCGTGGAGGCGCTCAAGCGCATCCAGGAAGATTTCCGCACTGCGCTGCGAGCCGTCAAGCCCGACGCCGCGCTCCCGTTCTAGTCTCGTGTCCCGCAATCATCTTGAAGAAATCGTTCTGTCATCGCGAGGCGCGGTTAGCCGCGAGCGGAGCGTGGCGGTCTGCGACGCGGCGATCTCGCGGCGGGCCGCGGTGACGTTGCTTGCAACGAGATTGCTTCGCTCCGCTCGCAATGACAGGACATTTGTGCACGTTACTTGCGGGACGGCATACTAGGCCCGCAGCAAGCTGCTGCGGTTCAGCGCGGCTGCGTTCTTTTCTCCAGCTTGTCCCAGTCGACGTACTCGCCCTCGCCGTCGATACGATAGCGGCGCTTGCGGAGGCGCGGATAGTCGCAGAC
>MEQT01000035.1:17630-21183 GCA_001770325.1 Betaproteobacteria bacterium RIFCSPLOWO2_02_64_14
TAGTCGCAGACGTCGAACGGCAGGCGGTTGCCGCCCACGAGATACACCAGATCCTCGGCGTGGGGATTCAGCAGAGTGTGGGGCGCGGAACGCGCCACAAAGCCCATGAAGTCGCCGGGTCCGACTTCGTGCTTTTCCTCGCCGATCGTCGCCGTGCCGCGCCCGGAGAGGATGTAGATCCACTCCTCGTCCTGATGGTGGAAATGGTACTCGGTGCTCTCACGGCCCTGCGTCAGGCGCACGAAATGCACACCAAGGCTGGTAAGCCCCGCCGCATCGCCGAGCGAACGGGTGTGGCGTACCGCTTCCGCATTGAGCTGATGGACGAAGCGCTTCTCCGGCATGGCCTTGATCTCATCGGCCTTGAGGAGCGCAGGACGCGGGGAATCGGAATTGGGCATGTCTGACCTCGCGAAAGGCGAAAACCATCTCCGCCGATTCTATAACCGTTCCTCCACCCAGCGCCGCACGGATGCCAGGGCCTGCGGGAGGGCTTCGGGTTTCGTACCCCCGGCTTGCGCCATATCGGGCCTTCCTCCGCCCTTGCCCCCCACCTGCTGCGCGACGTGGTTGACGAGTTCGCCGGCCTTGACCTTCGCAGTGAGATCGGCCGTGACACCGGCGATGAGCGACACCTTGCCGCCATCCGTGGTTCCCAGCACCACGACCGCCGATTTCAGTTTGTCCTTGAGTTTGTCCACGGACTCACGCAGCGCCCTGGCGTCGGCGCTCTCGATCGCTGCCGCCAGCACCTTGACGCCCTTCACGTCCACCGCCTGCGCCACCAGTTCATCACCCTGCGAGGATGCGAGCTTCGACTTGAGCCGCGCGAGTTCCTTCTCAAGCGCCCGGTTCGTCTCCTGCAACGCGGCGACCCTCTGCCGCACGCTCGCGATATTGACCTCCCGAAACCCGGCTTCCGACGCAAGTTCGGATACATCCTTCTCAAGCTGCTGCGCCCACGCGAGCGCGCCCTCGCCGGTCGTGGCCTCGATGCGGCGCACGCCCGCGGCGATCCCGCCCTCGGAGAGCACCTTGAAGAAGCCGATGTCACCGGTGCGCTTGACGTGGGTGCCGCCGCACAGTTCGCGCGAGGAACCGATGTCGAGCACGCGCACTTCGTCCCCGTACTTGTCGCCGAAGAACGCCATCGCCCCGGCCTTGACCGCTTCGTCGAACTTCATGATCCGCGCCGTGGTCGATTCGTTCCGCAGGATTTCGGCGTTGACGAACGCCTCGACGCGCCGCCGCTCATCGTCCGTCATCGGCTCGTTGTGAGAAAAATCGAAACGCGTGCGGTTGGCATCGACGAGCGAGCCTTTCTGCTGGACATGCGGCCCGAGGATGTCCCGCAGCGCCTTGTGCATGAGGTGGGTGGCAGAGTGGTTGCGCATCGTCCGCGCGCGCCGCGCGGCATCGACCGCCGCCATCACCTTGTCGCCGACCCGCAGGCGCCCGGTCTGGAGCACGCCCTTGTGCCCGAACACCGCCACCTGGATCTTCTGCGTGTCATCGACCGCGAACGTGCCCGACACGCCGGCGAGTTCCCCGCTGTCGCCGACCTGTCCCCCGGATTCGGCATAGAACGGGGTGCGGTCGAGCACCACCACGGCAGCCTCGCCCGCCTCGATGTCGTCGGTCTGCGCGCCTTCCCGGTAGAGTGCAATGACGGTCCCCTCCAGCGCCAACTGATCGTAGCCGTGAAACTCGGTCGGCTGGCCGCGGTATTCCACCGCACTCGCCGCGCCGAACTTCGACGCCGCGCGCGCACGCTCCCGCTGCCGCTCCATTGCCGCCTCGAATCCGGCGTAGTCGACCCGCACCTCGCGCTCGCGCGCGATGTCCGCAGTGAGATCGACCGGGAAACCGAAAGTGTCATAGAGCTGGAACACCGTCTCCCCGTCGAGCAGCTTGTCCTCGCGGGTAAGCGCCCCCTCCAGCACCTTCATGCCGTTGGCGAGCGTCTCGGCAAAGCGCTCCTCTTCCTGCCTGAGAATCTGCGTCACGCGCTCGCGCGCCACGGGGAGTTCAGGATAGGCCGCCCCCATCGCGCGCGCGAGGTCTTCCACCAGACGGTGAAAAAAGGGATCCGTCTGCCCGAGCTTGTAGCCGTGCCGGATCGCGCGCCGGACGATGCGCCGCAGAACGTAACCGCGCCCTTCGTTGCCCGGGATCACGCCGTCGACAATGAGAAAGCTGCACGCGCGGATGTGATCCGCGATCACCTTCAGCGAGTTGCTGGCGAGTTCCTTGGTGTGCGTCTCGCGCGCCGCCGCCCGGATCAGATCCTGGAAGAGATCGATCTCGTAGTTGGAATGCACGCCCTGCATCACCGCGGCGATGCGCTCCAGTCCCATGCCGGTATCGACCGAGGGCTTGGGCAGCGGATTGAGCACGCCCTTCTCGTCGCGGTTGAACTGCATGAACACGAGATTCCAGATTTCGATGTAGCGGTCGCCGTCGGCATCCGCCGATCCCGGCGGCCCGCCCGCGATGCCGGGCCCGTGGTCGTAGAAGATCTCGCTGCACGGCCCGCAGGGGCCGGTGTCGGCCATCTGCCAGAAGTTGTCGCTCTGGTACTTGGGCGCGCCCGGCTTGTCGCCGATGCGCACGCAACGCTCCCGCGGCACGCCGATCTGCTCCACCCAGATGTCGTAGGCCTCGTCGTCTTCGTGGTAGACCGTCGTCCACAGCCGCTCGCGCGGCAGCTTGTAGACTTCGGTCAGCAGTTCCCAGGCAAAGCGGATCGCATCGCGCTTGAAGTAGTCCCCGAAACTGAAGTTGCCCAGCATTTCGAAGAAGGTGTGGTGGCGCGCGGTATAGCCGACGTTTTCCAGGTCGTTGTGCTTGCCGCCGGCGCGCACGCAGCGCTGGGCGGTGGCCGCGCGCGAGTAGGGCCGCCGGTCCTGGCCGAGGAACACGTCCTTGAACTGCACCATCCCGGAGTTGGTGAAAAGCAGCGTCGGGTCGTTGCCCGGCACGAGCGGGCTCGACGCGACCACGGTATGTCCCTTGCCCGCGAAGTACCCCAGAAACTCTGCGCGTATATCGCTGCTCTTCATGATGCCTTGCCCTTATCGATCCTGTTCGCCGCCTTTTCTAACGCAGGCGCGTCGTTTCTTCGACCCGCGTGCCCAGCGCATTGCCTCCAATGATCACCGTGCTGCGCACCATGCCCTTCAATGCGACTTCGGATTTCACCGCGGGCAACTCGCCCCGGGTGACCACGAACAATTGCGCGCCGTCCTCCTCGAGCGTGTACCCCTGCCCGAGAACGGGCAGCCTGACCACGTCTGCGACCCTGCCCTTGAGCTTCACTTCCCTGCCGTCGAAGCTCGCCGGATTGGCGGCGATCTCCTTCACCGGCGTGTAGCCGAAGGGCAGGTAATCGCAGCCCGCAAGCGCCACGGCAAGGCATATAGTGACAAAAACGCGCTTACTCGGCCTCATCATCCCCGTCCGGCGAGTTGATCACTTTCAATATCATGTCCAGCTCGAAGCCGCGGCCCTGGAGGAATCGAATCTGCCGCGCGCGCTCCGCCGGATTGCGTGG
>MEQT01000036.1 GCA_001770325.1 Betaproteobacteria bacterium RIFCSPLOWO2_02_64_14
CAGTTCGATGAGAATGGCGCTGATGTTCTGGTGCTTCCGCTCGATGGCACCGCCCGAGCGGTCGTCTAGTAGTCGAATCAGCTTTCGGCGATGATCAGTCTTGTTGTATTTCTGGCCAGCGAGTTCCAGGGTGAGCATATGGAAGTAATCGGCTACCGTCGCCTCCACTTCCTCGCGTGACCAAGATTCGCTCATATGCGAGATTGTGCGGCGTGTCGTGGTAGCGGTAAATGGGGCTGCGCCACTTTGTCACCGGCTTAAGCCGCCGGCCGCACGCGACCGACATGCTGGTCTCAGCGCACAACAGCCACGTTCACGCGGCGCGCACGGGGCAGCGGTCCCGTCTCGCCACCACTGTGATTAAAGAAGTTCAAGAACCATATTGATGTAAAAACAAGTACATAGCGTGTTGTCATCCAGACCTTGCGTCATTCGCGATTCGCGAATAGCATATAGTCATGAACCTCAAGCCCCAAGACGTTGTTGTCCTGCTCAAGCTGGTTGTCCTCGGCAGGGCCGAATGGACGTATCAGCGGTTGTCGGTCGAACTCTCGCTCAGCCAGTCCGAGGTGCATGCGGCCGTGCGCCGTGCGGTCGTGGCGCACCTGATGAGTGACGCCAAGGCCGCGAGCGGACAGCCGATCCGCCCTGCGCTTCTGGAGTTCCTGATTCACGGCGTCCGCTACGCCTATCCGCCGGAACACGGGGCCCTGACGCGCGGCATGCCGACCGGCTATGCAGCACCGCCCTTAAACAAGGTGATCGTCGATTCCAGCGATCCGCCGCCGGTCTGGCCGTACGCGGAGGGCACGGTGCGGGGATACGCGCTCTCGCCCCTCTACCCCACCGTTCCCGCAGCCGCCGCGCGTGACCCGAAGCTTTACGAGTTGCTCGCGCTGGTGGACGCGGTGCGGGACGGTCGCGCGCGCGAGCGCACTCTTGCCGCCAAAGAACTGGAGTTGCGGCTCAAAACGCTACCGAAATAATGCCCGATCCCAACATCGAACTGCTCACGCGCGTTGCTGAAGCGCTCGGCGACATCGGGGAGCGCCTGGTATTCGTGGGTGGCTGCGCGACCGCATTGCTGATTACCGATCCCGCTGCGCCGCCAGCACGCGCGACGCATGACGTGGATGCCATCATTGCCATCATCTCGCTCGCGGAATACCACCGCCTCGGAACGGAACTGCGGGCGCGCGGGTTCTCACAGACGCTTGATGAAGGTGAGCCTCCGTACCGCTGGACATTTGCCGGGCTCAAGCTTGATGTGATGCCAACCGCCGAGGCCGTTCTCGGGTTCAGCAATCGTTGGTACGAATATGCCATGCGAACGGCTCTGCTGGTTGACTTGCGGCCGGGCCTGACGATTCGCCTCGTGACACCGCCCTGCTTCGTTGCGACGAAGCTGGAGGCGTTCCGGGATCGCGGCAAGGGCGACTATCTTGCGAGCCACGATTTCGAAGACGTGATTTCGGTGGTGGACGGGCGTCCGGAACTGGTTGAGGAAATCGCCCAGGCGGAACCGGCACTGCGGAACTACGTCGCCGGCGAGTTCGCGCGGCTGCTCGCGGACGAAGGGTTTCTCAACACCTTGCCGGGGCTGGTGCTCGACGGGAGTCCCGCAGAACGCCTTCCGCTGGTGCTCGAACGATTGAGAAACATCGCGAAAGCCGGTGCGACGCCATGTCCTTGGCCAGAACTTTGATATCTCCATCAGCGCGCAGAGAGTAAATACCGCGAGCTCGTTCCGGGGACTGCAAGCCAACGATCAAGAGCGAACCGTACGGGCCGGATACACGCAAAGTCTATCCTGGCAACTTACCCATTCGCAAATAATACGAACGCGTTGACGTATCTCCGTTACGGATTCTTGAGGAATTCGAGGATCTTCTTTTCGACCTGTTCCTTGTGAGGAGACTGGAAGAGGAACGTGCCGTGCGCGGATCCGGAAAGGATGAGCAGATCTTTCTTGCCTTGTGCCTTTTGGTGGAGGTCACGGGCAGAGACGCTAAATCGGCCGCCACCATCTTCCTCAGTCGCCATGAACAGGGACGGTGCTTTTATCTCTCCGATGGCGTCTTGTGCGTCGAGCCCCCGGAAGGAGACGGGACCAGAAATGCACACCACACCGGCTACAGGCTGCCGTGAAGCCACACGGACAGATGCCGTCCCTCCCATGCTCGCACCCACGAGAAAGATCTTTTGTGCTTTTGGCTTCAGGTAAAGATAAGCCCCTTCAAGATCCCGGTCGATTTGCGAGATCTCCTTACTACCACCGGATTCTCCGTATCCGCGGAAATCGAAGGTCATGGCAGTATAGCCTTCATTGGCAAGCTTCTTGGCAAACTCAAACCAGCTCTTCTGATCCGTAGGAAACATATGGGTCAGTATCACGCCTGTTTTCCCCGAACCGAAAAGGTACCCTTTTAAGCGGATGCCGTCCGTACTGGAGAAAGAGACCGCAGTGGCTTCCTGGGCATGGGAATACGATGGAACAAAGGCTACAAATAACGCGAGCAAGAAGATGAATACGGGAATTCTCTGTCCCTTATCGTGCCGAATGCATAGAGTCTTCATGGCAGGCCTAACATATGGACAATCAATCCGGCAGCGCTGCCGCCGCGCCGAGCCCGCGCGCCGGGAGCCAGTGCGAAAGTGCTCGCCGACTGCGCAGAATCAGTCGTATGTTCATGCTGGCTTCCTCCCCTATTGAGAAAACCGCGATCCAAGCTGACATCAGCGGCAAATTGCCAGGCAATCTACGCCAAACACCAGTGCAAGGCAAGCGCGGTTCCCACCCCCTGGCTGTCTCGAAGGAGCCTTTTTCGTACGGCAATTCAGGCGATGTCGGGAACCGGGTGATAGGTCAGTGGCAAGCTGACATGCCGGGGCCAACTCGCTGCAGCGGGTGACCGCCTGATCGGAGAGCTTCATCGCCTCTCTTACCAGCTTGTCGTCGACTGCGATATTCGCTCTCACGATACACCTCACAATCTGCATGATGCGCCAGTCTATTGCCGGGGCATCGATGCCGCAACGTGCGCCGCGACAGCGGCATGACGGCATGCCCCGCACCCGTGCCGCCCCTGCATCCGTTAAGATGTCCGTGCGGAAACGTCTTGAAGGAGATCTTGTGATGGCGAGTGATGGAGAAAGGAAACCTTCCGGGGAAGTCAATCTCGAGGAGGTGGCAAAGCTGATCGAGTCGCTTGAGCAGGATCTGGCGGGCGTTCGCAGCGGTTCCCGCGACATTCAGCGCTTGCGCGACGAAGTGGAAACGCTCAAGAACGTGCTCAGCTCGCCGGTGCGCAGGCACCACTGGGTAAGGGACGGGTTGCACGGCATCCGGGCGGTTTTCGAGGATGCGGTGGACGCGGTCGTTGCCGAGGGCATCAAGGGCAGCCGATATATCGCGGAGATCGGGAGGATTCTGGGGCTATGAGCGGGTGATGGAGTGCTATCACCCCCATCCTAACCTTCCCCCATCAAGGGGGAAGGAATGGTGGCGTGGCCTTCCCCCATCAAGGGGGAAGGAATGGTGGCGTGGCCTTCCCCCATTATCAAGGAGGAAGGTGTCTGTTTGTCGCCTTCCCCGGTCAAGGGGGAAGGTGTCCGCTGTATGCCTGATCGCCGCTGTTTTCTCCATGTTGCCGTGGAATGCGTTCGCGGCGGCCGATCTCTACGACGCAATCAACCGTTTGCGCGCTGGCGAAGGCGCCTGCATGGTCGCGCAAAAACCACCTCCATTGACGCGGCAGGCCGCGCTTGAACGCGCCGCCGTCGCACTTTCGCGGGGACAGTCGCTGCGGGACAGCGTCAAGGAATCCGGGTACCGGGCGACGGCTTCGCGTTTCATCAGCATAACCGCCGCGGGCGGGAGGGCGGTCGCGGTGCTGGAGAGGAAGTACTGCGGGCAACTGCTCGACGGCGCGCTGGTCGATATCGGCATTTACCAGGATGCGCGCCAGCTATGGATAGTCATGGCGGCACCGTTCGCGCCGCGGGTCGCGCTGTCATTGGAAGCGGCCGCCCAGCGCGTGCTCGAGCTGGTGAACAACGCGCGCACCGAACCGCGCCGCTGCGGCGGCAGGCCGTTCAACGCGACACGTCCCGTCAGCCGGAGCGCCGTGCTCGGGAAGGCGGCGCTGCTGCACGCCGAGGACATGGCGCGTCACAACTACTTCAGCCATACCGGGCGCGACGGCTCGACGCCGGCTCAACGGGTACGGCGCGTCGGCTACAAGTTCCGCGCAACCGGCGAGAATATCGCCGCCGGAACATTGACGCCGGAAGCCGTGGTTGCGGGATGGATCAAGAGCCCGGGACACTGCGCGAACCTGATGAATCCTGCGTACGCCGAAATGGGCGTCGCATATGCCGTCGAGCGGAACAGCAAGTTTGGCGTGTACTGGGCGCAGATCTTCGCCACGCCGCGATGACGTCTGTATCGCAGTCTCCTATTTCGCACGGAGCACACTGAGAACACCGAGAAAGACAAATCGAAGAAGAAGGATGGCTGGAAGCGGGTCTTCGCCTGGTTCGAAAAGTACCTGCGCCGACATCGGCAATCGGGACAGCGGCCGCCGGGGTTGATTCCCGCGTGGCCGCGCGCCGTTGAAGTCGGGTGGAAACGGCGCTATAGTGGGTTCAGGGCGCGACCAAGGTGCCGGCCCAACACACTGGGGAGAACGGAATGTACAAGCTTGTCTCGTTCAGGGCCGTAGCATTTTTCGGGCTGGCCGCCGGCCTCGCCGTGTTGCCGGCAACACAAACCGCGGCGCAGAAGGTCGATTTCGCGGGCAAGCGCATCGACGTCATCGTGCCATTCGCCCCGGGCGGCGGCTCGGACGTTTACATGCGCGCGCTCCAGCCCTTCCTCGAGAAGCACCTGCCGGGAAAGCCGACGATCATCGTACGTAACGTCCCGGGCTCCCGCTCGATTCCCGGCGCGAACCAGTTCCAGGAGCGAGCGAAACCGGACGGCGCCCACGTCATGGTCGTGTCGGCCACCACGGTCGCGAGCTTCGTGTTCAGCAGGGCCAAGGTCAGGTTCGAGCTGGACAAGTGGGAGCCGGTCTTGCTCTCGCCGCAGGGCGCGATCGCCTATGCTTCTCCCTCGCTCGGCATCAGCGGAGCGAAGGACCTGCCCAAACTGAAGGGCCAGCAGCTGGTCTTCGGCGGACAAAGCGCGAATTCCGGAGAGCTGCGATTCATCATGACGCTGTATTTGCTGGGACTCAAGGTCAACCACGTCTGGGGCCTGAACCGGGGGCCGGTGCGCCTCGCTTTCGAGCGCGGCGAGTTCAACGTCAACTACGATTCGACTCCCGGCTATCTCGGGGGCGCGATGCAGCTGGTCAAAGCCGGAAAGGCCGTGCCCATCTTTTCAGCGGGTGTCCTCAATGAGAAAGGCGAGCTCGTTCGCGATCCGAACGTTCCCGATCTGCCTCACTTTGGGGAAGCCTACGAGTTGATGCACGGCAAGAAGCCCACAGGCGCCGGTTTCGACGCGTGGCTCTCGGTGTCGAAAATGAACACCATGATGAACAAGGGAATCTTCCTGCCGGCAGGCACGCCCAAGCCGGTGCTGGACGCGTGGCGCACGGCGATCAGCAACGTTCTTAAGGATCCGGAGTTCGACAAAACCGCCGGCAAGGTCATCGAAGGCTACCCGCAGTTCATCGGCGAGTCGGCAAAGCCCATCATCAAGGACGCAACGACCTTTTCACCCGAGGCGTGGGCCTGGCTCAAGAACTACTTCAAGACAGAGCATAAAGTCACGATCGAATAACAGCTCGATCCGGTAAGTGCAGGCAGATCTGTTGCAGGCGCTGTTCACGCTCTTCGGCGTGCAGCACCTGCTCTTCCTGGTGGGGGGCACACTCCTCGGTCTGGTCGTTGGCTTTCTGCCGGGGCTGGGCGGCATCGCGGCCCTGTCTTTGCTGCTGCCGTTCGTCTACGGCGGGGATCCGACGCTGGTGCTGCCGATGATGATCGGCTTGCTTGCCGTCACCAACACGTCGGATACTTTTCCGGCCGTGCTCGTGGGCATACCCGGCACCTCCAGCGCGCAGGCGACCATCCTGGACGGTCACGCCCTGGCCCGGCAGGGCGAGGCGGCACGCGCGTTGGGGGCGGCGTTCTCGGCTTCATTGCTCGGCGGCCTGTTCGGCGCCTTCGTGCTGACGCTGGCGATTCAATTCGCGCGGCCGCTCATACTCGGCGTGGGCTTCGGCGAGCAATTGATGCTGGTCGTGCTGGCGCTCACGATGGTCGGCATGCTGACGGGCGCGAGCGCTCTCAAGGGCCTCGTCATGTGCGGCATGGGTCTCCTTTTCGGCAGCATGGGCGCGGCGCCCGCCACAGCCGAGGAGCGCTTGACCTTCGATACGATCTACCTCGGCGACGGCGTTCCGCTCGTGATCGTCGGCCTTGCAATGTTTGCCATTCCCGAGATGGTGGACGTACTGCGCAAGCGGACGACTATCTCGTCCGTACCCGAGCTCGGTTCAGGCACATTGCGGGGATTCCGCGAAACGCTCAGCCACAAGTGGCTCCTCGTACGGTGCTCTTCGCTGGGGGTGATCATCGGCGCCCTGCCGGGATTGGGCGGATCGGTCACGAACTGGGTCGCCTACGGGCATGCGGTTCAGTCCTCTAAGGATCGTTCATTGTTCGGCAAAGGCGATATCCGCGGTGTCATCGGGCCGGAGTCATCCAACAACGCGGACAACGGCGGTGCGCTGATTCCCACGCTCATGTTCGGCATTCCGGGATCGGCCAGCATGGCCCTGTTTCTCGGCGCCCTCGTTTTGATCGGCATCGAGCCGGGCATCGGCATGATGGAGCGCCATCTCGATCTCACCTACATCATCATCTGGTCGCTCGCGATCGCCAACGTCATCGGGGCCGGAGTCTGTCTCTTTCTGGCGAAGCCGATTGCGCGCCTGACGATCGTGCCTTTTGCGCTCGTCGCGCCCTTCATGTTCGTCATCGTGTTCTTCGCGGCCTATCAGGCAACGCGCGCCTGGGAGGATCTGATCGCGCTTTTTGCCCTCGGCATTGTCGGCATGTACATGAAGCGCTTCGGCTGGTCGCGACCCGCATTTCTGATCGGGTTCGTCCTCTCGATGCAGCTGGACTCCTCCGTCTACCAGTCGATCCAGGTTTACGGCATGTCCTTTCTCCAGCGCGGCGGCGTGCAGGTCATCCTGGCGCTGATCGTCGTGTCCGTCATCGTGGCGGCGCGCATGAAACCGCACCGCGACCCGCTCACCCCCGAAGGACCGCACGCGCCGGTAAACAAGACGCCGCAAGCGATCTTCCTGGGTCTGCTCGCCGCTGCCTGCCTGTACACGATCTACGATGCGTGGCATCTCGAGTTTCTGGGCAACGTCTTTCCGATCTCGGTTGCACTGGTCACGCTGGCGCTGCTCGCCGCCGCCGCCGTGTTCTTCAGCCTCAACCGGCCCAACTACGTGTTCTTCGACAGCGAACGTGAATGGGGCGACAAGGACAAGCCTGTCCACAGCGATTTTCATTTCCAGGGCTGGATACTGGCGCTGCTCGCGGCGATCGGGGTATTCGGATACATGCTGGGGATATTCGTCTACATCACGGCCTTTCTGAGGGTGAAAGCCGGCTCGCGATGGCACTGGGCGATGGTCGGCGCGCTCGGCGCCGTCGCGGTGTTGAGCACCTTCGGGTACTTCCTCGCGCTGGACTACCCGAGAGGTCTGCTGCAGACAGTCGCCGAGCTGCCCTGGCCGCTCAACTAGAGCGCTCGCTTCGTGCGCCGCATCGCCGGGCCGCTTCCTCCAAGCAACTCCACGAAGAAGCGCATGCTCCCTTCCTTCTCGATGGCGGAGGTGCGGTCGACGATGTCCCGCGTGCGCTTCGCGCCGAGGACGGGCTCGGCCTGGGTGACGAATTTTTTCGTCACGTCGTCCCACGTCATGGGATTGCGGGGATCGCCGAGCGGGTGCAGCACCTCACGGTGGAATGCGCCGCGCGGCGTGGTCACCTCGACTGCCGCCGGCCGCAGCCCCTTTCGGTACCAGGCGGTCAGTTCCGGTTTTTCGTCAAGCCTCGTCCTCGCCATGAGCGCGGCAACGGCCGGATTGCGCAGCCATTCGTCACTGAACTGGCGCGAGGTGACCTCGCCGGCGACGAGCGCGACCGCGACGCAATAGTGGAAGCTGTGATCCGCCGTTTCCTTGGTGGTCGGCGCGAGCTTGCGCGCGTCCCAGCTCGGCTTGGTCAAGGCTTCGTTGTGGGCGAGGATGCGGATCGACTCGATTTCGCCCGGCTCGATCCCGAACTCCGCTCGCAGCTCGAGCGCGGCCTGCACCATGGCGGGGGTCATGCCCTCCACCGGATAGGGCTTGAGCCCGACCTTGAGAATACGGAAATCACCGTGCTGCGGCACAAGCGGCTCGACATCGACGCCGCCGGCGACGGCATGGCGAAAACCGTATGGCCCTTCGAGCAGCGTGCTGCATCCGGTAAAGCCACGTCGCGCCAGCAAGGAGCACAGGATGCTCTGGCTCGCCACGAGCGGCGCCGACAGCGCCTTGTCCATCGAAATGTCGCCATGACGGATTTCGGACAGGGTGTTCGAGCGGGCGCCTGCCAGCGAGATGGCGTGGCCGAGCTGCGCGTCATCGAGCCCCAATAGCACGCCCGCGCCGGCCGCGGCGGAGTAGGCGCACGCCCCCGTGTGATGCCACCCTGCGTGCCACAGATTCCTTGCGACGGGAAGGTCGGCGAATCGCAACTGCACTTCGTACGCAACGACCATGGCACGCAGGAACTCCCGGCCGGTGCAGTCACGCCATTCGGCGGCGGCCAGCAGCGTCGCGAGGTTGTCGCTCGGATGAGCGGTCCAGGCGGGACCGAAGTACACGTCGTTGTAGTCCTGGTAGCGCAGGGCGACACCGTTGGCGAGCGCGGCCAGCGGGGCGCTCGACTTCGCGGCCTTGCCGAACACGGTCGCGTGCCCGCCGCCGCCCAGCTCATCCCGTGCGCACGCGCGCACGATGCGCGCCGGCCCGCTTTCGAGGCCGCCGTAAGCACAGGCGAGACTGTCGAGCAATATGCGTTTGGCGTAATCGACAACCGGCGCGTCGAGTTCATCAAAGCCGAGACCGGCCGCATACCGGCCGATGCGCTCCACCACCGTGCTCATTGCATGGTCTCCATGAATCCGCCGGGTGAAATGCTCGAATCGCCCCTCCGCCATCGCCCGTGCTCAGCAATCAGGCCCGGTTCCCGCCTGGCAGCGCGCCGTTGAAGTCCGCCGCAAACGGCGCTATAGTCCGGCCAAGGCACAAAACAAGATGCCTGACCATAACACCGAGGAGGTTAGGATGAACAAGGTTTTCTCGTTCCGGGCTGCCGCATGTCTCGGGCTGGCCGTCGGTTTCGCCGGGTTGCCGGCAACTCAAGCAATAGCACAGAAGGTCGATTTCGCGGGCAAGCGCATCGAGCTCATGGTGCCCTTCCCGCCAGGCGGGGGCAGCGACGTCTACAGCCGCGCGCTCGCGCCGTTTCTCGAGAAGCACCTGCCCGGCAACCCGACCATCATCATCCGCAACGTGCCCGGGGGCGGATCGATCACGGGCTCGAACCAGTTCAACTCCCGCGCCAAGCCGGACGGGCTGCACGCGCTCGTCTGCTCGTCTTCCACGATCATGAACTACGTGTTCCAGCGGTCCAAGTTCGAGCTCGACCTCAAGAAGATGCAACCCGTGGTGCTGTCTCCGCAGGGCTCCGTAGTCTACGTCTCGCCCGCGCTCGGGGTGAAGTCGGCCAAGGACATCGCCAAGCTCAAGGGCCAGGCGCTCACCTTCGGCGGCGGCGGCCCGACCGGAGCCGAGATGCGGGCGACCACAGCCTTCGATCTGCTCGGCCTGAACGTGAAATACGTATGGGGAATCGCCCGCGGCCCCGTGCGCCTCGCGTTCGAGCGCGGCGAGTTCAACATCAACTACGATACGACGCCGGGTTTCCTGAAGAACGCTATGCAGCTCGTCAAGGCCGGCAAGGCGGTGCCGCTGTTCGCCCTCG
>MEQT01000037.1:0-1253 GCA_001770325.1 Betaproteobacteria bacterium RIFCSPLOWO2_02_64_14
GAGCGCGGACGTTGTGACTTCGCCGCCGGTCGGCAGCTTCTCAACGGACATCATCGTCGCGGAGAATCAGGAATTATTCACCGCGGCGGCCGAACTCGGCCCAGCCGCACCGGCCGAGGACACGCCGACGAAGCCGGCGCCGATGTGCCGGTGAGCGGCGAGGGCGTCCACCAACCCATACCACCCCGCCTCCTGCCGGAGGCACCCCTCCTC
Source organism: Betaproteobacteria bacterium RIFCSPLOWO2_02_64_14 (assembly GCA_001770325.1). Lineage (GTDB taxonomy): Bacteria > Pseudomonadota > Gammaproteobacteria > Burkholderiales > SG8-41 > DSOT01. Next base: position 214 of record MEQT01000037.1, read on the forward strand.
GTGAGAGGAGGGGAGATTACGGCTCGCGCCTGATTCGCACCGCTACTTACTCGATCTTCGCTTTGGTGCGTAAGTCGGCGACCGCCTTCTGCACCAGTTGTTGCTGCAGGCCGCGCTGCAGGTTGGCCTTGACCTCGTCGAAAGCGGGCGCCTTGAAAGGGCGCTCGTCGTCGAGCCGGATCACGTGCCAGCCGAAGTTCGACTGCACCGGCGCCTCCGTCATCTGGCCTTTCTTGAGCTTGACCAGCGCGACGGCGAAGGGCTTCACATAGTTGGTCGGCACGGCCCACTCGAGCTCGCCGCCCTTGATCTTCGAACCCTGGTCGCGCGAGCGCTCGCCGGCGACTTTTTCGAAGGCTGCGCCATTCCTGATCTGGGCAATCGCTTCCTTCGCTTCATCCTCTTTTTCGACCAGGATGTGGCGCGCCTTGTACTCCTTGGCGCCGGCGGCGGCTCTCTGGCGTTCATACTCCTTCTTCAGCGTATCGTCGCTGATCGGGTGAGCCTTGAGGTAGTCCTGCACGAACGCGTTGACCAGGATCTCCTGGCGCTGGAGCGCGATCTGGGCGGCGACCGCAGGATTCTTTTGAAGCCCCTTCTTGAGCGCTTCCTGGGCAATCACCTCCTGGTTGATCAGCGTGTTCTTGATGCTGTCGCGCATCTCGGGGGAATCGGGCTGGCCGCGAGCGGTCTGGGCCTGCACGACCATGTCGAGGTGAGCCTGCGGGATGACGACGCCGTTTACCTTGGCGACCTGCGCATGGCTGTCAAAGGTGGCGGCCATCAGCATTGCGAGTGCGATGGCGGGAAATATGCGATGGAGTGTCATGGGGTTTCCTGATAGCGACAAGATCAGATTTCCTCGGGTGCGTACGCCCTGATGGCGAGCGCGTGTATGTCCTTCTTCATCATCGGCGCCAGTGCGTCGTAGATCATGCGATGCCGCGCCTGGCTCGGTTTTCCGCAAAACGCCTTGGACACGATGAGAAGGCGGAAGTGCCCGCCGCCGTCCCTCGCGCCGGCGTGACCGGCATGCTGCG
>MEQT01000037.1:1270-9192 GCA_001770325.1 Betaproteobacteria bacterium RIFCSPLOWO2_02_64_14
TCCACGCTTGCGCGTCCGCCAGCGAATCGAACTCGGCAATGATCACGCTGCCGGAGTATCCCGCCGGCCCGGGATCGGGGCTGTCGATGGCGGGGCACGGGCCCGAGATCACGAGACGCCCGGTGTCCTGCATCGCGGTCATGCGCTCGTAGTGCCTGTCGCGCACCGCGGCGCGCCGCTCCAGGGAGTCGGGAACATCCTCGGCCACGATCACGTACAGCACTATTTGCCTTCCTCGTGGCGCGCGTAGCGCATCAGCATGAAGGTCTGCACGAACGCGAGCACCACAGTCAGCGCCAGGGTGCCGAACACCTTGAATTTGACCCAAACATCTTCGCTGAAGCCAAATGCAACCAGCAGATTGACGACGCCCAGCAAGCTGAAAAACCCGACCCAGTTGAGGAGCCACTGTGTCCACACGGGCTCGGGCGCGTCGAAGTGCGCTTCCATCATCAACTTGATAGGGTTCTTGCTGAAGAAATAATGCGACACCAGCAGCGCGCCGGCGATGATCCAGTAGACTATGGTCGGCTTGATCATGATAAAGCGTTTGTCCTGAAGCAGGAGCGTCAGTCCGCCGAAGAACATGATCGCACCGAAGTTGATCCACATCATCCGTTCTACCTTGCGGTGCTTCAGCCACGACCAGGCGACCTGAAGCAGGGTTGCCGCCATCGCGGCTCCGGTAGCAAAGAAAATGTCGACGAACGCGTAGCCGGCGAAGAAGACGATGAGCGGAAAGAAGTCGAAGAGAAACTTCATAGGGCGGGTATTATAACGGTAGCCGGTAGGCGGTGAGCAGTTGGCAGTTGGAAGTAGGCAGTTGGCAGGCTCCAGCAAACGCGGTATTCCGCTTACCGTTCACGACTTTGTTTGGTCTTTCTCGAACTTGAGCGAGGCCGAGTTGATGCAGTACCGCAATCCCGTTGGCTGGGGGCCGTCGTCGAACACGTGGCCGAGATGCGCATCGCAGCGGCTGCACAGCGCCTCGGTGCGCCGCATGAAGAAACTGTTGTCCTCCTCGGTTGCAACATTGTGCGGCACGGACGGCTGCCAGAAGCTGGGCCACCCGGTGCCCGAATCGAATTTGTGCTCTGAGTGAAAGAGTTCGGCGCCGCAGCATACGCAACGGTACATCCCGGCCTGATGGTGGTCCCAGTATTGGCCGCCGAACGCGCGCTCCGTGCCTTTCTTGCGGGCGACCTGGAACTGTTCGGCGGACAACTGCTCCTTCCACTCTGCGTCACTCTTGACGATCTTGTCGCTCATATGCCCTCCAAGCTCCCGTTCATCATTCCGCATTCATCATTCCGCATTCATCATTCCGCATTCATCAAGACCTTCCCCGGGTTCATGATGTTGTAGGGATCCAGCGTGCGTTTGAGCGCGCGCATCAGCTCAAGTTCCACCGGACTCTTGTAGCGCGCAAGCTGCGCGACCTTGGCGAGCCCGATGCCGTGCTCCGCGCTGAAGCTGCCGCCGAAGCGCTGCAGTATGTCGTAGACCACCTGCGCCACGTCCTGGGCGTCCTGCGCGGCAGGATCCGTGCGCAGCCGCCCCGGGACGAACGCGTTGAAGTGCAGGTTCCCGTCTCCCAGGTGGCCGAAGCAGATCACTTCGATGCCCGGAAACCGCTGCTCCAGCGCCGCTTGCGCCGCAGCGATGAAATCCGGGATACGGCTCACCGCCACCGAGATGTCGTGCCGGTATACCATGCGGGGATCCGCGCGTGCCGCCAGCGGGATCGCGTCACGCAAGCTCCACAATGACTCGCTCTGCGCCGTTGACTCTGCGATCACCGCATCGGCGATCAAAGTGATCTCCGCGGCTGCGGCGAGCGCGCTTTCCAGCCCGTGACGCAACGCATCACTGGCGCGGGCGTCGCCAAGCTCGACGAGAACGTACCATTCATGGCGCTGCGGCAGCGGATCGCGCGTGCCCGGCATGTTCCGCAATACCAGCTCGAGACAGCGGCGGGAGATGCCTTCAAATGCGGTGACGCTGTCCCCGCAATGGCGCCGCAACAGGGCGAGGAGTTCGACCGCCTGGCGGGGGGACGGCACCGCGACCCAGGAGGTGACGTTGGCGTTCGTGCGGGGGAAGAGCTTGAGCACTGCCGCGGTGATGATGCCCAGCGTGCCCTCGGCGCCTATGAAAAGTTGCTTCAGGTCATACCCGGTATTGTCCTTGCGCAAGCTGCGCAGACCGTCCCAGATGCGCCCGTCCGGCAGCACCACTTCGAGCCCCAGCACGAGATCGCGCGCGTTGCCATAGCGCAGCACGTTGGTGCCGCCGGCGTTGGTGGAGAGATTTCCCCCGATCTGGCAGCTGCCCTCGGCGCCGAGGCTCAGCGGAAACAGGCGCTCAGCTTCGGCTGCAGCCTCCTGTATCGCCGCCAGGATGCAGCCCGCCTGCGCAGTGATGGTGTTATTGAGCGCATCGACTTCCAGTATGCGGTTAAGGCGTCCGAGCGATAGGACGAGGTCCGCGCCGCCTGCACGCGGGACGGCGCCGCTGGACTGCCCCGTATTACCGCCCTGCGGCACGAGGGGTGTGCGCGTTTCGGCGCAGATACGCACCACCGCGGCGACTTCCTCGACGTTTCCCGGCCGGACGACGGCCGGTGTTTCGCCACGATAGATGCCACGCCAATCGGCAGTGAACGGCTCGACATCTCGTGGCTCGGTCAGCAGACCCTGTGGGCCGACTACCGCGCCGATGCGCTCGATGACGAATGGGGTGGTGTGGGGTTGCGTCGCCATCATGTGATTGTGACACGGTTGGGCGGCACGGAGATGTTGCACCGTGTCAAGAGCGGGCCGCAGACCGTTTCCGGAGGCTGGCTCGACAACTCCCGGGCCACCGGATACAGACAACCGCGGAAATCTTGGGTAAGATGTGCCCCGCTGATGCAACGACCCACGCCCCCGGAAGTCGAATCGCGCCAGCGCGACGACATCAAGAGGAGCCCGGTGCGGGCAGGAAAAAACGTGATGTCGGACAATCCGCAAACGGGAGGAAACGTTCGTGACGGCTGATCGCATCATACTTGGGGTTACGCTCGTTCTGGCCGCACTTTATTTCTGGGCAACTCAGCAGATTCCGTCGCTCGAGATCGGCGACCCGCTGGGACCCAAGGCCTTTCCACGGCTGCTTGGCATCGGACTGCTCCTGACCGCTGCGCTGCTCGCGGGGGAAATGTGGAAGGCGCGCCACGAGAAGCCGGCGCCCGCGGAACCGGGGTCCATGGTGCATTACCTCGTGGTGGGGGGGGTCGCAGTCTGGACGTGGCTCTACTTTTACTCATTCGAGCCGCTGGGCTTTATCATCGCCACGGTGCTGTACCTGCTGGGACTCACAGGCTACTTCAATCGCGGCAAGTGGATTGCCAATGTTTCGACCGCGATCCTGTTCCCCGTCTTTACCTATTTGATGTTCACCAAGGGGCTCGGGGTCAGCCTCGCGCGCGGCGTGCTGCCGTTTTAGGGCAGAATCATGGATACCCTGACGCACATCATCAACGGCTTCGCGGTCTGCCTCCAGCCGATCAACCTGTGGTACACCTTCGTCGGCGTGTTCCTGGGCACGATCGTCGGCGTGCTGCCGGGCATCGGTCCTTCCGCGACCATCGCGCTGCTGATTCCCGTTACGTTCGGCATGAATCCGACTTCGGCGCTCATCATGATGGCCGGGGTCTTTTATGGCACGAAGTACGGCGGTTCGACGACCGCGATTCTGATCCGCACTCCGGGCGAAGCGGCTTCGGTGATGACAACGCTCGACGGCTACGAGATGGCGCGCAAGGGCCGGGCGGGCGCGGCGCTCGCGGTGTCCGCCATCGGGTCGTTCATCGCGGGGACGATAGGCGTGGTCGCGCTGACGATCTTCGCCTTGCCGCTGGCGTCGATGGCGCTCAAGTTCGGCCCGGCGGAGTACTTCACGTTGATGCTGTTCGCCATGACCGCGGTGGCGTCTCTGACCGGCAAGTCGCCCGCAAAAGGGTTGCTCGCCACCCTGTTGGGACTGATGATCTCCACCATCGGCATCGATCTGCAGAGCGGGCAGCCGCGTTACACCATGGGGATCGCCGAGTTCCAGGACGGGGTCGGGTTCGTGGTGGTGGTGGTCGGGATGTTCGCGGTGTCGGAGGTCCTGCGCGGCCTGGTGGACATCCAGAGAGGCACCGGGGCGAAACTGCTGCCGATCTCCGGCAAACTCTGGCTCACGAGGGAGGAGTGGAAGCGCTCCGTCGGTCCGATCTGGCGCGGCGGCGTCATCGGATTCATCATCGGCGTGCTGCCGGGCGCAGGCGGCACGATCGCATCCATCCTGTCCTATACGACCGAGAAACGGCTTTCGAAGCATCCGGAGGAATTCGGCCACGGTGCGATTGAAGGCGTGGCGGGTCCGGAGGCGGCCAATAACGCGGATACCGCCGGCGCGCTGGTGCCGTTGCTCACGCTGGGCGTTCCCGGCGGGGGTTCCACGGCGGTGCTGCTGGGCGCATTCATCATGTACGGCATCCAGCCGGGGCCGCTGCTGTTTCAAAACCGGCCGGACCTGGTATGGGGTCTCGTTGACAGCATGTACATCGGCAACGTCATGCTGCTGATCCTCAATCTGCCTTTGATCGGGTTGTTCGTGAAACTGCTGCTCATTCCGATCGGAATTCTGTATCCGTTGATCGTGTCGATTGCCGCCATTGGCGCCTACGGCATCAACGGCAGTGTCCTCGACCTGTATCTGATCCTGACGTTCGGCGTGCTCGGCTACATCTTCGACAAGGTGGACATCCCGGTGGCGCCGCTGGTGTTGTCTCTGGTGCTGGGCGGCATGATGGAACAGTCGTTCCGCCAGGCGATGACCATTTCCGGGGGCAATCCCAAGATCTTCTTCAACAGCGCGATCACGATGACGCTGGTGGTCATGTCGGTAATTTCGATCTCGCTGCCGTTCGTGCTGCCGCGGCTCAAGGCCATGTTGAAGTCGGAGGAGGAGTAGCGGCCGCGTATGCGTGGCGAACTCATCGCCGAAACGCGGCACAAGCTCATGACGACTAACATGCCGGCGCCGGTGTGTTTGACTACATGTTCTTGATGCTTGGGTCTCTCTAACATTCCTCTGTGTTCTCTGTGGCAAATGCTCTTGATCTTCGGGGTTCGAGATGGGTAAACGTATCGTAGTGGTGGAAGCGGGGGACCCGCCGGCGGGCACGGAGCGCGCGCCGTGACGATGTTCGAGAAGATCTGGAACCGCCACGTGATCGTGGAGGATGAGGGCGAACTGCTGCTGCACGTCGACCGCGCGCTGATCCACGAAGGCTCGTCGCACGCGTTTGCGAAGCTCGAAGCGCAGGGCCGCGCGGTCGCCCGGCCACAGCAGGTGTTCGCGTTCAACGACCACTACGTGCCGACCACCGGACGCGAGAAAGGCGTGGAAGGTATTACGATTCCCGAAATCCGGAACATGGTGCTGAAGCTCCAGGCAAATACCGCGAAGCACGGCATCACCCTGTTCGGCATCGACGATCCGCGGCAGGGCATACTCCACATCGTGCCGCCGGAACAGGGCATCACCCAGCCGGGGCTGATGATCGCCGGCGCGGATTCGCACACCTCGACTCACGGCGCGTTCGGCTGTATCGCGTTCGGGATCGGCGCCTCCGACATGATGCACGTGATGGCGACGCAGACCATCTGGCAGCGGCCCCAGAAGACCATGCGGGTGACGGTCGACGGGCGGCTCGGCTTCGGCGTAGCGCCCAAGGACGTGATCCTCGCCATCATCGCCAGGATTGGGGCAGGCGGCGGCACCGGCCATGTGATCGAATATGCCGGCACGGCGTTTCGGTCCATGAGCATGGAAGGCCGCATGACGGTGTGCAACATGTCGATCGAAGGTGGCGCGCGTGCCGGGATGGTCGCGCCCGACGATGCCACATTTGCCTACATGGAGGGCCGCCCCTACGCGCCCAGGGGGGCGCAGTGGAGCGAGGCGCTCGCGCTGTGGAAAGCGCTGCCTTCGGATGCCGATGCGGTGTTCGATTGCGAGGTGGCGCTCGACGGCGCGGACATCGCGCCTATGGTGACCTGGGGCACGAGTCCCGAACACGCCGCGCCCGTCACCGGCACCGTGCCCGATCCGCGCAATATCGCCGATGCCAACAAGTCAGTCGAGATCGCCTCGGCGCTCGACTACATGGCGCTCGCGCCGGGGATGGCGCTCTCGGACATCAAGGTGGACCGCGTATTCATCGGCTCGTGCACCAACAGCCGTATCGAGGATTTGCGCGCGGCGGCGGATGTGGCGCGGCTCGGGCGCGCACAAGTCACCGCGTGGGTGGTGCCGGGGTCGCAACTTGTGAAGCGGCAGGCCGAGAATGAGGGCCTCGACCAGGTTTTCCGCGCAGCGGGATTCGAGTGGCGCGAGCCGGGATGCTCGCTTTGCACCGCGATCAACGGCGATCAATTGCAGCCGGGGGAACGCTGCGCGTCGACCTCGAACCGCAATTTCCGCGGCCGCCAGGGTACGGGGAGCCGAACGCATCTGGTGAGCCCCGCGATGGCTGCTGCTGCCGCGCTCACGGGGCATCTCACCGATGTCCGCGACTTGCTGGGTAAGGCTTAGACGGACGCCAATGGCTAAATCGATTGTCATGCCCGCGAAGGCGGGCATCCAGTCTCTTACGCAGTGTGAACATGGATTCCCGCCTGCGCGGGAATGACACCTCAGTACGTCCCGATTCTGATCGAAGGAAAATGGAACCGTTTACGAAACTGACCGCCATCGCGGCGCCGATCGACGAGGCCAACGTCGACACCAACCAGCTCTGCCCGACGCGCTTCAACAAAGTGCCGCGCGGGCCGGAGCACGCACGCATCCTGTTCCACGATCGCCGCTTCAATGCGGACGGTTCCGAGAAGGAGCACATCCTCAACGTCGAACCGTTCAAGCGCGCGCAGATCATCATCACCGACCGCAACTGGGGTTGCGGATCCTCGCGCGAGAGCGCGGTCTACGCGCTCTACGAATTCGGCATCCGCTGCGTGATCGCGCCGAGCTTCGGCGACATCCACGCCAACAACTGCGCCAAGAACGGGCTGCTGCCGCTGGTGCTGGGCGAGACGGAGTGCGTGGCGATGCGCAGGCAACTTCGCGAGCGGCCGGGCGCGAGCGTGACGGTCGATCTGGCGGCGCAGACGGTGATCGACGCGGACGGGAAGGTGCATCGTTTCGACATCCACCCGGTGCGCAGAAAATGCCTGCTCGAAGGCCTCGACGACATCGCGCGGACGCGCCAGTACGTGGAGCGGATCGAAAACTTCGAGAACGCCTACCGCCGGGAGCGGCCGTGGCTGTACGGTAACATCGGGCACTGAGCGAAACCTGGCAGCGACATCATGGAAGGTACGCATCACCAAGGCACGCACGCGGCCGGAACCGCCGATCGCCCGGAAGCTGGCCCGCGCCCGGCTCCCTACACCAGCCGGTTCGTCGAGGCCGGTGGGCTGCGGCTGCGCTATCTCGATTACGGCACGGCTGGTCGTCCACCGATGCTGTGCCTGCACGGCGGCGCCGCGCACGCGCACTGGTTTGATTTCGTCGCGGCGGACCTGAGCGCGGACTTTCACGTGCGCGCCCTGGATCAGCGCGGCCACGGCGACAGCGCGTGGGCGGAGCCGCCCGATTACAGCTATCAGCGCCTCGCCGCCGACCTTGCCGGTGCCGTCGACAACCTCGATCTGCGTGACTTCGTTCTGATCGGTCATTCGATGGGGGGCATGGTTTCCCTCGTGTACGCCGCCACCTATCCCGGACGCGCCGGGAAGCTCGTCATCGTGGACACGACGATGCACATGCCTGCAGAGCGCATCACCGCGATGCACCAGCTCGGCCGCCGCGAAAGCAGCATTTGCGCCACG
>MEQT01000038.1 GCA_001770325.1 Betaproteobacteria bacterium RIFCSPLOWO2_02_64_14
AGAGGGGAACGTTGTGCCGCTGATGCGTGACCACGGGATCGAGAGGGGAACGTCGTGGCACCGGCGTGCCAGAACTCCATGGAGAAGCGCCTGCCTTCCCTCTCCCTCCGGGAGAGGGATCGAGGGTGAGGGAAGCGGTTCATGTCGTCACACGCCCTGAGCGAGAAACTTCAGCGCCGAGACCGGCACGATCGGCAGCACCACGTGCGAAGCGCGCGCGGCATCGACGTAAAGGCGGTTGGTCGCCACACGCTTGAGCAGCGCCCGCCCCTCCGCCTCGCCGGTGTTGGGGTTGACGTCGTAGCGCGGGAAGTTGCTCGACGAGATGTCGAGCCGGATGCGGTGCCCGGCCTTGAACAGGTTGCAGGTCGCGAACGGCTCGATCGTGATCTCGCACACTTCGCCCGGCGTCATCGGCTCCGGCTTCTCCCACGACCTGCGGTAGCGGCAGCGCAGGATGCCGTCGCAGAGATTCATCGCGAAGCCGCGCGGGTAGTCGTCGTTCGCGGGGTGCACGTCGATCAGCTTCGCGGTGAAATCGGTATCGACGCAAGTTGACGAAATGTGCAGTTTCACTACGATCGGGCCGACGACCGCGACATTCTCATCAAGCGGCTGCGTCTCGAACACGAGCACGTCGGCGCGCGCGGCAAGCGGCAATCCGGGACGGCGCACGCCGAAGAAGCGCTCATCCTCGCGCTGATCGTAGGCACCGCCCTCGAACACCGGCTGGCCCGAGGTGAGCGGCCCGCCGATCGTCGGCACCGGGTTCGCCGGATCGTAATCGTAGGCGAGCGGTGCGGCGCCCGCCGCCGGCAGCGCAGGATCGAGCCGCCCGTCCGCGTGCAGGTGATAGCACGTGAACTTCACCTGCGGCAGCGGCCAGTCGTCGCCAACGATCCAGCGCCCGCCGTGGTCCATCCGGCCGTCGGCATTCCTGCGCTCCGATCCCCCGCCCATGAGGAACAACCGCACCGCAGGCTCGCGATCGACGCCGTTGGCGATCCCCTTCACCCAATGATCGAACCAGCGCTGGCGCAACACGCGCCAATTCTCTGCGAGGTTGCCGTCGATCGTCGCCGCCGGCCCGAAATCGACGTCACCCGCGTAAGCTTTGCTACGGTCGCCGTGCGTCCACGGCCCCATGATGAGGCGCACCGGGCCGCGCTTTTTGCGGCTGAGTGCTACGTAATTGTCGGTTGCGGTGCGGATGTAGGCGTCGTACCAGCTCGACATGTGAATCTGCGGCACGTCGGCGAACTGGTCGTAGAACCCCTCGGCGTAGATGCCGGGCTGCTTCCAGTAATCGTCGAACGCGCCGTGCGTCCACTGCTCGAAAAGGTAATCCTCGTACTCCGGCACCCAGCGTACCGGCGAATGGCCCGGCTTCCACGGCATCGCCTTGAACCAGTCGATCAGGTTCTCCTGCTCCATCGCCTTGCGGATGTGCGGGTGCTTGCGTGCGTGCGGGCTCTCCTTCGCCTGGTTGAAGGCCCATGTCACCTGCTTCATCTCGAACGCGCCGCCGCTGCGGATGCCGCTGAGATACGCGTTGGAGAACGCCCCGCAGTCGATCACCATCGCCGCGAGCGCCGGCGGCGCGAGGCACGCGAGCGCGCCCTGCGTGTGCGCCGCGTACGAAAGCCCCATGGTCGCGACCTTGCCGCTGCACCACGGCTGCGCCGCGAGCCAGGCGACGGTGTCGTAGCCGTCCTCGCCGTCCGAGAGATACTTGATGAACTTCCCCTCGGAGCCGTGCCGTCCGCGGCAGTCCTGGTAGGCGACGACGTAGTCCCGCGCGACGAACCATTGCGCCACCTCGGGCCGCGGCCGCGCTTTCGTCATGCCGCGATCGACCTCCGAACGCGAGGCGAGCGTCTTGCCGTACGGCGTGCGCTCGAGGATGACCGGAAATTTCCCTTCGACCGCGACCCCGTCGCGCGCCGGGCGATAGATGTCGGTCGCAAGGCGTACCCCGTCGCGCATCGCCACCATCACGTCGCGCTCGACAACGACGCCGTACGCGCCTTCCTTCACTTCAGCGGATTGTGACATGGTATTTATTATCGTCAGTAGAATATAGCATCGATCGAACCGTCCATGATCTCGCAGGAGACCCTTTCCTTCCGCACCCGCGGCCGCGGCACGACCGAGGTCACGAGCGAAGTCGCGCGCGTGGTCGAGGCGAGCGGCATCCGCACCGGCGTGTGCACCGTGTTCCTGCAGCACACCAGCGCCTCGCTTATCCTGTGCGAGAACGCGGACGCCGACGTGCGGCGCGACCTCGAGACGATACTCGCGCGTCTTGCACCCGACGGCGACCCCGCCTGGCGCCACGACACCGAGGGCTCAGACGACATGGCGGCGCACGCGCGCTCGATGCTCACCTCGACCTCGCTCACCCTCCCCGTAGGCAACGGGCGCCTGCTGCTCGGCACCTGGCAGGGGCTCTACCTTTACGAGCACCGCACCAGCCCGCACTCGCGCAGCATCGTCGTCACCGTCATGGGCGATGCCTGATCCCTCCGCCCCTTCCCCGCGTTTTTCCGTGCGATGCTCGTAGGTTGGGGTGAGCAACGCGAACCCCAACAACGCACGCAATCGATCATGTTGGGGTGCGCCGCGGCTTACCCCAACCTACGCTCTACCTCACGTTCTTCCGCGTCCAGCCGTCGAGGTAAGCGGCGATTTCGAGGTTGTTCTTCTCCAGCATCATCATGTGGCCGTTGCCGCGGATACCGATCTCGGGAAGCCGCACGAAATCGTGCTTGACCCCGGCCTGGGCGAGAAAGCGCGAGGTGCAGTGATCGTACGGCACGTGATAGGACGCCTCGCTCACGATGATGAGGATCGGAATGCCCTGCAGATTTGGAAGCTGGCGCGCCGGCGCGCCCTGCAGCCAGCAGCGCACGAGCCCCGGCCCGCCGGGAGCCGCTTCGCGCGTCATGTTGAGATCCTCGGCGCTCGCCGCCGCGGGCGCGTAGGTAAGCGCGCCGCGCGTGATGCCCCACGGACGCGCGAGGGCGCCGTCCTTGAACCAGTCGGGCGCGCCGGTGACCGTGTTCTCGTGACACGGCGGGCCGTTCGGCTCCACCGCGAGTATGCCTTTGACGAGCTTTGGCCGCGCATCCGCGACACCCCAGCCGAAGGGACCCGACTGCGAATGCGTGAGCAGGATCGCGCTCCCGATTCGGTCCAGCAGCGCGACGCCCGCCTCGCGGTTCAGGCGCTCGATCACGCTCACGTCGCGGATATCCTCCACCTGCGACGCGAAGAACTGGTCGAAGACCGGATCGCCGGGCACGCCCGCGCCCGGCCACTGCGTGTGCAGCTTCGCCTGCGGATACTCGCCATGATGCTCCGGCGCGGTGAAACGGCGCGACATGGCGCCGGCGGTGGGCCGCCGCGTCTCTCCGTACGCTTCGGTGAAAAAACCCGAACGCGCGCGCCCCGGCTGGTCCACGACGTAGACCGCGTAGCCCTGCTCCAGAAAATACTCGGCCCAGCCCTTGCGCCCGTCGGGAGTGCCGAGGAAGTTGGTGCCGGTCTGGCCGCCGCCGTGCCACATCACCACCGGGTAAGGATGCCGGCGCTCGTGCGGGACCTGGTACTGCACGAACATCTGTCCCGTCATGATCCTGCCGTCCGCGGTGTCGCTGTAACGGCCGCCGACGAAAAAATAACCCTGCCCGGCGATGGCGAGCAGCTCCCCGCCCTGGCGCGTGTTGCCGGGCATGCTACTGCACGCCGCCGCGCCGAGCGCACGCCGGATGCGATTCATGGATCATTCCCCTCATGATGGTCTCCCGCCGCCATGATAGCGCGGACGGTGCTACCCTTCCTTCAATTGCAAGGGTGGGTTAGCCGCGCTAGCGGCGTAACCCACCGGTCGCGCGCAGTGGCGGGTTACGCGCCTCCTCGCCGCTAACCCGCCCTACGATCCCGTATCATTCCGCATTCATCATTCATCATTCCGCATTCAATAGGGGATCGTCATGGAACTCGGACTCACGGGCCGCAAAGCCATCATCTCCGGCGCGAACCGCGGCATCGGCCGCGTGATCGCCGGCGCGCTTGCCGCCGAAGGCGTGCACATCGCGGCGCTCGGCCGCAATCTCCCGGCGTGCGAGGAAGCAGCAGTGGAACTGCGCGAGCGGCACCCTGGCCTCACCGCGGTCGCGGTAAAGGTCGATCTCGAGCAGCCGCCCACGATCGACCCGGCCGTGGCCGCCGCGGTCAAGGCGCTGGGCGGCGTCGACATCCTCGTCAACTGCGCGGGCGGCGCCTACCGCGGCCGGCTCGAGGAAATCCCCGACGAAATGTGGGAGCGTTATTTCAAAGTGAAGCCGCTGGGGCTCATCCGCATGACTCGCGCCACCGTGCCGCATCTCAAGCGCTCGGACCAGGGGCGCATCATCAACATCTCCGGCACGCGCGGGCGCGAGCCCGAATCGCACTCCATGATGTCGGGCCCCATCAACTTCGGCACGCTGAGCCTCACCAAGGCGATGGCGAACGAGTTCGGCCCGTCCGGCATCACGGTGAACGCGATCGCGCCCGGCTCGACCCGCACCCGGCGCTGGGACGAACTCGTCGGCATCACCGCGCGCGAACGCGGCCTCGGCATCGAAGCGGCGGAGAGATTCCTGCTGGAGGAAGTCCCGCTCGGCAAGGTCATCGACCCGCAGGACATTGCCGACCTCGCCGTCTTTCTCGCCTCGGCACGCGCGCGGCTCATCAGCGGCACGGCGATCAACGTCGACGGTGGCCGCACCAGGAGCATCTGACTCATGGCGCTCTCAAGAACCGTGTCGTTGCGAGGACAAGCCGTCAGCCGCGAGCGAAGCGTGGCGGTCTGCAACGAAGCAACCTCGCGGCGGGCGCGCTTCCGTTGCCCGCAACGAGATTGCTTCGTGCCTCGCAATGACACCCTGCGCTTCATGCGTGGCCACGTCCCCTCCTGTCATCGCGAGGAGCGGGCGACGCGGCGATCTCGCGGCTGGCCGCGCCTGCGTTGCCCGCAACGAGATTGCTTCGTGCCTCGCAATGACGATTTCCTTTCCTTTCGTGGACGGCAAAGATGAAACACTTACTCAGGTTGCTTGCGGGACAACACACCAAGTTCACCATTCCGCGGCTTACGGCAGTCGCCCTCGCGGCGATACTTCCCGCACAGCCGGCGCATGCGCAAACCTGGCCGTCCAAGCCGCTGCGCATCGTCGTCGCGTTCACCCCGGGCGGCGGCAATGACACCATCGCGCGCCTGATCGGCCCCAAGCTCACCGAAAGCCTCGGCCAGCAAGTGGTGGTCGAGAACCGCCCCGGCGGCGGCAGCGCGATCGCCTCCGAACTCGTCGCCCGCGCGCCGGCCGACGGCCACACGCTGTACCTCGTCAGCACCAGCTTCATCGCAGCGCCCAGCCTGATGAAGAACCTGCCGTTCGACACGCTGCGCGACTTCGCGCCGATCACGCGGCTCGCCATGGTACCGGCCGCACTCATCGTGCACGCCTCGCTGCCCGTCAAATCCGCGAAGGAACTCGTCGCGCTCGCACGCGCCCGGCCCGGCGAGATCACCTTCGGCTCGGCGGGCATCGGCAGCGGCTCGCACTTCGGCGGCGAAGTGTTCCGGCTCGCCACCGGCACCAACCTGCTGCACGTGCCCTACAAGGGGAGCGCGCTCGTCACCACCGCGCTGCTCTCGGGCGAAGTGATGATGGGCGTGTCGAATCCCGTCTCTTCGCGGCCGCACGTGAAGGCCGGCCGGCTGCGGTTCCTCGGCATCGCCTATCCGACGCGCTGGCCGCTCCTGCCCGAGTATCCGACGCTCGCGGAATCCGGGGTGCGCGGGGCCGAGACCGTGATCTGGCACAGCATGACGGTGCGTGAGGGCACGCCCGCCGCCATCGTCCAGCGCCTGCACGCCGAGATCGTGAAGGCGATGACCCGGCCGGACGTGGTCAAGCATCTCGCGTCGGACGCCGCGCAGCCCATGACGCAGACACCGGCGGAATTCGGCGCATTTATGCGCGGCGAGATCGCGCGCTGGCAGAAGGTCGCGAATGCCGCCGGCATCCGCGCGAAGTAACTTCACACCGGTCATCGCCGCACGGCATAGTGCAGGCCCCAGCCGGCCGTGGCGTAGACTGCGACCGCCAGCCACAGCACGCCTGCCACTTGCAGCGCGCTCCAGAGGTCGGGGATGCGCATGTGCCCGGCCGTGAAATAGACCAGGAACATGCCGTAACTCGCGGCGGCCCACGCCGCCATCACCGGCACCACGAGGAGGGCGCGCCAGCGCCGCTGCCAGGCGTAGGTAAGGAGCCGCGCCATGAAATAGAGGAAGAATGCGCCACCGATCAAAACCGGCGCCGCCACCGTCACCGCCGTCAGCACCGTCATGGCGACTTTCGAATATTCCCCCGCTCGCCATTGCTGCCACAGTTCGACCGGCCAAGCCCGTTTCCGCGAACTCCATTGCTGCCCGGCGTCGGCGGCCGCCTGGCGGACACCCGCATCCGGGTCCTTGAGTGCCCGCTCGAGCAGCGCCTCCCGCTCCCTGGTCTCCGTCTTCGGCGAGCCCAGCCAGCCCACGACGGCCCGCCTCACTTGCGGGTCGGGATCGTTCACGCCGCGCCGCAGGATGGCTTCGCGTTCCGCCGTGCCCGGATCGCCGCGCATCATCGTCGCCAGCGCGGTAATTCTGACCCTCGCGTCGGGGTCCTGCGCGCCGGCCTCCAGTTGCGGCCAGAAAGCCGCCGCACGGCTGCGATAGCGATGATCGTGGATGAACTGGCGCCCCACCGCGCCGAAGGCCGCGCGCCGCACTTGCGGATCGGGGTGCGCCATCGCCGCGGTGAGCTGCGGAATCAACGAGCGCCGGTCGAATTCGTCATCGGGCGCGCCGGCGATGTGAATGAAGAGTTCCAGCGCCGCCGCGATCACCCGGGGATCGTCATCGCGCGCGAGCGACAGCACCTGCGCGCGCCAGGCCGCGTCGCGGCGATTGATCTTGAGCGGGCCCATTGCCTTCAAGCGGCTCTCCACCGGAAGCGATCGATCCAGCGCCACCGCCATCGCCTCCAGTATCGGCGCGGGCAGCGCCTCGCCCGATGGAGGCGCAACGCCGCCGCTCCGCCACGCCGGCGAGAGGAGGGGAAGCAAGGCATGCTCCCACGCGAGCACCAGCGCCCATAGCGCAAACGGCGCGAGTATCAGGGCTATGAGCGGCGTCCGGTGCCTGATGGCCATAACGCGTCAGAGTAACACCTGCGGGTGGCCGGCACGAAGCTCCGGGCGCAACGAGGTCGGTGTTTCCCCAGTCAAATGCCTCGGCCCCGCTTTGCTTGAATTGCGTGGACCCGCACGCGCGGCGGCGGGTTACGTTCCTTATCGCCACGCTAACCCGCCCTACGAACTGGATCCCTCTCCCGACCTCACGACCTCCCGCTCTCCCGGCATCGAATGAATGCCAGCGCGCGGCGGCGGGAACTTTTCTTCCGCGTTCATCGTCAGTGCCTTTGAAGCGCAGAAGTTTTGAAGCGCGACACTCTTACTCTTATGGCGACGCCGAATATGCCGCGATTACGCTATCCGTGGCTGGGAGACCGGCCTTGCCGGGGTGTCCGAAAGCGGTCGGTTCAGCCGTTTTTATCTTATATAACAAGGACGATCACGTCCCAGCCGTGCCGATGACCAGGGGAAGTTGGCGCAAGCCGTTCATTCTGACTGAAACTGGCAAGGAGGCAAAAATGTACGTTCATGAAGTGGTAAACCACTATGTTCGTGACGTGATGACCCACCATGTGAAAATCGCATCCCCGGAGGATACGCTCAAGCACGCGGCGCAGATGATGGAGGAACTCGACTGCGGCGTATTGCCGATTGGAGAAAACGACCGTCTCGTCGGCATGCTGACGGATCGTGACATCGCGATCCGCGCCGTGGCACGCGGCAGGTCGCCCACCAGGTGCAAGGTGCGCGAAGTCATGTCACCCGAAATCAGGTACGTCTATGACAACGAGACACTGGACGACGCGGTGCGAAACATGAGCGCGCTGCAGGTCCGGCGGCTGCCGGTCCTCAACCGCGAAAAACGCCTGGTCGGCATCATTTCGCTGGGCGACGTGGCCATCAGCGACACCGACAGCGCCGCCAATGCGCTGAAGCAAGTCTCGCAATAAGCGGCGTCGCCGAACCGCGCAACAAGTAACGTTCCCTCCCCCGTCCATGGGGGAGGGTTGGATCTCGAGGAGGCTGTCCCGACGCGGCGATCTCGCGCGCGGCGGCGGGTTACGCGTCTTCCCGCCGCTAACCCGCCCTACGATCTCTGTCACGCCCGATCAGGCACGCATCACCGGTCACGCATTTCCCTATTTGTACTCCTCGTGCTTCGGCAGCGCCTGCGTCTCGACGTACCACTGCGCCCGCGATCCCCAGAAGATGCTGCCGTCCGGGCGCTCCTCCGGGCTCGCATCGAGGCACCCCGCCGGCACCAGGTAATTCTCGGTGGTCGCGATCTTGTGCGGCATGCGCGTGCCGCACTGGGTGCAGAAGCACACCGCGAAGCGCTTGGCGCCCGGCAGATCGAAACGGCGCACCAGCGCTTCGCCGGCAAGCCAGGTCAACTGGCTCTGGGGAACGAAGATGTTCGCCGCGTGCGCCGCGCCCGTGGCCTTGCGGCAGCGGCTGCAGTGGCAGTACCTGAAACCCGCCAGCGGCGGCTTGATCTCGAAGCGCACTGCCCCGCACAAACAGCTTCCTGCGATGGATTTCTGTTCCATCTCGATTCTCCTCTACCAATCGTTACGCACCACCACCGCGCAGCGGCGGGTTACGCACCTTCTCGCCGCTAACCCGCCCTACGATTTCTACGATTTCTTCCTCCTGGTTACGCCGCGAACCCATGAGGTGCCGATTCTCACATGAATCCGGCTTCATCATTCCGCATTCATCATTCCGCATTCATCATTCATCATTCCGCATTCATCATTCATCATTCATCATTCATCATTCATCATTCATCATTCATCATTCATCATTCAAGTCAGGCACCTTCCGCCGCCTGGGGATTCCACTGCCCCTTGCGCATGCGCGTGATTGTCACCTTCGAGAACATGCCCGCCTTCGCAAACGGGTCGCCGTCCGCGAAGGCCTGGGCTTCGGCGCGGCTGCCGACGTTGACGATCAGCAGGCTGCCGTTGAACTCCTTGCCGTCGTCGCTCACCGTCCCGCCCGAGAGCACCAATATGCCCTTCTGGCTGTGGAGATAATCGAGGTGGGCCGGCAGGCCCTTTTCACGCAATGCGGCGAAGGTTGGCGCGGCGACCCGCGAGATGGCCCAGAGCATGGATGGTCTCCTTTCAAGTCGGATTCACATTCCCTCCCCCGTTTACTGGGGAGGGCAAATCACATCCCCTCCCCCGTTCACGGGGGAGGGCCAGGGTGGGGGCGCCTCGGCCGGCCACGAGAACGGTGCCGGGGCTTGGCGAGCGGGGTGACTGCGTACGCTGCAGCGGGCTCGCGCACATCAAGCGTGAAGGGGCTACGCACCGTCACGCCACCGAAGACCGTGCCGTCCTGCAGATCCTCCGTCAGCATCAGCTCGCAACCCTGCAACTGCGCCGCGCCGACCACCATGCTGTCCCACCAAGAAAGGCGATGGCGCTGCTCGATTTCCCACGCGCGCCGCATCAATGCATCATCGATCGGCTGCGGCCGCCAGGCCAGGAATGTGCTCAGCTCCTGCCAAGCGCTTTCCGGAGCGACGGGGGCCGCAAGCTTGCGCGTGACGTTCACATAGAAGTCCGACAGGACCTGCATGCTCGTCCGGCCGATACCCTCGCGCCAGAGGTGCGCGAGCCACACCTGCGCGCGCTGCTGCTTCGCGAGTTCCCCGGGATCGCGCGCGTAGATCAGAACGTTCGCGTCAACGAAAACGGGAGCGGTCATGCAGTTCGTCTCGGGAGCGGTGGCGCTCGCCCGGCTGCCTGCGTATTACCAGCTTGCTGTTGAAGTAGCGGCGCATCGCGTCCTCATACTCCCGCGACTCGCACATGTGCTGGTGCAGGAGTCCCCCGACAAAGCGCGACAGGCTCACGTTGCGTTGCGCCGCGTGCACGCGCGCCCATGCGGCCGTCTCCGCGTCCACCGTGATGGTGACGTTCTTCATCGCCCGGCCTGAACCGCGAGCACGCATAAAAACAATATTACACTGGCTTCGTGTAAATTACTATCCTGTGGAAATCTCTTATGGAGTCGCGCGGGTGGGTTAGCCGTGCCTGCGGCGTAACCCATCGATTCGCGCGCAGCGGCGGGTTACGCGCGTCCTCGCCGCTAACCCGCCCTACGATCTCTCGCGCCCCACCAGTCACGCCCCACCAATCACGCCCCTCAGTCACGCTTCCAAAGATTCACGTGGAAAGGCGTTTCCAGACCGCCTCGGCGTCTTTAGCCTTGTTGTAGTCCTGGGCCATATCGCCCGTTCCGACCGGACTCTTCGCCGCAAAAAACACCGCTGGGCCGCCGATGGCGCAGACGCCGTGCCGGGTGTTGCGCGGGATGTGAACCAGGAAGCCGGGCTCGATGATCCGTTCCTCGTCACCGACCACCATCTTCATCCTGCCCTCGAGCACGAGCATGAACTGCTCCTCGTTCGGGTGAACGTGGGGAGGCGGGCCTTCGCCTTCCTGGTAGGTCGTGACGCCCACCTTGATGAGTTCGCCCGCGACACTCTTGCCCACCGCGGGACCCACATTCGAACGCTTCGCCTCCATTTCCGAAATCTTGTAGAACGCCATGCTTTCTCTCCTTTTCAAGAAGCCCTGTCACGGGCGGTTCGCTTCCTTCCGCATAATGGGGAAGAATATACACCCCATCGGCTCGCGGTTCCGCTCCAGATCTCTGCGGCGATCTCGCGGCTAGCCGCGGTTGCGTTGCTTGCAACGGGATTGCTTCGGTTCCCTCACAATGACATCCTGCGCTTCATGCGTGGCCACGTCCCCTCCTGTCATCGCGAGGAGTGGGCGACGCGGTGATCTCGCGGCTGGCCGCGTGTTACACACCCTGCCTTTCGCGCGGAAACAGGGGCCCGGTGGTGCGCATGTAGTAGGCCACGCGCCAGCCGAGTATCAGCGCTTCGGCGAGAAATGCGGCGCCCACGGCTGCGACCCCGACCGCGGCGCCGTTCAAGTGCGGCGCAACGAGCGTGACGCTGCCCACGGCGGTCACCACCAGCAGCCGTATCACGGCGCTGCCCGCGATCGCCCGCGTCTGGCGCATGGCGGAAAGCAGGCCGCGCAGCAGCGAAGCGTAGCCCCAGACGATCACGACCAGCAGCAGCATCTGCACGCCCGGTGTCGCGTACTCGCTCAGGTGGCGGGGCAACCCCATGACGCCGCTCAGGATCACATCACGCATGGGCGTATAGAACAGCGCCCCCACCAGCATCACGTACACCAGCGTGACCCGGTGCGCGAACCGCAGCATCACGCGCAGGTCGTGGCGGCTGTGCGTCAGGGCCTGCGCTGTCTGCACCAGGTTGCGCAGGGGCGAGGCGACCAGGGAATTGAGCGCATTGACCACGCCAAAGGCAGCGAGCGCCAGGTCCGGATGGGCGAGACGGCCGAGAAAGAAATTGATCACGAAGGTGACCCCGTTCTCCGTGATCTGGGTGATCATCAGCGGCCAGGAAAAGCCCCACATCTGGCGGTACGAGGCCTGCTCTCCACCGCGTGCGGGCAGCTCGGCGTAGAAACCCCGGCTGACCCAATACATGTATAGCGCTTCCACGCTCATGCACCCGACCAGCGATGCGGCGCCCGCCACGGCCCCTTCCATCCAGAACGGCAGCACCATCAGCATCAGCGCCTGGGAGACCAGCCGTATGATCGTCGCGTACGAGATCGGCAGCGTGCGCCGGTGCATCATGCACAAGGCGGTGGCGAGGTTGCGCGCCTGGTTCGGGAAAATCCACAGCGCCATGATCGCCGCGGCCGCCTTGGCGAGCCGGGTCACCTCCGCGCTCGCCCCCATCATTTCGCCGAACAGCCAATCGCCGAGCGCAGTCAACGCAAACGCCTCGATCAGGAAAAACGGCGCCAGGGACACGGCGAAGTAGAAGCGCGCCACCCGCCAGAACGAGCGCTTGTCGGTGACGTAGGACAGGCCCGCCTGCGTTTCGACGCCGACGATTCCGCTGAACGTGGTATTGAATGCGAACGCGACGCTGAACGCGGCCAACGTGGTGATGGGGTCGCCGAGCCGCGCGAGAAAGGCATGAACGAGAGAGTGCGAAAGCTGATGCAGCTCGGTCGAAAGGATGAGCGGCACGAAGAACAGTACCGCGGCGCGAACCGTCAGGGGGCTATGCGCGTACATGTATCCGAGGAGCTTTGAGTTGCGGGTGGGTTAGCCGCGCCGGCGGCGTAACCCACCGGTCGCGCGCAGTAATCTTGTCATCGCAAGACGCTGTCAGCCGCGAGTGAAACGTGGCGGTCAGCGACGCGGCGATCTCGCGGCTGGCCGCGGATTACGCGCCTCTTCGCCGCTAACCCGCCCTACGATCTCTCTCCCTCCCGCTCTCCCGCCCTCACGCTCTCCCGGCTTCATCCTTCAAGCATCGTCCGACCACCGCCGGCGAGGCAGACCGTCGATGTCCTCCGCGGTGTCGCCGAACTCCTCCTCCTCGCCCTCGCCGTCGAATTTCTCGATCTCGCTGAGCAGCGCCTTCAGGCGGCGTTCGGCGGCCGGTTCGCGCTCGGCCTGCTCGAGCGTTTTGCTCGCAATGGATGCCGCGTTCTTGTGATCGCGCGCCGTCTTGATCGGACGCGCCAGTGCTCTCGCCATGTGAATTTCCCTCCAGCGTGTAATATTGCACGGACTTCCCGCAGTTGCCAATCCCGATGCAAAGGAGAAATGCGATGGCCACCGCCACCTCCAGCGTCACGCCCGATCTGATCCGCTACCTGGCGCATGCCGCCACGTCGCCCGTCCCGCCGCCGGTGCTGGCGAAAGCGAAGAACCACATATTGGACACGATCGCGGCGATGATCTCCGGCACCACCATCAAGCCCGGCCAGTTCGCGCTGCGCTACATCGCGCAACTGGGGGGCAACCCGGAAGCGCAGGTGGTGGGGAGCAGGATCGTCACCTCGGCGATCAACGCCGCCATCGCGAACGGCATGCTGGCCCACTCCGACGAGACCGACGACTCCAACGGCTCGGCCGGGCTCCATCCGGGCTGCGCCATCATCCCCGCGGCGCTCGCCATGGCCGAGCGCGAAAGCGCCGGCGGCGAGGCCTTCCTGCGGGCGGTGATCCTGGGTTACGACATCGGCTCCCGCACCAACAAGGCCCTGGGCCGGGACGCGATGCGCAAACGGAACCACCTGCCGTTCAGCATCGGCGGCACGATGGGCGCCACCGCGGCGGCGGGCTCGATCGCGCGCCTCAACGAAGAGCAGTTCCGCCATCTCCTCTCTTGCGGCGCGCAGCAGGCATCCGGCGTGATGACCTACGCGCGCGACACCGAGCACATCGAAAAGGCCTTCATCTTCGGTGGCATGCCCGCCCGCAACGGCGTGACCGCCGCCACCCTGCTCCAGAACGGCTACACCGGCGTCTATGATGTCTTCGCCGGCGACGGCAATTTCCTGCTCGCCTATGCCGAGGCCGCCGACGCGCGCGAACTCACGGCCGAGCTCGGCAGCCGCTACGAGGTCATGCTCACCAACATCAAGAAATATTGCGTCGGCTTCCCCATCCAGTCGGCGATCGAGGGGCTGCTCACTCTCATGGCGGAACACCAGTTGAAAGCAGACCAGGTCGAAAAAATCGCAGTCCGCCTGCCCGAAAGCGGCGCCCACACCGTGAACGACCGGGAGATGCCCGACATCAACCTGCAATACGTGTTCGCGGTGACGCTGCTCGACGGCAGGCTCACCTTCGAGGCGGCCCATTCCTTCGAGCGGATGAAGGATGCGAAAGTCCTGGAACTCAAGAAGAAGATGACGCTCACCGGCGACCCGGAGTTGACGCGAGCCCGTCCGGAACATCAGGCCATCGTCCAGGTCACGACTCGCGACGGGCGACAGTTGGACAAGCGCGTGACCACCTTCAAGGGCAAGTCGGAGAGCCCTCTCACCACCCCCGAAGTCGAGGAGAAAGCCGACGAGCTGCTGGAGCCGGTGCTGGGGAAGGCGCGCACGCGGCAGTTGATCGACGCCATCAGCAAGCTCGAAACCCTCGCCAGCATGCGCGACCTGCGCCCGCTGCTGAGCGCATGAGCGAACGCGAGAAGCGGGCAACCGGATCCCCTCCCCCGTTCACGGGGGAGGGTTAGGGTGGGGGCGCGCTGGCATTAATCCTGCCCCACCAGTCACGCCGTATCAGTCACGCCCTTCCTTCATCCTTCATCCTTCCGCCTTCATCCTTGCACTTCCGTCACGCCCCGCCAGTTACGCCCCCTCGGTCACGTTCATCACGCTGGTTCCCATAACCGGCGAATCGGGACCGCGTATAACCCCTCGCCGAAGCTCGCGCTGATCTCGCCATCGTAGAGGACGATGCCTTTGACGAATCGTTTGCCCGCCGACTGCTTCAGCTTGCGCAGGCCGCGAAAGTCAACGTCGGTGACCGTTGCGGCCGCCTTGACCTCAACGCCCGCCAGCGCCCCCGCACCCCGCTCCACGACAATGTCCACTTCGACGCCGTCGCGGTCACGAAAATGGAAGAACGACAAGGGCGCGGGAAACCAGCTCGCCTCGCGCTTCAGTTCCTGCAGGACGAACGTTTCCAACAGCGGGCCAAGGGATTCGCGATTCCGATGCAGGTCCGGTGCATCCATTCCGAGCAAGGCGCAGGCAAGCCCCGTATCGCCAATGTGCAGCTTGGGCGTTTTGACGAGCCGGCTCAGCCGGTTGCTGTGCCAGGGTGGCAGGCGCTCCAGCAGGAATACCCGCTCCAGCAGAGTGACGTAGTCGTGGATCGTCTGTCGGGTGAGTTGGAACGGCCCCGCCAGATCGGTGACGTTGAGCAACCGCGCGGTGTAACCCGCGGCCAGCGCGAGAAGCCTGGGCAGCGCGTCGAAAGAGCGTACCTGGGACAGGTCGCGTACATCCCGCTGCACTTGTGTCTCAACGTAGTCCCGGTACCACGCAGCGCGACGCGGTGCCGTACGCCTCCCCCAACCGCTCGGTCACACGGGTCCGAAAGATGCCAGCGAACAGGGTACCGAGAAAGCCGGGTTTCCTTCCGGCGATTTCGCACTGCGCCAGTGGATGCAGGCGCAGGATGCCCATGCGACCGGCCAGCGAATCAGCAAGTTTGGGGACCAACAACACGTTGGCCGAGCCGGTCAGGATAAAACGCCCCGGAGTCCGGTGGCGGTCAACTGCAGCTTTCAGTGCCGTGAAGAGGCCGGGAACGCGCTGCACTTCGTCCAGGATGACGCGCCCGGGCAGGTCCGCCACGAAGCCGACCGGATCCTGCTCCGCCGCCGACCGAGCTGCTTCGTCATCGAACGAAAAGTAGCGGTAGCCACGGGGCTCGCCGACCATCCGCGCCAGGGTGGTCTTGCCGCTCTGGCGAGGGCCATGAATCAGGACGACCGGCGTATCCGCCAGCGCCTCGCGAACACGGGCTGCAAGGAAGCGGAGAATGTTCGCAGGTTTGCGCGGCATGAAGGATGATAGCCCCGGAAAGCGGCTGATCGCAAGGTTACTTTCCGGCTGATCGCTAGTTCGCTATTCGGCTGATCGCTACGCGCCGAGCGACTTGATCTACTGGCAGCACGGGCATTCCACCGAGCGGGATTTCATCTACGTCACCACCGCCCACCTGAGCCATGAGCAGCTTCAGCAGTTGAGCGACGAGGTCGGGCCGGAGCGCTCGCTGCTCGTGCTCTGCACCGCGTTCCGCGGGCGCGGTGATTACCCCAATCTCACGGTGAAGAAAATTCCCAAGCAGGTGCTTTCGCGCTGCGAGTGGGGCCACGACGACTACAGCCTGCAGGTCGAGAATCTGCCTAAAGCTCCCCCTCACCCTGGCCCTCTCCCGAGTGGAGACGGCTTCGTGAAAGAGCCGGCGGTGGTTACACGCAAGAACTTCAACCCGGCCGGCATGTCACCGGAAGAGGTCGAGCGACTCAAGCTCGAAGATGGCGTGCGCCTGCACGAGAGCGTCAAGGTCGAACTGGAGTCATTGATATCGTTCAGCACACCTACCAAGTTTTGCGCATGGCAGAGAGGATTTGGAGTCACGGCATCTCTGATGAGCGCTACGATCTCACCGAACAATAACCCCTTGGGCACGAGGCCCGGAAATCGGCGAAGAAAATATCCCTCCAGCATGGGTCGAATTGCTTTCGCCACAGCCTTGTGGTCGCCGCCATTGCCGGCCGCATAGTCGTTAAGCAGCCGGTGATGCTGGAAATAGGCGGACTCGCATTCCTTATCGATGTCGAGCGGCGCAAAGTTCGTGTAATTATTAGGTGCGGCGGCCAGTTGGAAACTGGCGATCGGCGCGGCCTTGTTTTCCTTTTGTAGCGCGTCGCGCAGATCGCGAAGGAAGTAGGGGGCGCAAAAACTGGGTGCCGATCAGAGTTCCCTCGGCGGAATCTTGAAGACCTGCTCCTTGTGCCATGCCAGAAATTCCGCGCGCGGCAGCGAGGCAGCGCTCTGGGGGCGGATCAGGCCGGCGCCGTGGTAGGTCAGCATCCGGCTTCTCGCCGGTTCGCCGCCGGTCACGTGCTGGCTGACGACCATCGTGTTCTGCCCCCTCCCCAACCCTCCCCCGCTA
>MEQT01000039.1:0-2497 GCA_001770325.1 Betaproteobacteria bacterium RIFCSPLOWO2_02_64_14
GGACTGCGCGATTGCCGCGTGCAGTCGTACGGCGACACGCCGAAGCCGGTCTGGAACCCGGACGTCCCGCAGCCGATCGATTTCTTCGCCGGCTGGCAGGAGACGCCCGCGGCGAGTTACGACAACGCCTTCAAGGTGCAGTGGGAAGCGTTCCTGCGCCACGTCGCGGGCGAGGGCGGATTCCGCTGCAACCTGCTCGAGGGCGCGAAGGGCGTGCAGCTCGCCGAGCTGGGATTGCGGAGCTGGAAGCAACGCCGCTGGCTCAAGGTGCCGGAGCTGAAAGCGTGAAGCGCGATAGCGTCCAGGCGATGGCCTTGCCGGTAGCCGGCGGCAGGCTCGAGCCCTACCAGGTCCGCGCGCCGCGCGCCTTCGCGCGGCCGACGCGCCCGTTCACTCGCTGCGCGCTCGCCGCCGCGCATGTCGTTGCCGATCCGCTGTCGGCACGCGAGCCCTGGCTCGAGGCGGCGATCGACTGGGACGCGACGCTCGCGTATCGACGGCATCTTTGGTCCTGGGGCCTGGGGCTTGCGGAGGCGATGGACACCGCGCAGCGCGGCATGGGCGTCGACTGGCCGAATTCGCTCGAACTGATTCGGCGCACGCTCGATGCGGCGAAGGATTTTCCGGGCGCCGTCGTCGCCTCGGGCGCCGGCACGGATCACCTCGCGCCGCGCG
Source organism: Betaproteobacteria bacterium RIFCSPLOWO2_02_64_14 (assembly GCA_001770325.1). Lineage (GTDB taxonomy): Bacteria > Pseudomonadota > Gammaproteobacteria > Burkholderiales > SG8-41 > DSOT01. The sequence goes on from MEQT01000039.1 coordinate 676, forward strand.
CGGACCTCGCCCTGGGCGAGGTGATTGCGGCGTATGAAGAGCAGTGCGCGGCAATCGAAAGGCTCGGCGGCCGCATCATCCTGATGGCGAGCCGCGCGCTCGCGGCGTGCGCGAAGTCGCCCGAAGATTACGGCCGGGTCTACGACCGCATCCTCTCGCAAGTGAAGCAGCCGGTGATCATTCACTGGCTGGGCGAGATGTTCGACCCGGCGCTCGCCGGCTATTGGGGACACGGCGAGCACGGCGCGGCGATGGACATCTGCCTCGAGGTCATCCGGCGCAACGCGGCGAAGGTGGACGGGATCAAGGTCTCGCTTCTCGACAAGGAGAAGGAAATTGAAATGCGCCGCCGCCTCCCGAAGGGCGTGGCGATGTACACCGGCGACGATTTCAACTTCGCCGAGCTGATCGAGGGCGACGCCGAAGGGCATTCGGATGCGCTGCTCGGCATCTTCGATGCCATCGCGCCTGCTGCTTCTGCGGCGCTCGGCGCGCTCGCGGCCGGTGACCGCGCGGCCTATCACGAGATCCTCGCCCCTACGGTGCCGCTTGCGCGCCACATCTTTTGCGCACCGACGCGCTTCTACAAGACCGGCATCGTGTTCCTCGCCTGGCTGAACGGCCACCAGGAGCACTTCGTCATGGTCGGCGGGCAGCAGAGTGCGCGCCACCTGCTGCATTTCGCCGAGTTGTTCCGCCTTGCGGACGCCGCCGGTCTGCTGACCGATCCGGAGCTTGCCTGCCGGCGCATGAAGCAGTTGCTCGCGGTGCATGGCGTCGCCTGATCCGCGGCTACTGTCGCTCAACACCGCCACGGTGCGCGAGTGCTGGAACCTTGCGCAGATGATCGAGGGTTGCGCGCGCCACGGCATTCGCGGCATCTCCCCCTGGCGCGACAAGCTCGATGAGCTGGGCGCGGCTGAAGCCGCGCGCCGCATCCTTGCCGCGGGGCTCACGGTGACGGGACTTTGCCGCGGCGGCATGTTTCCGGCACGCACCCAGGCTGGGCGGAAAGCAGCGATTCGCGACAATCTCAAAGCGATCGAAGATGCGGCGACCATCGGCGCGAAGTGCCTCGTGCTCGTGGTCGGCGGCCTGCCAGCGAAATCGCGCGACCTCGCCGGCGCGAGGGAGCAGGTGATGGAAGGCATCGCCGCGATTCTTCCGCACGCGCGCCAATGCGGTGTGCCGCTCGCGATCGAGCCGCTGCACCCGATGTACGCCGCCGATCGCGCCTGCGTCAACACGCTCGCGCAGGCGCTCGACCTGTGCGATGCGCTCGACCCGAAACGCAGCGGTGCGCTCGGCGTGGCGGTCGACGTGTATCACGTCTGGTGGGATCCCGAGCTGCAGGCGCAGATCAAGCGCGCGGGGAGAAAACGCATCCTCGCGTACCACATCTGCGACTGGCTGGTGCCTACGACCGACCTCCTGCTCGATCGCGGCATGATGGGCGACGGCGTGATCGACCTGAAGCGCATCCGTTCGTGGGTCGAGGGCGCGGGGTATCGCGGATTTCACGAGGTGGAAATCTTCTCCAGGGCCAACTGGTGGCGGCGCGATCCCGACGAAGTCTTGAGGATTATCAAGAAAAGGCATCGCGGCTGCTGACGGCGCGGCGGCGCGTGATAGCGTGGCGATCATCGACAGAATGCGAGGAATCGCCATGCGCATCGCCGCAGGACTCACGTTTTCACTGTTCACCGCGTTCGCCGTAGCGCAGCACAGCGACACCGCAAAGCTGGTGGAGGACGCCCGCAACGCGGCGCTCGGCATGCAAAACGAGCTAGCGGGGAAACTGATGAAGGAGATCGAGGCCAAG
>MEQT01000039.1:2571-3650 GCA_001770325.1 Betaproteobacteria bacterium RIFCSPLOWO2_02_64_14
AAGACCGGAAAGGTCATACAGCCGATGGCGCCGAGCGCCAATGCCGAGCGTTTCACCGATGTGAAGAAAATCGAAAAATGGTTCAAGCGCAATTGCAACGATGCTTGGGGACGCGAATGCACGGCACAGGAAAAAGGCGATTTCCTCAAGTTTCTGTTGACCAAATAACAATAGGAGAAATGATGCGAATCAAATTCAAGGCGGCGCTGCTGCTGGTGGCGGGGTTGCTGGTAAGTGGCGGCACGGCACTGGCGGAAGAAAGTTTTAGCCAGTGGGCGACCAACCTGACGCAACAGAAGGAAGGAAGTTTCAGCCAGTGGATGATCAGCCTGTCGCGCTACAAGGAAGTAAGGCCGGTCGACAATAAGGTCTACAAGGAAGAATGCAGCGGCTGCCACATGGCTTATCAGCCCGGCCTGTTGCCGGCCAAGTCTTGGGAGAAAATGCTGAACGAGAAGGCTATGAGCGATCATTTCGGCGACGATGCTTCGCTGGACGCGGATACGCTGAAGGAAATCCTGACTTATGCCGTTGCAAATTCCGCCGACAAATCTTATTACAAGCGCTCGCGCAAGATCGCGCTGGCGACTGAAACAGGCGATGCGCCGCTGCGCATCACCGAGGTGCGCTACATCAAGCGCAAGCATCACGAAATCCCGGAGAAAATGATCAAGGGCAACAACGATGTGAAATCGCTGAGCTTCTGTAATGCCTGCCACACCAAGGCGGAAGAGGGTAACTTCGACAACGATACCGTGAGGATACCGAACTATCCAAATTGGAAGGACCGTTGAGCGTTACATGATTCATGGCGATTAAGTGATTTACCGTAGGGTGGGCTTTGCCCACCATGTCGGGCAGAGCCCGACCTACATTTTGTTTCCTGCTCGTCCGGCTTAGGACCATATAATTTTAACAATCAGGAAAGACTGGTTAATGTGACCGCATATGGCGAAAAGGCAGCTCAGGCTGCCTTTTTTATGCGGTGCGCCCGGCAGGGCGCACTTACTTGGAGGTGAAAGTCCTCTACTCGCCCGACAAGGGGAAGAGTTAGCCGAACGGCAAGGGTGTTCCGGGTG
>MEQT01000039.1:3659-5514 GCA_001770325.1 Betaproteobacteria bacterium RIFCSPLOWO2_02_64_14
GAACGGCAAGGGTGTTCCGGGTGACTGGAAATCTGGAGGAAGCCGAAGGCAAAGCGCTGGCCTGACGAACAGGAAGCGGATATGAGGCGGCGTAGCGGGGTGAGATGTCCGATATCATCAAAGCCCGAAACTTGTACGGAACGCTACGACGTAGATCCGACAGGCATAAGCGTGAAGGTGGGTGCGCAATACCCGGGGATATCTGCATGCGTGCCTCGTGCTACCGACATCGAGAGGTGTCGGGATGCGCATGCAGAAGTCAGCAGAGGGCATAGTAGGTCAAGGGCGAAACGGCACAACCGAGAAGACCACTGACTGAAGGCCTGAACATTGAACAACGCGATTAGGACATTCGACCTCGATGCAAATTGATGAAGCACCAAAGCAGGGAACTGCTACCCGAACGGAAAGAGACGAACGGATTTCGTCGATGGCCGGGCTGGGTGCCGAGATAGGCGCGGCGGCGGATGAGCGAACGAAAGCGGAAGGGCTACGGCAGATGGACGCCGTGGTCGAACGAAGCAACCTCTGGCGGGCGTATGAGCGGGTCATGCGGAACAAGGGCGCGGCAGGAGTCGATGGGCTCACCGTGATCGAGTTTAAGGCATGGCTGCAACAGCACTGGCCGAGCGTCAAGGCAGCACTTCTGGCAGGCGACTACCTACCGGCGGCGATACGCAAAGTGGACATACCCAAGCCCAACGGCGGGGTGCGTACACTGGGCATCCCGACGGTGCTAGACCGCTTTATCCAGCAAGCGCTGCTGCAAGTAATGCAACCGGAATTCGAGCCTGAATTCTCCGTGCATAGTTATGGGTTCCGACCGGGCCGCAATGCATGGCAAGCGGTGCAACGAGCGCAGAGCTATATTGGGGAAGGCCGCCGCTGGGTGGTTGACCTCGACTTGGAGAAATTCTTTGACCGGGTGAACCACGACATTTTGATGTCGAGGATAGCGCGGCAAGTCAAAGATGAACGGGTACTGAAACTGATCCGGCGCTACCTGGAAGCGGGCATGATGTCAGAAGGGGTAGTCAGCGCGAGAGCAGAAGGCACGCCGCAAGGCGGGCCGCTGTCGCCATTGCTGTCTAACATTCTGCTGACGGATTTAGACCGTGAACTCGAACGCCGGGGACACCGGTTCTGCCGCTATGCGGACGACTGCAATATTTACGTCAAAAGCGAGGTGGCAGGACAGCACGCGATGGAAGCGATTACCGATTACTTGGAGAAGAAACTGAAGCTTCAGGTGAATCGGGACAAGAGCGCTGTCGCGCGGCCTTGGCAGCGGAAGTTTCTGGGTTACAGTGTCACTTGGCACAAACAGCCACGTCTTAAAATCGCCGAGAGCAGTTTGAAGCGGTTCAAAGACAGGGTGCGTGAGATCATTGCCGGGAATGCCTCGCGCAATCTCGGTAAAACGGTCGAAGCGCTTAACCCGGTGCTGCGTGGCTGGACGTCGTACTTCAGGCTGACCGAGGTAAAAGGTGTGTTGCAGGAACTTGACGGGTGGATTCGGCGCAAACTGCGCTGCCTGCTATGGCGGCAATGGAAGCGACCGGCCACCCGGAATAAGCGGCTGCAAGCGCGAGGTTTGGATGAGGCGCGAGCATGGAAGTCGGCAAGCAACGGACGCGGCCCTTGGTGGAACGCCGGAGCGAGCCACATGAACGCGGTCTATCCAAAACGCTTCTTTGATGCACTGGGGTTGGTTTCGCTGCTGGATACCCAGCGACGCTTCCAGCATGTTTAATGAACCGCCGTATGCGGAACCGCACGTACGGTGGTGTGAGAGGGCGACGGGGGTAACTCCGTCCCCTACTCGATCTGTGAAGTACCGGATGCTTAGTGCTTC
>MEQT01000040.1 GCA_001770325.1 Betaproteobacteria bacterium RIFCSPLOWO2_02_64_14
CGCGCACCTCATCTCCGATTCTCATTCTAAGCCGCCCGGAGAGCACCAGTATCATCTGTTCGCTCTTGTGATGATGCGGCTTGGCGCCAGTACCGGTGGGCTCGGTGTAGTAACCGATTTCCAGTTCGTTGCCGGTGATTGTCGGGCCGTACGCAGTGGAATGTCCCGGCGCCACGATCGCGCTTGGCATTTCGTCAATCTTGAAGAATGGCATCGTAACTCCGGACTGAAAGGCGTGACTCGACTAATAGAAAACAATCCAAACCAGCTATAGGGCCGAGCCCGATGGTCAGAAGCCCAGCCCCTTGAGATACCGCAATCGTTGAATTACTTCACATCTTTCCAATTTTCCTTATCGCTGTCGACATGCGCCGGTAATCGGCATCGAAGAATTGGTTAAACCCCGGTGCGTCGCGGTAATCGGGCACGACATTAACGTTCTCCAGCGCTTTCTTGAAGTTCGAATCGTTCGCAGCCTTGCCGATCAACTCGCGCAATTTCTTGATGGTGGGTTCCGGCACGCCGGCGGCAGTAAACAGCCCCACCCAGAGGTAGGCCTCGATGTCGATACCCAGCGACTTGAACGTCGGCACGTTCGGCAGCGCCGGATGCGACTTGGCCCCATAGCTCGCAATCGCGCGTAACTTCCCCGTGCTGACGTGCGGGTAGAGAGCCGCCGGCCCGCCGCCGGTTACCTGCGAGTGACCTCCCAGCGCCTGCAGAAGCGCGGGCCCGCCACCAGTCGTCGGCAAGTGGCGCATCTTTATCCCGGCAGCGTCCATGAACATCGCCGTGGGAACGTGCGTGATGCCATAAGGTCCCGAAGAGGAGAAGATGATCTCGTTGGGTTTCGACTGGGCGAGGGCTGCCAGCTCCTTCGGGTTTTTCACTGGCATCGAAGGGTGAACCACCATGATCACGGGATCCGCGCTCAACAGTGCGAGAAGTGCGATCTGGTCGAGCGAGTAAGGCGTCTTCACTCCGAAGAGCTTGTCCTTCTCGATCACGAGAAAGATATTCGGCACGTTGATCAAGACGTTGTAACCGTCGGGTGGCTGATTCGCGACATACGCAGTGCCCACTGCCGCTGTACCGCCAGGCCGGTTCACGATCGGTACCGGCTGCCCGGTCAGCCTTTCGAGGATTGCGGACAGTGGCTGGGCGTGGATCTGATTCATTCCGCCGGGAGGATTGGGCACCGTGATAATGATGGGTCGCGACGGATATTCCTGTGCCAGCCCCGTGCTCGCGCCGACGCACATGAAAAGGGGAACAAACAAACGCCTGGCGAGTGCGCCGGAAGCAAGTCTTGGACGCACATGAGTGAGACGCGGGAACAAAGCACCAGGTAGCTGCTGTGACATGACAGACCTCCAATGCTCCCCGATATGATCGGCCGTGGGCGAGCCACAGGGAGGAAGGTCCGCCCACATGTTAGAAGCTCGTTTCGATCTCCTGCGTTGCTCTTGATCCGACGGGCTTCCATTCTTGCCCGTCTGCTACTGCACCGTTCGTGCCAGCTTCTGGAACGCCGCGCGCCGCGAGAAGAACAGTTATTTGAAACAGTGAGTTATGAAGAATTTCTGGACCAGCAGGTAGCGCCCGGAAATTCCTTGCCCGTCAAATAGGAAGATCCCGCCAAATATGACGGCTCGACCCGTCAATTTCAGCGGGCCGGTCGAACCGTCAGGAGTGCTTGCGCAGCCCGAGTTTGCGCAACCGCCCGCGCAGCGTGCTGGGATTCAAGCCGAGTATGCGCGCGGCGCCACGCTCACCTTCGATGGCCCACTGGGTCTGTTCGAGTACGCGCAGGATATGGCTGCGCTCGACATCCTTGAGGGTTTCGGGAGAAGGCTGCGCCGTGGCAGGCTTGGGCGCCGCTTGGGGGGCTTGGGTCACGAGTGGGTCGGCAGACTCAAGCACCGGGGATTTCGCGAGAATCGCGGAGCGTTCGACGAAATTCTCGAGTTCGCGCACGTTGCCTGGCCAGTCATAGGCCATCGCATGCTCGAGCAAGTCCGGGGATACGTCCGTCAGCGGCTTGCCGAGCTTCCGTGCGGCCCTGTCCATGAAATGCCGTATTAGCCTTGGAATGTCCGCACGCCGCTCCCGCAGAGGCGGCAGCACCAGCGGAAAGACATTGAGCCGGTAATAAAGATCGGAACGGAATGCGCCTGCGCTGACTCGTTGTTGCAGGTCCCGGTTGGTTGCCGCGATCAATCGCACATTGGTCCGCAGGAGCTTTGTGCCTCCCACGCGCTCAAACTCCTGTTCCTGCAACACGCGCAGCAGCTTGGGCTGGGTTTCCAGCGGCAGCTCGCCCACCTCGTCGAGAAACAGGCTACCTCCATCCGCCATCTCGAAACGTCCCCGACGCTGCTGGGCGGCCCCGGTGAAGGCGCCCTTCTCGTGGCCGAAGAGTTCGCTCTCGACGAGGTCCCGGGGCAGAGCCGCGCAGTTGATCTTGATGAGCGGACGCTCGAGCCGCTGGCTGCGGCTGTGGATGGCGCGGGCAATGAGCTCCTTGCCCGTGCCAGTTTCGCCCTGAATGAGCACGGTGCTGTCGGTCCCGGCGACCCGCCCCACCTGATCGAGCAGGCGGAGCAGCGCCGGTGACTCGCCCAGAATCTCGCCGAAGTCGTGGCTCGATCGGATCTCCTCAACGAGGCACTCGATCGTTCCCTTCGAACGGTTGTGGGCCTCGATCTCCGCGCGTAGACGAGCGTTCTGCTCCTCCACGGATTGCCGTGCCTGGCGCAGCGCGAGATGCGTGCCGACCCGCGCCAGCAGTTCTTCCGACTGGAAGGGCTTGGTGACATAATCCACGGCACCCGCGGAGAACGCGCGCACCTTGTCAAAGGTGCCATCGAGGGCGGTCAGGAAGATGACCGGGATGTCGCGAGTGTTGTGGTCCGCCCGCAGGCGCTCGCACACCTGGAAGCCATCGAGGCCCGCCATTATCACGTCGAGGAGCACCAGGTCGGGAGCCTCGGAGTCGATCCTGGCAAGCGCCTCCGTACCGTCCCTCGCTGTTGCGACCTTGTAGCCCCGCGCCGTCAATATGTCCTCCAGCAGCATGACGTTATTCGGGGCGTCGTCAACCACCAGGATTCTGCACGGCACGCTCATGCGCTCCTCGCTCGCAATGCGCATTCGACAACGTCGAGCAAACTTCGCACGGTGATCGGCTTTTCGATGAAGCCATCGAATCCAGCGCGCATGATCTGCTCGCGGTCCGCCAGCATGACTGAGGCCGTGATAGCGACCACCGGTATGCCGGCGGTCACCGGCTCTGCGCGCAGCGCCGTCAGTCCCTCGATGCCGTTCATGCCGGGAAGCTGAATGTCCATCAGGATGAGATCGGGCGTCTGTGCACGCGCAATCCTGAGACCGTCCTCCGTCGTTCCGGCTTCCAGGGTGCCGTAGCCCTTGGCCTGTAGTATGTCGCGGACCAGTTCCAGATTCTTGTCGTTGTCTTCTACGATCAATACGACGTTCATCGCCGCACCGGAATTGTGAAGGTAAACGTTGATCCCTTGCCGAGCTCGCTTTCAACCTTGATGGTGCCGCCATGGAGTTGGACAAAACGTCGGGTAAGCGCAAGGCCCAGGCCCGTGCCCTCCTGCTTGGCTGAATCATGTCGGCCCACCTGACTGAACTCCTCAAACACGGCCTGCTGATTCTGTTTCGCTATGCCCACACCTGTGTCCCTGACCGAGACCACAAGATGTCCGTCCAGCAGGCGCGCATCGACGTCCACCCGTCCCCTCTCGCGCGCGAATTTCACAGCGTTCGCGAGCAAATTGAGCATGATCTGCTTGAATTTGCGCTCGTCGGCCGGAATATCAGTGATCTGCGGTTCGACAGTGCACGAGAGCACGATATTCTGGCGCTGCGCGCGCTCGCGTATCATTATCATCGCATTCTGCAGTGCTGACGGAATATGCACTCTTGATACGTCGAGTTCCATGCGCCCGGCCTCGATTTTCGAGAGGTCCAGGATGTCATTGATGAGCGACAGCAGGTGTTTCCCGGAGGCTTGAATGTTCCTGACGTAATTCTCCTGCTTGGCGTTCATTTCCCCGTACAGCCGCTCAAGCAACAGGTCGGAGAAGCCGATCACCGCGTTCAACGGCGTGCGCAGCTCGTGCGACATGTTGGCGAGAAATTCCGACTTGTGCCTGTTGGCGACCTCCAGCTGCCGGCCCTTTTCCTGGATCTCCCGGAAGAGCCGCACGTTCTCGATCGCGATCACGGCCTGGGCGGCGAACGTCTCCAGTACCTTGATCTGTTTTTCCGAAAATGGGCGCAGTTCAGGACGGCGAACGATGATCACGCCGATGGCCGTGTCCTCGCGCAGCAAGGGGGAAATTAGCGCGGTTCGGTAGCCTGGAACTTCCCGTTGCAGGAACAGGGAATCCGGATATTCCTCGCGTACTCGAGGCTCCAGGATGTCGTGGATGTGGATGGTCCTGCGTTCGAGGATCGCACAGCCCATGAAGGTCTTGCAGGTCACCTTCAGACCGGGACTTGGCGTAACCGGCATCGCCCCAACGTGCGCGACCAGGTGCATCGTATCGCCGTCCACGCGACGTATGATGGCGTCACCCGAATCGCATAAGCGCGCCGCGCTTGCCGCCACCGCATCCATCACCGGTTGAATGTCCGTTGGCGATTTCGAGATGACGCGGAGGATTTCGCTAGTGGCGGCCTGCTGCTCCAAGGCCTCGGCGAGTTCACGGCTGCGTACTTCCAGATCTTCGCGGATCGTTCTCATTGCCACGTCATAGGCCGATAGGAAAACCGGTCTGCCACCAATGTCGCCTCGCCGATCTCGTGCACCGGCGGCAGGTGCGAGAGATCTCGCCGGACGCTGATGATGGGCTTCATGTTCATCCCAGCCTTCTCCCCCGGAGGGGACCGCGATCTGAGTGATCTCGAGCGCGATCAGCGGTCTGTTACCGAGCAATGTAGTCCAACCGCGACGGGACGGCAATGCTGGCAGGATCGATCTCGCTGCTCCACGAGTTCAACCCAGCCGGGGAGGAGCGAGGCGCGTAATCGGCCAACCTGCACTCAGAACTTCCTGAGCGGGGACATATGCGAAACACCGCTATGGTGGTCCATTACAAGAGCCGACGTCGACAGCTTCCTTGCCCGGATCAAGAACGCTTATCGACGGCTGAAACGGTCAAAACCAGATATTGGCGAAACAGATCCATACCACTGGAAGTCGGGTTTGACCTCATGGATTCGTGAATTGTCCGTGGTCGCCCGATCTCAAAAAGGCAGGCCGCCGAGATCAACCATTCTGGGCTGATGCCGCAAGGCCTTGAGCCAGGCCTTGAATGTTTTGACGTCCTCAAACGCCAGCAGATCCTTTCTCATATCGCGGATGGACTGGCGGAGCAATTGCTCTTCGGCCTCTTGCTGCGCCTCTCTGGCGAGCTGTTTGGCTGACTTGTTTCGCTTGGCCAGGCGTTCTTGGCGTGCCTGCCGGTCGGCATCGTATCGCGTCTGCCGGTCGTGTATTTGCGCCTGAGCACGCTTCAGTATGTCTTCGGGCGAGCCGAGGTCCAGGTCGTCGCCCAGTTCAAAACCCAGCACGTCCTCCAGTACGGATTTCATGCCCTTGATGTTGGCAGCCTCTTCAGAGTCGTAGTCGGATCGGCTGTGCCGGTTGTAAATGGCTTTTAACTCTGCATCGTCACGCGCCGCCACCAACTCCCCCGCCAACTCAGTAATTACGCTTGCGATCTTGCGCCGTTCGGCTCGCGACAGCCCATTCTGTTCGCTGGCCCGGTCAAGGCAATGCACCATCTTGACTCGCAAATCGACCGCGTCCTCGACCAAAGGGACCAGTTCGCTGGCGTATTTTCGCTGATAGGGCGGAATGGCTGCCTCCCATGCGGCGAGCCGGGCGCGTCGTTTTTCAATCTGCTTGATCAGGGCGTTGAACGCCTTTTGTCCTTGGGACAGTTGGGACGGGGCATTGCCAGTGATGATGCTGACGGTCTTAACTTGAATCCTGGTCATGTGTCGATATTCGTCAAAGAAGCGCTGCACGAGTCACCAATCACGGCCTTTAATGCGCCTTGTCCCAGTTGGGGCCGGCGCCGACCTCGACCAGCAGCGGCACCGAGAGCTGCGCCACGTTGCCCATGAGGTCGGGCAGGGCGCGCCTGACATCGGCGAGTTCGGCGTCGGGCACTTCCAGGATCAGCTCATCGTGCACCTGCATGATGAGTTTCGTCCCGAGGCGGCTGTCGCCGATCCAGCGGTGCACCGCGATCATCGCCAGTTTGATGAGATCGGCCGCCGTGCCCTGCATCGGTGCGTTGATCGCCGCGCGCTCGGCGTTGCCGCGCCGCGCTTGATTCGACGACCGGATCTCGGGCAACCACAGCCGGCGCCCAAAAACCGTCTCGACGTAGCCGTCCTCCCGCGCCCGCGCCCGCGTCTCGTCCATGTAGCGCTTCACGCCGGGATAGCGCGCGAAGTAGCGCTCCATGTACTGCTGCGCCGCCGCGCGCTCGAGTCCGAGCTGGCGCGCGAGCCCGAACGCCGACATGCCGTAGATCAGGCCGAAGTTGATGACTTTGGCGTAGCGCCGCTGCTCCGCGTCCACCACCCCGGGTTCGACGCCGAAAATCTCGGCGGCAGTCGCGCGGTGTACGTCCTCACCCGCCGCAAACGCCTTGAGCAGGCTTTCGTCGCGCGACAGATGCGCCATGATCCGCAGTTCGACCTGCGAGTAATCAGCGGACACCAGATGATGCGCGGGCGGAGCGATGAAGGCTTCGCGAATACGGCGGCCTTCTGCGGTACGAATCGGTATGTTCTGCAGGTTCGGATCGTTGCTCGCGAGCCGCCCGGTAACCGCCACCGCCTGGGCATAGTTGGTGTGTACGCGGCCGGTGTCGAGGTTGATCATCTCCGGCAGCTTGTCGGTGTAGGTCGACTTGAGCTTGGAAAGTCCGCGGTAGTCGAGGATCAGCCGCGGCAGCGGATGGTCGAGCGCGAGTTGCTCCAGCGCGTCCTCGTCGGTGGACGGCGCGCCGGACGGCGTCTTCTTGACCGGCTTGAGCCCATGTTTCTCGAACAGGATTTCCTGGATCTGCCGGGGCGAGTTCAGATTGAACGGCTGCCCCGCCTGGGTGTGCGCGCGGGCCTCGATCTCCATCATCTTGGCCCCGAATTCGCGCGAGAGTTCCGCCAGCAGCCGGGTGTCGAGCAGAACGCCGTGGCGTTCCATCGCCTGCAGCACGAGCATCGTCGGCAGCTCGATGTCGCGGTAGATGTGGGTGAGCCGCTCGCTCGCCTCGACCTGCGGATAGAGCGCAAGGTGCAACTGCAGCGTCACGTCGGCGTCTTCCGCCGCATATTCGGTCGCGCGCTCGATCGCCACCTCGTCGAACCCGATGCGCCCCGCGCCCTTGCCCGTCACGTCGTCGTAAGTGATGGTCTTCAAGCCGAGGTGCCGTTCCGCGAGGCTGTCCATGTCGTGCGGCCTGTGGCTCTCCAGGACATACGATTGCAGCAGCGTGTCGTGCACGACGCCCCGGAGCCGGATGCCGTGATTGGCGAAGACGTGCATGTCGTACTTGATATGCTGTCCCAGTTTCGGGGACGCCGCGTCCTCCAGCCAGGGCCTGAGCCGGGTAAGCGCGCGCCCCTCGTCAAGCTGGGCGGGAGCGCCGGCATAGCGGTGTCCAACCGGCACGTAAGCCGCTTCCCCAGGCGTGACGCACAAGGAGATTCCCACCAGCCTTGCGCGCAGCGGATCGAGACTGGTGGTTTCGGTATCCACCGCCGTGAGCTCCGCCTTGCCGATTTTCTCGAGCCAGGCCGCGAGCTGCGATTCGGTGAACACGGTCTCGTAACTGCGTGCGAAGCCTGGGGATTGAGGATTGAGGACTGAGGGTTGAGTCATGACCTGGTCTTTCGGCTGCCCTCGATTCTCAATCCCCGATCCACGATCCTGCAGCTCCTGCCGCCACGACTTGAACCCGAAGCGGTCGAACAGCTCCGCGAGCGTCGCGGTGTCCGGTGGCCTGGGTGCGAGGTCCGCGACGGCCATGGGCAGGGCAACGTCGCACTTGATGGTGAGTAGCTCGCGCGCCCGCGGCAACCAGTCGAGCGCGCGGCGCAGGTTCTCCCCCACCACGCCCCCGATCTCCGCCGCATGCTGCACGATGTTGTCGAGCGTCCCGTACTGCGCGAGCCATTTCACCGCCGTTTTCGGCCCCACTTTTTCGACGCCCGGCACGTTGTCGACGGCGTCGCCGACGAGCGTCAGGTAATCGAGAATGCGCTCGGGCTTGACCCCGAATTTCTTTTCGACTCCGCTTTCGTCCAGCGTCTCGTTGGTCATGGTGTTGACCAGCACGATGCCGGGATTTACGAGCTGGGCGATGTCCTTGTCGCCGGTCGAGACCACCACCCGCACGCCGTCCCGCTCGGCGGCGCGGGCAAGCGTGCCGATTACGTCGTCGGCCTCCACGCCTTCGATGACGAGCACGGGCCAACCCATCGCGACGATCGTCTCATGCAGCGGCGCGATCTGGGCCGCGAGATCGTCGGGCATCGGCGGGCGGTTTGCCTTGTACTGCGGGTAGGCATCGTCACGGAACGTCTTGCCTTTTGCGTCGAATACGCAGGCGCTATAATCGGCGCGCGTGTCCTTGTGCAGGCGCCGCAGCATGTTGAGCACGCCGAAGATCGCACCGGTCGGTTGCCCCTGGGCGTTGCGCAGGTCCGGGAGCGCATGAAACGCGCGGTAGAGGTACGACGAACCATCAACCAGCAGCA
>MEQT01000041.1 GCA_001770325.1 Betaproteobacteria bacterium RIFCSPLOWO2_02_64_14
CTCGCGCGGATCGACGGTGCCCGGTTCGATCTCGTACTCGGCGGGATCGCGGTCGGAATTGAGCAGCGCGCGGCGCACCGCCGGCGTGCGGAAGCCCTCGCCCGACACTCCCTGCTGCGCCAGCAATTCCTCCAGCGCCTGGGTCGTGATCGCCGCGTCGCCCTGCACGTAACAGTGGGCGAGCCGGTCGTTGCCCATCAGCATCGTCCGCGTGGCGTCGATGTGGACGATGCGCGCCTTGGGAAACAGCAACCCGCCCGCGAGCGTGTGCTGGTTGAGGCTCGCCCCGATGGCGATCACGCAATCGGCTTCGTCGAACAACTGCATCACCGTGCGCGTCGAGAAGAGCCCGGCGATCCCGGCGTGATACTCGGCCCCGGCGAGCGTGCCCTTGGCGACGAGCGTGGTGGCGATCAAGGCACCGATGCGCTTTGCCAGCCGCCCTGCGGAATCCACGGCACCGGAGCGCACCGCGCCGCGCCCCAAGAGCACCACCGGCTTGCGGCTCGCCGCGACGATCTTCGCGGCTTCTTCCAGCCGATCCTGCGCCGGCCGGATGCGCTGCTGGCCGGTGAAGAGCGTTGCCGACGTTTGATAGTCATCGTCGCCATCGCAGTCCCAGTCCTGGATATCGAGTGGATAGCACAGGACCACGGGCCGCGATTCCATTCGCGCCCGGTAGAACGCCTGGCGCACGGCGTCTTCGGCGTAGGCCGGCGTCAGCACTTCGACGTAACCCGCGCCGGTCGCGCTCACCAGACGCTCCTGGTTGATCGCCTGGTTGACATGCTCGTCGTTGAAATGCGTCTTGCTGGTATAGACGACGACCGGGCTGCGCGAGCGGGTCGCGGTGACGAGCGAGGTCGTCATGCGCGTGAGACCCGGCCCCTGCGTCACGTTGCACACACCCACTTCGCCCGTCGCCCGCGCCCAGCCTTCGGCCATCAGCAGCGCCGCGCCTTCGTCCCGCGCGTCGATGAGCCTGACTGCCGGATGCCGGGACATCGCCGCAACCCACGACAGGTTGCCGTCGCCCAGGAGTCCGAATACGGTCTTCGCCCCCTCCTTCACGAAGGCGTTCGCCACCGCCTCATAGACTTTCATCGACTCCCCTTTATTCCACGCGTCGCGGCGCGTAGATTATCATCTCGCACTGATCGCAGATTTGCGCGGGAGGGTAGCATCAAGGTGAAATGAGGCGCGCCACCGCGTGAACCCGGCCGATTTGGCGTTCACGGTTCACTGTTGCGCAAGCGCGCGGCGCGCGTCTGGACCTTCGAGCGCATCCCAATTCGAGTAAAATTCGATGCTGCCCTGCAATCATTTCTGCAAGTGCCACCCGCGCGCACCGTCATCGAGGAGCCCCACGCATGAGCACTCCCCCCGTCAAAGTCGGCATCGTCGGCCTCGGCCGCTGGGCCAAGGTTCTGACGCGCGCCGCCGCGCAGTCCGGCAAGCTCAAGATCGTCGCCGGCTACAGCCGCTCGGAGGAAAAACGCGCCGCCTTCCACAAGGAACTGGGCGTGCCGCCGGTCGGCGACCTCAAGACGATGCTGGCCGATCCTGAACTGAAAGGCATCATCCTCACGGTCCCCAACGAACAGCACTTCCCCCTCGCCGAGCAGGTGGCGCGGGCGAAAAAGCACGTCTATACCGAGAAACCGATCGCGCAGACCCTGGACGATGGCCTGAGGATCGCGGCGCTGGAGAAGCAGCACGGCGTCACGGTGACGGTCGGCCACAGCGCGCGGCTGATGGCGGGCATCCGCATCATCAAGGAGAGAATCGACGCCGGCGAACTCGGCCGTGTCGCCTTCATGGAAGCGAACTTCTCCAACGAGCGCGCGCTCGAACTCACGCCGCAGACCTGGCGCTGGTACAAGGATCGCGCGCCCGGCGGCCCGCTCTCGCAACTCGCGATCCACCAGTTCGACGTGCTGCATCTGCTCGGCGGCGAGATCGCCGAGGTGTCGTCGATTGCCTCCAAGCTCTCGCCGGTCGGCGCCGAGGTGGACGACCAGTCGATGACGCTGCTCAGGTTCAGCGACGGCAAGGTCGGCTACGTCGGGTCGTGCTGGACGTCGCCGGGCATCTTCTGCGTGCGCGTATTCGGCTCGAAGGGCCTGATGCACTACGAGATCGACTTCGGCACGTGGGATACGCCGCATCGGCTGCACGAGCATTCGGTCCTTTACATCCAGCGCGGCAAGGACGGCTGGGCCAAACGGGAGGAGATCAAGCTGCCGGAAAGCGACATGTTCCGGGCCGAGCTCGAGATGTTCGCCGATAGTTGCGCGAGCGGCAGGCCGAATGAACTCACGGCGCACAACGGCAACGTCGCGGTGGCGGTGGTCTATGCCGCGCTGAAGTCGATCGACCGCAAAGGCCAGTGCGTGAGGATTGCCGATATCATGGAAGAGACCCGCGCCAGAATCGGCGCGCGGGCCCGCGCCGCCTAGCGGGATCGCGACCGGAAGTGCGTGAGCAGTGAGCCGTGATCGGACATTCTGACTCTGGAACGGCGTGAATAGTGATCCGTGATCCGACTAAAGCAAAATCGCCCTTGTCGGCTCACAGTTCACGGCTCACGCAGTCTAGTCGTCCGCTTGTCGGATCACGAATCACGGATCACTTCGAAACCCGTAGTTCACGGCACCTTTGCTGATTGTTCCGGAGATTCTCATATGCTTCCCAGTCGATACTTCATCGATCTCACGCAGCCCGAGATCGCCGCGCAACTGAAGAAGAATCCGCTGGTGATCCTGCCGGCGGGCAGCGTCGAGCAGCACGGCCCCCATCTGCCGACCGGCACCGATATCTTCGCTTCGAACGTCATCGGGCACGCGGTGGCCGAGCGCATGGACGGCCTGGTGCTGCCGGGCGGGCCGCTCGGCGTGACGCCCATGCACATGCCGTTCGAAGGCACCATCACGTTGACGCCCGAGACCTACCAGCGCGTCGTGCTGGAAACCTGCGAATCGACGGCGAAGCACGGCGCCAGGCGCCTGCTGATCCTCAACTGGCACGAAGGCAACATCCCTTCGCTCGCGCTCGCCTCGGAAAAGCTGCATCGCGAGGTCGGCATGAGCGTGATCGTGGTGCAGGCGTGCTACGTCGCCGCCGAACTCTACGGCCAAGACTGCGGCGGCCTCACGCACGGCGGCGAGATCGAAGCGCTGGCGGTGCTCGCCTACAGCCCTGATCTCGTGCACCTGGAGCGCATCGACTATTCTTCCGATCACTCGCACGGGCGCAAGTGGGACAAGCTGCGCCGCACGCGTAGCTACCAGCCGGTACTGCGCGACATCAAGACCATCGCTTCCACCGGCTGGTACGGCGCACCCGAACACGCCACCTCGGACAAGGGTCTGAAGATGCTCAACGACATAGCCGACGCCATCGCGAAGGAGTCGACGGACATCTTCCGCCTCCTCGACGAAGCGCAGGGCGGCACCGCCGAAATCAAGCACCTCAAGGTGGCAGGTTGATCCCAGCGTTCTCCGTGGCTAAGGCATCATGACCTTCGAAGTATGACCTTGCCAGCAAGGGGATTGCAGCGCTTTGCTCGCAATGACGGTGTTCGTTGTCGTTGCGAGGAGGCGGGGCCGACGAAGCAATCTCGCGGCAGGCGCGGATGGTAGCCCCGGCAAAACCAGTACTATGCTGTCCGGGCCTCACGCTGCGGCGCGTGTCTTGCGGTCGGCGAACACTTCGTTCCAGTTGGTGCGCCCGGTAACCTGCATCAGGACGAACAATGTCACGACGGCCCCGAGGGCGATCGCGAGTCCGGTCATGCCCTTGAAGAAGAAGGCGTAGGAAAAGAGCACGAGGTAGACGAGTTGCGCGGCGCCCGCCGCGAGAAACGCAAAGCGGCTGCCGAAGGCGATGCGAAGGTAGCTCACGGTGAGCGCGAGCGATGTCGCTGCGGCGAGCGCGAAGGCCGTGTGGATCGCGATCTGGTCGGCGAGATACGCGAACAGCAGGTGAAACGAGAAGAACGCCGCCGCCAGGAAGAAGAAGTGCATCGGGTGCAGGTCAACGCGCTTCACGACGCCGATCGTCAGCATCACCACGATGAAGAAGAAAAGCGAGATCGGCGCGAAGCTCGCGATCTGGCTCGCCAGCGGCCCGGGCTGCAGTTTCTCCGGCATCAGCATGCTGATGTTGACGCCGGCCACCAGCCGCCGGAACTCCCAGGTAAGGTGCCACCCATCGCCCGCGCGCTCCTTGCGCGCCGGGGAGATGCCGTCCTCCGGAAAATCGATCGCGTCGAAATTGGTGCGCAACGCAAGCCGGAAGTTGCGCACCTCCGAAATGCCGTTGCCGAAGCTGTAGCTCCAACGCTCCATGCCCTGGCTGCGGTAACCGACCTTGAGCGTCACCGTCTCGCCGGGCGCAAGTTGCACGCGGCCCGTGATGCGCCCTTCACCCGGCGCGGGAGCCGCCCGCCACGGCCTGCCTTCCAGCTCGAAGCGCAGATCGTCGAACACGGTGTTTTTCGCGGCAAACGGCAACGTGATTTCGAACTCGCGGGGAATGTCGCTGGCGTTGGTGATGACGTAATCGCCGCGGAAATCGACATGGTACGTCGCGTACCACAGCAAGCCCTTCTGCCGATGTTCAAGGACCAGCGCGACCGAAAGCGCGCTGCCGTCCAGGGTGATCCTCTCGCTCGCCGTTTCTTCCACGTCGCGCACGATCTTCTTGCCGTCTTCCAGGCTCTCCACGCGTTTCACCACCTTGTGCGAAGCCTTGACGGCCGGGGGCAACTGGGTCTGCGGCGCGCCCCACAGGCGCTCCACCCGCGCGCGCAGGCCGCTGTCGCTCACGTGCGTGCGCCCGGCGGTGACCCCCGCGAGGATCAGCCAGGCGATGGAAGTGCAGCCGAAGATGAAGCCGATGGCGATGAGGCGCTTGATCATTCTTGATGTTCCTTACGATCCCCAATCTGTGATCTCTGTGGCCAATGCCTCTTTTTCAGAGGGACGCACTTGGCGGCGCAAGGCGCCCGGAGCCAGAGACTGGAGACCGGCATCGCGGCCATCACGACGCCACGTCGCGGGCGGATTCCCGCGCAGCGCCCCAGCCACCGGCTCCCGGCGCCCTGTCGGGCATTCTTAACTGACCACGAACGCGATCAGACCCATCGCCAGCGCGGCAATCAGGCTCGCCGCCACGGTTCCGCGCAGGACGAGTTCAAGCATGTCCAGAACCACGCGGCGCGGATTGAGGGTGGCGCCCGGAGGCTTCGTTGTCATTTTCGGCTCCAGTTGAGTTTGAGTCGTCACGGTGCCATTTAGCCCCATGGCGCGGGCACGCTGGTGACCCAATTCTGGATTTCCGACCATCAATTGTGGCAAGAAGATGGCACCCCGGCACGCCCGCCCTGCGCCGCCGGGGACATGCGGTATAGTCGCTTTCCACAAGCGAGGACACCATGCCGCTCCGCATCGCCATCGTCGAGGACGAGCCCGCGATCCGCGCCAACTACACCGACGCGTTCCGCACCCAGGGTTACGAGGTGGCCGCCTTTGCCGGGCGCGCCGAGGCGCTCGCGGCATTCCGGGTGCGGCTGCCCGATCTCGCGGTGCTCGACATCGGTCTCGGCGATGACCCGGACGGCGGTTTTGCCCTGTGCCGGGAACTCCGCGCCTCATCCCAGACGCTGCCCATCATTTTCCTCACGGCGCGCGACAGCGATTTCGACACGGTTGCCGGGCTGCGCATGGGTGCGGACGACTATGTCACCAAGAGCGTAAGCCTCCCGCACCTGCTGGCGCGGGTCAGCGCGCTCTTCCGCCGCGCGGAGGTCGCCCGCGTGCCGCCCCAAAGCGAGGACGTTCTCGTTCGCGAAAGCCTCAGCATCGATCTCAAGCGCTTTACCGTTGCGTGGCGCGGTCGTTCCGTCGAACTCACTCTCACCGAATTCTGGATGGTGCATGCCCTCGCCAAGTTTCCGGGCCACGTCAAGAACCGGGAGCAGTTGATGGGCGAGGCGCACGTGGTGGTCGACGACAGCACGATCACTTCCCACATCAAGCGCATCCGCCGCAAATTCGCCGCGGTCGATCCCGGCTTCGATCGCATCGATACCGTTTACGGCATGGGTTACCGGTGGAAGGCGGACGGTTGATGCGGGCCGCGCTGCCCGCGCTGGGACTGCGATCGAAACTGGTACTCATCGCGCTCGTGCTGCTGGTCATGCCGTGGGCCGGTTATGCCTACGTGCGCGCGATGGAACAGCTCCTGCGTGAGAACCAGGAGCAGCAGCTTGCCGCGACCGCGCGCACCGTTGCGGTGGCGCTGCAGGACCGGCCGCGGCTGCTCACGCCACCCGCGGGCACGGCCACCGAGGGTGGGCCGACGGCCACCACGGTCCACGACGAAGCGAAGACGCTCCTGGCCGGACTCGCGCGACCGGGGCTGCGCATCTGGGTCATCGACAGCAAACTGAAACTCGTCGCAGCAGCCGGCAGCCTCGATGCGCCGGCACCGCAGGGCGCCCCTCCCGTCTTCGGTCCGATCGAGCGCGCGGTTCACTTTGCGCTGCGGCCGCTGTTCGAGCGCATGTTTCGCACGCCCGCCGCGCCGGGCGAAGAACTGATACCCGACGACGTGATCTTCGGCGGGCGCGAACTGGAGCGGGCGCTCGACGGCGCGCCGACGACCCGGCGGCGGCCGGCGCCGGGCGGGCGGGGCACAATTCTTTCGGCCTCCCACCCGGTGTGGAGCGGCGAAGCCGTGATCGGGGCCGTCGTCCTCGAGGAGGACACCGACGCGATCGTGTCCCTGCGCAATCGCGCGTTCGAGCAGCTGGTAGCGGTGACGTTGGTCGCCTTCAGCGCCGCCGCGTTGGTGCTGCTCGCATTCGCCTCGCGGCTGTCGTGGCGGCTGCGCCGGTTGCGTGACGAGGCGGAGAACGCAATCGATTCGCGCGGGCACGTGCGTGCGCTGCTGGCAGGCGAGCACGCGCGCGACGAAATCGGCGACCTGTCGCGCAGTTTCTCTACGGTGCTCGCGCGGCTTGCGGACCACAACGCCTATCTCGAGGCGCTCGCCGCCCGTCTCGCCCACGAATTGCGCACCCCGATAGCGGTGGTGCGCTCGTCGCTCGACAACCTGAGGCTGCAGGGCGGCACCCCGGGCGGCGCCACCTACCTCGGCCGCGCCGACGACGGGCTGCAGCGGCTCGAAAAAATCCTCACCCGCATGTCCGAAGCCTCGCGCCTCGAACAACTGGTGCGTGAAGGCGAGCGTGAGCCGTTCGACGCGCGCGCGGTAATCGAGAGCTGCGCGGCCGGTTACTCGAGCGCGTACGCGCCGCGCCGCTTCAAGCTCACCTTGCCGGACGCCGCCGTGCCGCTCAACGGTTCGGCGGATCTGTTCGCGCAGATGCTGGACAAGCTCGTCGCCAATGCCGTGGACTTCGCGACGGGCAATGATCCGGTCGAACTCACGTTGGAGCGCGAACCGGGCGCCGCCGTCCTGCGCGTGAGCAATCACGGGCCGCTGCTGCCCGCCGGGATGAAGGAGCGCCTGTTCGATTCGCTGGTATCGGTGCGCAAGCGCGCACCCGGCGATGAACCGCACCTCGGGCTGGGCCTTTACATCGTGCGCCTGGTCGCCGAGTTCCACGGCGGCCGCACGAATGCGATGGATCGCGCCGACGGCAGCGGAGTGGCGTTCGAGGTCCGGCTGCCTCTCGTCTGATGTCGCACGAATCAGTCAGCGAATGGTTTTCTTGCTTTAACCGGGCGGCCAGCGGAACGGCCGTCCGGCGAGGATGTGCAGGTGCAGATGGAATACGCTCTGCCCCGCGCCCGCGCCGTTGTTGACGACCAGCCGGTAGGCATTCTCCACGCCCAGTTGACGCGCCACTTGGTTGGCGGCCAGCACGAGATGGCCGAGCAAAGCCTGGTCTTCCGCATTGGCGTCGGCGAGACGCGGGATTTCCTTCTTGGGAATGATCAGTACGTGCGTCGGCGCCTGCGGATTGACGTCGCGAAAAGCGAGGCAAAGATCGTCTTCGTACACGATGTTGGCGGGGATCTCGCGCCTGATGATCTTGCCAAAAATCGTGCTCACTCGGCGCTCTTCCCGTGGGTACGCCTGTCCGCGCCGAGGTTCTCCGCCGTCCATTGCAGCAACTCCCGGATCAACTCGTCGCTTGCCTCGCCCAGTGCGGCGACCGCTCCCGCGGCATCAGGCGCGGCGGAACGCTGCACTGCGAAACTGCGCTGCGCGCGCAGGCTGCGGTCCGACATCCGGACGAGGCTCGCGCGCGCCGCCACTGAGACGCGACTCATTGCGGGGGTCTCGAAGAACTGACTGAAGTCCTCCAGCTCAAGGTGCAGGGCATAATCGGCTCGCACGCCCTCCCCGCTTGTCACGACGCCTGCCGCCACCGCGGATATCCGGTTGCGCAGACGCTGCGTCAGCAGCGCGGCCGGCGCGGCCACCCAGCGGCTGTTGGCGTAGACCTGGTGCCGGGCCAGGTCGTGGTAACCGAGTCGATATGCGATGCCGGCATGATCGAGCCAGACCGGGGCGGCGATGCTTGGCACGAGCAGCGTCGCCCTCAACCCGGGATTCGCGGCGGCGCCCGCGCCCGGCGGCCCGAGATCGTAAGTCGCGGGGGGATCTTTCGGCGGGGGGCCGATGGTGCATGCCCCGAGCACCAGGAGACCGGGGGCCAGGATACGCCGGCACCACCGCCCGGACTCGCGCGTTGATCCGGTGAATCGAAGGTAGCGTCTCATTTATCAGTGGCGCGGCGCGGTTGACTGAACCCCGGCTCCCCCGGCCCGGGCGCGCCGGGTGGTTTGCCGAAGACCAGGCCGTGCGGGCGTTCGTTGAGTTCATCGAGCAGCCGGTCGAGCTTGCGTGACGCGAATCCGAGATCCTCGATCAGCACGTTGAGACGTGGCAGCGTGTCGCCGACCACCGCGGCGGAAAACGACTGGGTCGCGCCGCCCACCTGTCCCGCGCTCGTCGCCATCTGCTCGGTGCTCCGGGCAAAGCGCTCCAGCGTATCCACGTGCTGCCCAAGCTGTCTCGCCAGCGTGTCGATGCTGTCGAGCGTGACTTCCGCGCCCTTCAACATCTTGCGGGCGTCCCCCGAGATGGTCGAAAGATTGCGCGCCCCCGCGTCGATCGTGCGGGCGAGCGCGCCGATGTCCGCGCTCGCCGCCTCGAGGCTTGTCAGCGTTCGTACGAGTTGCTGCTGATTGCGTTCGCTCAGGAGCTTGTCGACGCGCAACGCCACCTGGGTAAGCTGGCTCAGCAGATCCCGTCCCGTTCCCGAAATTTCATCGAGAAACGTCTGCCGCATCGGGATGCGCGGCATCACATCGCCTTCGGCCACCAGCGGCTGCGGGCGTTTTCCGTCGTCATCCAGCATGACGTACGCCAGTCCCGTCAGGCCCTGCGATTCCAGCCGCGCATGGGTACCGCGCGTAATGGGCGTGCCGGCCTTGACGGTGATGCCGATCAGGATCAGCCGCCGATTCTCGGGATCGAAATCGATGCTTTGAACCTTTCCCACCTCGACGCCCCGCAAACGCACGGCTGCCTGGGCGCCGAGACCGGTCACGGGATACGCGGACTCGAGGATGTAGCTCTCCCGCCCGGTCGTATCCCGGGTGAGCCACATCGCCGCATACACCACCGCGGCGCTGAGGAGCAACGTGAACAGGCCGGCAGCCAGCGCGTGAGCGCGATTCTCCAACGGGTAATCTCCTCAGCCGGCCACGGCCGGCTCCCGGCCGGTGTCCGCTTCAGCGGCATGCGCGCCGATAGCGCCGAGCGCACGCCTGCCGCGTTCGCCCTGAAAAAAATTGCGGATGAAATCGTGCGCAAAAGCGGCGACCTCGTACACCGGGCCGATGACGACGATCCTCTGGTCGGCGAGCACCGCGACGCGGGTTGAAAGCGCGACCAGCGTATCGAGGTCGTGCGTCACCATCACCACCGTCAGACCGAGATCACGCCGCAGGTCTGCGATCAGCCGCACGAAGCTCTCGCTGCGATCGGGGTCGAGGCCCGCCGTCGGCTCGTCCAGGAACAGAAGTTCCGGCTCGAGCGCGAGTGCACGCGCCAGCGCCACGCGCTTGACCATGCCACCTGACAGCTCCGCTGGCATCTTGGCGAAATGCTGCGCCTCGATGCCGACAAGTTCGAGCTTGAGACCGACCAGGTCCCGGATCAGGTCTTCGTCGACGGTCTTGAGTTCCCGCAACGGCAGCGCGACATTGTCGTATACCGACAGGGCGGAAAACAGCGCCCCTTCCTGGAACAGCACGCCCCACCGATGCCGCAGCGTCCGCAATTCGTCGGCTGTCCCCTCGTAGAGCGACCTGCCGAACACCCGTACCTCTCCGTGGGAGGGCCGCTCCAGCCCGAGCATTTGCCGCAGGAGCGTGGTCTTGCCGCTGCCCGATCCGCCCACGAGGGAAAGCACTTCGCCGCGATGGACGCAAAGATCGATGTCGCGGTGCACGACGTTGCCGCCGAATCGCGTCCAGAGTCCGCGGATGTCGATGATGCAATCGTCCATCAATAGATTCCGATGTGGGAAAACGTCACGGCGAAGACGGCATCGACGATGATGACGACGGTGATCGCGCTCACCACGGCGTTGGTCGTGCCGATGCCAAGGCTCTCGGTGTTGGGCTGGATGCGCAGGCCGAAATGACACGCCACCAGCGCGATGAGCACGCCGAATACCGCGCCCTTGCCGAGCCCGAGCCAGAAGTTGGCGACCGGCACCGCGTCGGGCAGGCTGCCGAGAAAGTAACGGAAACTGATCCCGAGCTCGATGTGCGCCGAGAGCATGCCTCCGGCGAGCGCCATGGCGTTGGTCCACAGCACGATCAGGGGCAAAGCGATCGCGAGCGCGATGACTTTCGGCAGGATCAGCCGCAAGGTATGCGGAATGCCGAGCACGGCCATGGCATCGAGTTCCTCGGTCACGCGCATCACGCCGATCTGCGCCGTCATGGCCGAGCCCGAGCGCCCCGCGACGAGTATCGCCGCGAGCACGGGCCCCAGCTCGCGCACGATGCTGATCCCGAGAATGTTGACGATGAAGACATCGGCACCGAAGGTCCGCAACTGGTTCGAAGAGAGATAGGACAATACCACCCCGATCAGGAATCCGACCAGCGCGGTAATGCCGAGCGCCTGGGCACCGGTGCGATAGATGTTCGCCGAGATCTCGCGGATCGGCACTCGCGCGGGGTGGCGCACGAGTTGGACCGCGTCGAGCACGATGCACCCGAGCAGGGCAACGAGATCGCGAAGATGCTCCAGTGCGATCGCGACCCTCTCGCCGACAAACAGGAATTTTCCGAGCCAGGTGCGGCGCCGGCGGGGAGCGGCCTGAAACGCCACGGGGGCGAAATGGGTGAACAGGGCCTCATGCTCCGGACGCAGTTCGAGGCCGGCGATTCGCCTGCGGCCCCACGCCCGCCACAGGAGCATCGCGCCCGCGTGGTCCAGCGTCACGACAGAACGCAGGTCCCAGCGGACGTCGCTTCCACACGCGCCGAGCCGCGCAACGAGCGCGGGTAATACCGGCTGCAGTGAGCGCAGGTTCCATGCCCCGGATAGCTCAACCCTCGTACCGCCATCCCCCTCGGCGATAAACCGTAAATCAGGGGTGTGGGCCGGATCGGCGCCAGTGGCAGTCATGCGCTGCTCCTGATTATTATCATATGTAATTGATTATAAACATTGTTTTAAACAGATGGCGAGTTCAGAAGGATTGCGGGCAAGCTCGTAGCCAAGGGGTTATTGCATCGCAGTATATCTTTTCGACTTTCCCCTTGACACACTCGATTCAAAGCATATAATTGCCATTGTGCATTGCAACATTTTTAGACCCATATGTTACATTAAACATTGTTTTTAAAGGAGATTTATCATGTATCAGACACCTGATCAACTGCTCGCGCTGAACAAGGCCAATTTTGAAGTCGCTGCCCGGTTTGCCGGTGTTGCACTGCAAGGTGCGGAGCGCATGCTCGACCTGCAACTGAAGGCCGCAAAGTCGGCGTTCGCAGACAGCATTGAAAACGCGAAGGCATTCGCCGCCGTCAAGGACCTGCAGGAATTTGCCGCGCTCAAGGACAACGTCGCGCAACCCAGCATCGAGAAAGCCACGGCCTACGCGAAGAGCGTGTACGACGTCGCCACCGCGACCCAGGCCGAAGTCGGCAAGCTGGTCGAGGAACAATTCTCGGATTTCAACAAGCAAGTGGTCACCGCCCTCGACAAACTGGTGAAGACCGCCCCCGCGGGCTCCGAGGTCGGCATCGCCGCCATCAAGTCGGGCATCGCCGCGGTCAACTCGGCGTACGACAACCTTTCCAAGGTCGCGAAGCAATTCACCGAGGCGACCCAGTCGAACCTCGAGGCGGTCGCCAAGCAGGCCATGCCCGCCGCGAAGAAAGGCAAGAAGTAAGCGTCCGTCAGCAAGCAGGTGCAAGAAGCCCCGGAGATCCGGGGCTTTTTTTTCGCCCCGCACCATGGCGCGCGTGCCAACTCCGGTGGCGCTCGCCGGCCTCTCCTCGCCTCATGCGCTCCCCGCGTCGGTCCACGAAAACCCGAGCGCGCTGACCCCCTGCCTGAGGTGGTCGATCGCCGACGCAACGTGCGCGGGACTGCCGCGCACGCCGAGTTCGATATAACGCTCGGGTTCCATGCGCGGCAGGCTGAAGACTTTCACGCCGGGGTGTTCGGCGAGGCACTGTTTCATCAATTCGATAAGCTGGCTCTCGCCCGCGCCGCGCACGATGATCGCCGACTCCCCGAGCTTACCCGGATCGAACAGGTGCCGGAAATGCGTGTCGAGCACCCACGCCAGCATTGGCCACGCCATTTGTGGAAATCCCGGCAGAAAATAATGGCGCCTGAATGTGAACCCGGGGATGCGGTTGTATGGATTCGGGATGATGTCCGACCCCGCCGGAAACTCACCCATCGCCAGTCGCTGCGGCGTCACGCCCACCGGATTGTCGGCAAAGCGCGCACGAATCTCGGCTTCCGCGTCGGGATGCAATCGGAGTTCGACACCGGCCGCGCGCGCAGCACATGAACGAGTGTGGTCGTCGGGTGTCGCGCCGATGCCCCCAAAGCTGAAAACGACGTCGTCCTCCGCGAAGGTGCGCCGCAAGGTTGCGGTGATGTGGTCCGGGTCGTCGCCAAGGTACTGGCACCAGGCGAGTTCCAGCCCGCGCTCGCCCAGGGTCGCAATCGCGCGCGCCATGTGCTTATCCTGGCGCTTGCCGGACATGATCTCGTCACCGATGATAATCGCCCCGAATTTCATGAACGCTCGAAGACCGTAGAACCTACCCGAACCACGATCGAAAGAGGCGTGAACCGTGAGCCGATACGGGCCGACACGGAAGAGCGTGAGCCGTGAGCCGACAAGGGCGATCTGGTTTCAGTCGGATCACGATTCACGGATCACGGATCACGGTTTTGTCGGATCACGGATCACGCTGTCAGCTGTGGATGTAGCTTTCGAGCTGCTTGATGGTTTCCCGCTGGTCCTCGATCACCGCCTTGACCAGGTCGCCTATCGAAAGCACGCCGATGAGCCGGTCGCCTTCCATGACCGGCAGGTGCCGTATGCGATGATCGGTCATCAATGCCATGCACTCCTCCGCGCTCTGCGAAGGGCGAATCGTGACCACCTTCGCCGTCATGATGTCGCGCACCGCGAGTTCCTGCGAGGACTTCCCGAGCAGCGTCACCTTGCGTGCATAGTCGCGCTCGGACATGATGCCCGCGAGCGTGCCTTGATCCATGACGACCAGCGCGCCGATTTCCTTTTCGGCCATCATCTTCAGCGCATCGTAGACTCGCGCATCCGGAGCGATCGAGAAGATCGCTCCACTCTTGCCTTGCAGCAGTTCCCGGACAGTCTTCATGGCCACCTCCACAGGAGTCACGCCGCCCACCGGTGACAAGTGTAGCCAATTCGCGGCGCTTGATAAAGCCGTGCCGCTGCGCCGGCTGGCGCACCGGGGGGCGTGTCATAATCGTCGCCCTCAGAGTGCCTAACCGGGGAGTGGTCCTATGCGCATCATCGCCGCCTTTCTGAGGGATTTGTGGGCGCTCACCCGTCCCTACTGGTTCTCCGAGGAGCGGTGGTCGGCGCGGGCCCTGCTGGCGGTGATCGTGTCCTTCAATCTCGGCCTCGTCTACCTGGAGGTTCTATTCAACCGCTGGCAGAACCACTTTTACAATTCGCTGCAGAACCGGGACATCAACGCCTTCTACGAACTGCTGCTTTACTTCTCGTTTCTTGCGGCCGTGTTCATCGCGGTCGCGGTCTACCAGTCCTACCTCAACCAGATGCTGCAGATCCGGTGGCGCCGCTGGCTCACGGAGAAATACTTCGTGGCGTGGATCGCCAACCGCACCTACTACCGCATGCAGCTCACCGACGGCGGCACCGACAACCCCGACCAGCGCATCGCCGACGATCTCGCGATGTTCGTGGACCGCACCCTCAACCTGTCGCTCGGTCTGCTGTCGGCCGTGGTCACCCTGTTCTCCTTCCTGGCCATCCTGTGGGCACTCTCGGGCGCGCTCGAATTCACCTTCGCCGGCGAGGTCATGCGCGTCGAGGGCTACATGGTGTGGGTCGCGCTCGTCTATGCAATCTTCGGCACGTGGCTCGCGCATGCCATCGGCCGGCCCCTCGTCGGACTCAATTTCAACCAGCAGAGGCTCGAGGCCAACTTTCGCTTTTCCCTGGTGCGCTTCCGCGAAAACGCCGAGAGCATCGCGATCTATCACGGCGAGGCAGACGAGATCCGCAGCCTGCGGCGGCGCTTTCTCGATGTGATGGGCAATTGGTGGGCCATCATGCTGCGGCAGAAAAAGCTCAACTGGTTCAGTACGGGCTACAGCCAGGTCGCCATCATCTTCCCGTACCTGGTGGCCGCTCCGCGCTACTTTTCCGGCCAGATCCAGCTTGGTGGCCTGATGCAGACGGCATCTGCATTCGGGCAGGTGCAGGGCGCGCTGTCGTGGTTCATCACGGCCTACGCGCAGCTCGCCGACTGGAAAGCGACGGTCGATCGTCTCACGAGTTTTCTCGCCGCCACCGAGCGCGCCCGCGTTGCGAGCGAGGACCATCCTGGCATCATCACTGATATCAAGGACGGCGCCGTGCGCGTCGAGCAGCTCAGACTCGATCTCCCCGATGGCACGCCGCTCCTTGCACCGTTCAACGCCTCGATCAGTGAGGGTGAAAAGCTGCTGGTGACCGGCCCATCGGGCAGTGGCAAGAGCACGCTCTTCCGGGCCCTCGCCGGCATCTGGCCATTTGGCAAAGGCGTCGTCAGACACCCCGCCTCGCACGTTCTATTCCTGCCGCAGAAACCCTATCTCACCGTGGGGACGTTGCGCGAGCAGGTGTCGTATCCGTCGGCGCCGGGGACGTTCGACGATGCGTCCTGCCGGGCGGCGCTCACGGACTGCGGACTGCCGCACCTTGCCGACCGGCTCGACGAGGAGCAGCACTGGGCACAGCGCCTCTCGGGTGGCGAGCAGCAGCGCATCGCCTTCGCCCGGGTACTGCTGCACCAACCGCAGTGGCTGTTCCTTGACGAAGCGACTTCTTCGCTCGATGAAGCGAGCGAGACGCGCATGTATCGGTTGCTGCAGGAACGCATGCCGCACACCACGGTCAT
>MEQT01000042.1 GCA_001770325.1 Betaproteobacteria bacterium RIFCSPLOWO2_02_64_14
AAATCTGGCCCGAGCGAAGCAAGAGCAGGCAGGACTGGCGGGAGCAACCGGCGTGCCAGGCAAAGTCGGACCTGGAACGCAAAAGCCACGAGCCGGCAGACCAGATCCTTCCGCTCATCCGTAATCCACGAAAGCGCTGCCGCAACGGAACAGCCCGGGGCAACCCGGGCTGTTTTTTTTCGCGCGGCACTTCCTGGAGTACGCTGATCAGTTCATGAGGTCTCTTGAAGCTGTTAAAGCCATAGCGGCCCTGCCGGTGCCATCGCCCTCTTCAAAAAGCGTGATCACCTGACTTATGAACGGCCGGTATTCTTCCGGACAGCAACGGTACCAGGACTCCAAGTACGCTTTGAAGCTCCCGGGAAAAATCGATTCTTCAAGGTTGAGATAGGCAATCGCTTTCAGGCTGCCGGGCGCGTTCTCGAGCAGCGGGAGCAGCCGTACGGCAAGCTGTTCGTTTTTCTCCCTGAGATACGGATTGCGCCCGAGGTCCTCCCGATTTTCCCGGTACCACGCTGCAATCGATTCGTTCGGAGGCAGACGACGGTGTTCGGCGCTTAGCAGACGCCGCGCGTAATCCCTGAAGGCGGGCGCGTAATCGTTCCAGCCCGGAAAAGGCGGCGAGCGTTCCCACTTTGACGCCAGCCGATTGAGCGCGAACAGCGACACCGCCTCACACAGGGTTTCCTCGAACCATTGGTGGCCTCGGATCGAACCGTCACGGCTAGGCTCGCGATGCTCGAAGTTGGTAAAAATGTGGCACAACTCATGCGAAAACTGGTATGCAAACTGGTCCCAGCGCGTATCCTGGACGCTCAGGAATACCCGGTACGCCCCGCCGCCCGATTTCTCGAAGAGGACTTGCGGTCCTTGCCTGCTGTACTGCACCACGATGCGGTCCGACGCACGCTGCGAAAAATAGGGCAAAAGTACCTCCGCGACTGATCCGAGAACCTTTTCTATGTCCTGCGTTTGCGCCGTTCCCCAGTCGCCGATTTCGACATGGATCGCCATGCGGCGGGCCTGGGGCGGCCAATCGATGGCGAAGGCAGGTAAGCCCACCATGAGGGCCACCGCAAAACCGGCAAGATTCGTCAATAACTGCATGTATACTCAGAAAATCTCTGTGTAATGAGATTTTCCTTAGCAATCGGCGGGCCATGTGCGCCTTGAATCTTAAGCTGTTGATGGCAATAGAAATGATTCCAACATTCGGAACAGTAACCGAATCCCGTCGCCTCAAAATAGTGCATTGAATGCACTGGCGCACCAGAAGAGTGCACAACCAGGCAAACGTTCAGGGAAAACAGAACTCCTAGACAGCGGAAGTATTCCCCTCAGCTAGCAACATGCGAAACAACGAAACATCGGGATGAGCAATATAAGGGGGTTGCGCGGAGTTGCGCGAACCCTCACTGTCGTCTTCCTCGTGGCGGTTGCCGTGAATTATCCATGGGAGCTGGCGCAAGCCCTGCTTTACGCCTGGCCGGGCGATACACGTAATCCATGGTGGCACTGCTTTGTCGCAAGCTTGGGCGATGGCGTGCTGGTGCTGTTGATCTTTGGCGTCGGCTGGCTGGTTCTGCGCCGGCATGACTGGTTTGCACGGCCGGGCGCCCGCGGCTACGCATTGTTGTTCACTATGGGGCTGGTACTTGCCGTTGCAGTCGAATGGGTCGCAGTCCATGTTTTGCAGCGATGGACTTACCTGCCCGCCATGCCGCGGTTGCCGATACTCGACATCGGAATCGTCCCCATTTTGCAGATGCTGGTTCTGCCGCCGCTGATCTTTCGCGTCGCAGCCTCAAGGATTTTCCGTGGCCATTCCGATGTCACGAAGCATTCGCGGTAATGCTGGGATACCAACGCAGCATACGTCTGGAATGCCGAGCGAAATTCACGGTGGACCTCGGCTTGAACGCATCGCACACGTAACTCATATGGCGCGCGCCGGGAGCATTGCAGTACCATGCTTGATCACCCAATGCCCCAAAACAGCAGATGAACCCATCGGGACGCAGGAAGTTCATTGTGGGCGCCGCAGCGGCGGTGGGCACTGCGGGCATAGCGGCCGGCGTCGCATGGTGGCGCAGCCGCGATGCAGGCCTCGCCGAGCCGCCGCGCGAGCCCCCGCCCGCCGACTTTCCCAACGCGCTGCTCGTCCCGGGGCCGAGCGGCATGTTCGGTGTGGTCGATGCCACGCAGCCGCTTGCCATCGTCGCCAAGGCGACATCCCACCCGCTCGTGCCCGGGAAACCCGGCCCGATGCTCGCCTATGAAATCGAACAGGACGGGGTCCGGTTTCTCAATCCCGTGCTCAAGACCCGCAAGGGCGCGGGATTTCGCGCCCGTTTCTGGAACGCGCTCGACGAAGAAAGCATCATCCACTGGCATGGCCTGGAGGTGGACAGCAACAACGACGGGCATCCCCACTACGCGATCCCCGGCGGCGCCACCTACGATTACCACTTTACCGTCACCAACCGCGCGGCGACGTACTGGTACCACGCGCACCCGCACCACCTCACCGGCAAGCAGGTCCATCTCGGCCTGGCGGGCTTGTTGATCGTCGAGGACGACGAGGAACTTGCATTGCAGCAGGCGCTCGATCTCACGTTCGGAGTGAACGACATCCCGCTCGTGATCCAGGACAAGCGTTTCGACGACAGCGGCGCGCTCATCTACACGCCGGATGCACAGGATCGGGACCACGGCTATCTCGGCACCGACGCCCTCGTCAACCTCACTCCGCGTCCGTATTTCGATGCAGCACCGCGGATCTATCGCTTCCGCATCCTCAATGCGTCCAACGCCCGGCTGCTGCGGCTCGCTTTCCGACACGGCGAGGGGCTCATCGATTTCCACCTGATCGGCTCCGATGGGGGGCTCCTCGACCGGCCCCGCCCGCTGCAGGAGGCGTTCGTCCCGGCGGGTGGACGTCTCGACGTCCTCCTGGACCTGCGCGCTGCGCGATCCCCGGCGGACTTGACGCTGGTCAGCCTGCCGTTCGACCCCATGTACAACGAGTCGGAAAGCAGCGCGCCGGCGGGTGATCACGCCCCCCACGCGACCGACGGGTCGGACGCGCCACGGCGCAGCGCCATTCCGGACGGAGCGGCGCTCGACCTGCTGCGTATCCGTGTCCGTGGGAAAGCCGCGTACCAGCGCGCCGTCCCGCAGACGTTGTCATTTCTCGCTCCGCCGCCGGCCACCGACGCGGCGCCCCGCGTCATCACGTTCGATCTGGCAGGCGGCGTGTGGCGCATCAACGGCATGACCTACGACATCAAGGCCACTCCCATCGTGGTGAAGCGGGGCGCAACCGAGGTGTGGGAGGTGCGAAACACCGCGCGCGGCATGCCGCATCCCGTGCACCTTCACGGCTTCCAGTCGCGCGTGCTCTCCCGTGAAGGCAGCCCGCCGCAGCAGCAAAGCCTCGCGGTCGACCCGGGCGGACTGGCCGCGACCGATCTGGGGTGGAAAGACACGGTGACGGTCTGGCCTGGTGAGATCGTACGCATCGTCACCGATTTTTCGCACCCCTATCTCGGCGACCAGGTGTACATGGTCCACTGCCACAATCTGGAGCACGCCGACCACGGGATGATGCTCAATTTCCGCATCGCCTCGTGAACCACACTCAGGAAGGAGCCGCGTCGTGACGTACTATCTCGTGAAGTTGCTGCTGTCCGCTGGCATCATCGTCGTGGTATCGGAGGTCGCGAAGGTCAATACCGGCCTCGGCGCGCTGATCACCATCTGACGATGCGCCGTCCGCGGCAACTTTTCCCGACGGATCGGATCTGACGGAGCATGGGTTCGCCGGCACGCATGGGCCTCTACGACAAATGGATATTGCCGAGGTTGACGGACCTCGCAATGCGCAACCGGGAGGCGACACGCTACCGCTCGCAGATCGTTCCGCAAGCGTGCGGCGTGGTGCTGGAAATCGGCGTCGGATCGGGACTGAATCTGCCGTTCTACGGCGCCGGCGTCACCCGGCTCCTTGCGCTCGACCCGTCCGAAGAACTGCTGCGCATGGCGCGCAAGAAGGCGGATGCCGCCGCATTCCCGGTCGAGTTCCTGGCGCACACGAGCGAGGAGATTCCTCTGGATGGTGGCTGCCTCGACACGGTCGTCACGACGTGGACGCTGTGCACCATCCCGGACCCGATCAAGGCCTTGCGGGAGATGAGGCGCGTGCTCAAGCCCGCGGGAACACTCCTTTTCGCCGAGCACGGTCTCGCGCCCGACGCCAACGTGAGGACCTGGCAGGAACGTCTCAATCCGCTGTGGCAGAGATTTACCGGAGGATGCAATCTCAATCGCAAGATGGACGAACTCATCCGGGCGTCGGGCTTCAGGATCGTCCAGCTCGACCTCGCCTATGCCAGGGGATTGCGGCCGATGAGTTACGTGTATTCCGGCCGCGCGCAACCGGAGAGCCTTAGAACGAATAGCGCACGGTGAGGTAGACGTTGCTGTTGTCCCGCATCGAGCCGAACATGCCGTTCCGCCCGCCTCCAAAAAGGTTGGCGCCCACTTCCGTCCAGAGGTTGTCGCTGAAGGAATAGCGCAGCGATGGGATAAGGTAGCGATCCTCCTCGCTCAGGCCAAGAAAGGCGAAGAAACTCAAAGTGACCGTCTGGTGAGCGAAAAGCTGCGTGAAGCGTACGGTAGCGACCTTGCGCACGTGGTCCTTCGCCGGAAAGCCAGCGGGCACGGACTGCCGGTACGCCGCGTAGTCGCGCATCCATTCTCCGTAAAGCTGGAACCCGACCGTAGCATCCTCCCATACTTGCCGCGAGTATCCGATGAGGCCCCTGAACTGGCTGTTTTCGATCGAAGCGTCGCGGCCGTCGCGATCCTGGCGCGAGTCGAAGTACCCGGCCTCAAGACTGACCACGCCCTTGCCTAATGGGCCGGTGACACTGGCGCCAACTGTGTTGAGGCGTGGGTAGGTGCCGATGATTTCGGCGCTCATCACGCGCCAGGCCGGGCTGCGGTGGTGCGTACGGGACGCGTAGCCGGCGAGTTCCCAGTTTTCCAGATAACCGGAGATCCTCCCCGAAATTTCCAGCCCGCCCGGCTCTGCCGCGTGCCGAGGCAGTCCAGCCGGCAGCGGATCGGCGAAGATGAATCGCTGGCTCGTCGGGACGTTGTCGGAACGGAAGTCCGCAATCACCAGTTCCAGATTGGCCGCGCCGGGAAACAAATTGAGCTTGAGCGCATCGCTCCCGAGCTTGAGATACTGCATGGGCTGCCCGGTGAAAAGCGCCACCCAGTCGCGCGGAAACGTGTCGTTGACGAAGAGCAGGTCTCCCACGCCCCAGGTAACGACTTGCCGTCCCAGGCGGGCGGCCGCTTTTTCCGACGTGAGGTCGCCGAAGAACTCGCGCGTGACGAGTCGCGTGTCCCCGACCGCGGCGTCGCGAACCAGGTCGAAGCGCCCGAGGAAACCCGCGCTTCCCGACGAGATCTTGCCTTCCGCCTTGAGCTGCCCCCGAAGTTCGGCTGCCGGAAATTCACACGCGGTCCCGGGCGGACAGTCGACCTGGTGCGAGCGCCGCGCCAGGTGCGACTGCACGAAGCCATCCCATGCGACGCCCGCCGCCCCCGCGGCCAGGGGCGACGCCAGCACGAGCGAAGCAGCGGCCGTGGCCGCCGCGGCGCGTGCCACGTCATTCAGCGCGGCGATCATTCCCGTGATCCCGCGCGCTATTCTCCTACCGCACCCACTGGCTCGGCGCGTCACGCAGGTAACGTTCGGTGAAGATATCCTGCTTCAGACCCACGTCGTATTCCACTTCCCGGAAAACGACCTCGGTGCGATGACCGCTCTGCTGGTTCTTCATGGTGCGGGCGGTGACCGTCCAGTACTTGCCTGCCTGCTCCACCTTTTCCGCGGTGAACGTGCGCAACGGCTCGTTGCGCGCGTCGAAGTATTCTTCCTTGAGCGGCAGCCAGCGCTCAGCGTCGATCCAGGACACGCGCCGGGAGTAATCGGCCGCCTTGGGCTTGCTCTCGATCACGTATGCGGGACGCCCGCCGAGGCTCTCCTTGCGCACGAGGGCGTGGGACTCGTCATCCACGTCGCGCCCCGACACATCCTCGTAGGTGAAATCCGACCCGACAAACGAGGAGCGCTTGTCATCAGCCGCGATGCGTTTCACCAGCCTCAGCGCCGGCACGAAGATCCAGCGGTCGTCCTCCTTGGCGGGATATTTCCACACGAGAAAAGAGGTGCCCTTCACGTCCGCCGGGCCGTGAAAGTAAATGTAGTAGCGCTGGTCGCCCGCGGCTCCGAGGTTGATCCTCAGCATGGTCATCTCACGCTCCCGGACCTTGCCTTGGGGATTGATGAGCTTCATCTGCACCTTCGAGCGCATGTCGCTCCCCGCGTAGTAGTACGTATCGAGGGAACGTTTCACGATGTCGCTCGCGGACGGCTCAGCGGCGCCCGCCGCGGGCGAAGTGACGGTAATTGCAGTCAACAGGGAGGTGGCGAATATGCGAAGCGATCTCACTTTGGTTCTCCTGTGCCGAACAGCCAGCCTCGCATCAGCACGATCAGCGCCGGCAGGTAAAGGATCACGAACAGCGCCGAAAGCAACATCATGCTGACGATGAAGGCGCCCACGGTGATGTAGGGCGTGAGTGGCGCGAACAACATGACCGAAAAGGCTGCCGCGAACAGCACCGCGTTGCGCATGATTCCCTTGCCGGGACGGGCTGCCGTCCATGCGAGCGCCTCCTTGAGTGCGGCGAGATCCCGCGCGGCCGCGGCGCCCGTTTCCACCAGCCGCTGCCGCAACCGGCTGATGAAGTGGATCGAAAAATCCACCGCCATACCGAGCGACAGACATGACAACACCGAGATCGGCATGTCGAAATCCTTTCCGGCAAACCCGACCACTCCGTAAATGAGCAGGATGGTGAAGAGCAGCGGCACGTAGCCGACGAGAGCCCATTTGAACGAGCGGAAAGCAAAGGCGAGGATGAGGAACACCGCCACCAGGGCGAGAAGAAAGCCCTTCACCATATCCCACAGGACTTCGTGGTTCCACACCAGGTTGAAGTAGGCGATGCCCGCGGGCTTGAGTTCCAACGCGATGGGATTCAGCCGCCGGTATTCCTCCGAGGCCCGGATCACGTCCCGCATGGCCGCGGCATCCCAGGTTTTGAGCTGGACCCAGATGTTGGCCTTCTGGAACGGGTAGTCCACCACATTGTCGAGGTCGGAGGGCTTGGCCGACATGCTGAACAGGAACAAGTATTGAGCGATCGTGTCCGCGGCGTCGGGCACGGCGTCGAATTCGGGATTGTCGTCGTGCAGCACCCGGTTGATGCGCTTCACGTAGTCGACAACGGACGTCGTCTTGCCCACGACCGGCAGCTTCTCCAGGTGGCGCTGCAGACCTTCGATATCACGCAGGATATCGGGCTGCTTGATAGCATCGGGTTTGCCGGCGGTCGCGACCACGTAGCCGAGGGAGGTGCCGCCGAGCGCCCGGTTGATGACCGTGTCGGCAATGCGCACCTCGCTGCCCGGCTTGAACCACGCCACCAAGTTGTTGTTCACCACGATGCGGCTGACACCGAAAAGCGCCAGCAGGATCAGCGCCAGGCCGACCGCGGCCGTGGTCTTCGGCCACTCCGCGCCCAAGGCGCCAAGCCGCCCCAGCGCGCGCGCGGTGGGGCTCACGGCGATGTCTTCCCCCGCGGCTGCGGCGCCGATCTTCTCCGGCCGCACGGCGGCGAGCACGGCGGGGATCAGGCTGAAGCTGAACAGCCGCAGCGCGATCGTCCCGAAAACGATCAGCCCGCCAAACACCTTCACCGGCACAATCTCCATGAAGAGCAGGACCCCGAAGCCGGCAGCGGTGGCAAGAGCGGTATAGCGCACCGGACGGCCCACCGCCTCCATGGTTTCCACGATCGCGCGACGCTTGTCCGCCTTCTCACGGAACCGGAAATAGAACTCGTTGAAGATGTGAATGCTGTCGGTGGCGATTGCCATCAGGAATACCGGCGCCATCGAACTCATGATGTGAACCGGAAAACCCAGGCCGATCCCCAGCCCCATGGTCCAGACGATGGCGACCATCGCCACCATCATCATGGCCATCGCAAGCGCCAGGCTCCGAAACATGACATAGATGGCTGCGAACATGATCATTCCGGCGATCGGCGAGAAGATGCCCATCAGCTTGAACATCTCGGCGCCGAAGGTGTCGCGCGCCACGGGGTCTCCGGCCACGTGATACTGTTCCTCGCCCGGGTACCGGGTGAGGATCTCGCGGATGCGGTCGGCCACCTCCTTTCCGTTTGCGCCTTTTTCCAGCGGCACGTAAATGGCGGTGGTCTTCTCGTCGCGGGAGATGATGCGATCAACGAAGAGCGGGTTCTCGAACAGCGTCTTGCGCAAGGCCTGAAGTTCGGCGTCGCTCCGCGGAATCCTTGACACGAGGGGAGCGACTCTGAGCCCCGCGCCCTCGGCGCTCACGTTGTCGATGGTCGTGAAACTGGAAACGTCACGTCCGGCCACCCCTTTGACCTTCAGAATCGCGGCAGTGATATCGCGCACCTTTTCCAGAGTGCCCGGGTTAAGCACGCTCCTGGGGTGGACGACACCGACGACGACGGTGTCCTCGTAGAGCGCGAAAGCCTGGTCCACGCTGTCGTTCCACACGCGCACGTCGGAAGTCGGCGGCAGCATGTTCTTGGGATTCGTGTCGAGCCGGATCCGCGGCAATTGCGCGGCGAAAGCCAATGTCACCAGCAACACGGCTCCTAAAACGAATTTCGGACGGGCGATTGAAAATTCGACCAGGGCGTTTTTGTTCATTGTTGTCAATGTCACAGGTGCGGGTCGGATTGCTCGCGAGTTCCCGGCCACGGCCGCAAGGTCGTCGGTCGCGAAGGACTCAGAAGCGGCTCCAGAGCCAGTATTTCTCGAACGCCACCTTGCCCCAATGAAGAAGGGTGCTCGGCGTCCTGAGCGTGATCTGCGGCGCCGGATCGGCGTAGAAATTGCCGCTCCCGAAGCCTGCCTTTCCGTCGCCTGTTTCAACGAAGCACTCGCCCTCGCCGCCGAACTGCCGCGTTGCGCCACGGCCTGTGATCGCTGTTGCGATGTTGTGCGCCACCACCTCCGCCTGGTTGTGCGCGAACACGCCCGCCTTCGGAAGCGGCTTGCCGACGGAGGCGAGCATGATGCCGGTCACGTCGCCGACGGCGCAGACCCCCGGGTATTGAGTCTGCAGCGTGCCGCGATCCACGGCTATCCAGCCGCTTTCGCCGCACATCCCCGCGTCCCGGACCACCTTGGGGGCGCGGTGTGGCGGCACGTATGCGAGCAGATCGAAATCGGCTGACGCGCCACTTGCGAATACGAGACGGCGCTCGCCAGCATCGACGCTTGCGACGCCGTGGCCGGGGTGATAACCGATGCCCCTCGCCTCGATCATCTGGCGCAATGCCGCGGATACTTGCGGTCCCGCAACCGGCATGGGGCCCGGTTCCGGCGTGTAAAGGTCAACCTGGACGTTCTTCCGCACGCCGCGCCGCCGGCAATCGTACTCGATCAGCATTGCGGCTTCGTTGGGCGCGGCCGGACATTTGTACGGCATGGACGCAACCAGCACGGCGATGCGTCCGCTGCCGAGCCTCGCAAGGGCGGCATGCAGCGATGCCGCGCCCGCCAGCGTGTAGAAATTGTGTCCGGCTGCCGCGAGTCCTGGAACCGAGTCGGGCGCGTACTCCGCGCCAAGCGCGACGATCATGTAGTCCCCCGCCAGGTCCGAACCGTTTACACGGACCCGCCGCTCGGCCGGCTCGATGCGCTCTATCATGCCGTGGACCAGCTCGACTCCACGGCGTTGCAAGCGAGCCAGCGGGCGGGAGATCACACCCGCATCCCGATCGCCGATCATCAACCAGAGCAAGGAGGGGGAATAGACATGATCGACCTCCCCATCCACCACCACCACCCGGTGCGCATGCGGGAGCAGCCGGCGCAGCCGCATCGCTGCGACGATGCCGCCAACGCCCGCGCCCAGCACGAGCACGGTTTTGCCTGCGCTCATTTTCCTCTCAGAACACCAGCACCTTGTCCGCCCACTGGGTCCAGGCGGCGAGTTCCGCCAGGGTGCTCCGGTGCGTGCCCTCGATGAGTTCGCTGTCGGAGAGGCCGCGGGCATCCATGCAGGTTCCGCATACACCGACCTTGGCGCCGGCGCGGGTCACACGGTCGATCATCAGTTGAATGTTGTAGAAACCTTGCGGCACTTTCTGGCCCGACTTCGCGCATGAAGCTGCGTCACCCATGAGGAACATCCGGACTTCCTCGCCCTCGACTTTGGCCAGCGCTCCCGCCAGCCTCAGCGCGTTGTAGCTGCGCTCGGTGCCGTACGGAGGATCGTTGAGAACGAACAGGGTCTTGCTCATGATTTTCAGCCTCTGCTTCGTGCGTGCCGGTTTTTGCGGGGAATCGTCACGAGGATTGCCGGGTCGACTCCGCGACGGCATCGGCCGCGGCGCCTTCGCCGCGCTCCGCGACAAACGGCATGGCGAGTATGCCTGGCAGCGTGATGCAGCGCCGTGGATCACGGAACGAGGGGATGCCGATCACCATTTGCTCGTGCCCGCTGCGCGGCTGGTCACGATAGGTGCCGAAGAGGTGATCCCACCACGGAAGGTTGAAGCCGAAGTTCCGGTTGGTCTCGTCGGCGTACAGGGAGTGGTGCACCCGGTGCATGTCCGGCGTGACGACGAACAACCTCAGCACCGCATCCCCCGCCTTGGGGATGCGTATGTTCGAATGGTTGAACATAGCGGTAAGATTCAGCGCGATCTCGAAGATCAGTACCGCGAACACCGATGCGCCGATGAGAAAAATTGCGGCCGCCTTGAGCGCGAGCGACAGCAACATCTCGATCGGGTGAAACCGCGTTCCGGTTGTTACGTCGAAATCGAGATCCGCGTGATGCACGCGATGCAGCCGCCACAGCAGCGGCACCGCGTGAAACATCACGTGCTGAAGGTAAATCGCGAGATCGAGCGCGAGGAGCGCCAACAGGATCTCCACCGGAAGCGGCAGGTCGAGGCCGTGCAGGAGGCCGATCCCGCGCTGCTCCGCGAACTGCGCGATTCCGACCGCCGCGGCCGGCGCGATGGCGCGGACCGCCACGGTGTTTACGATTAGAATGCCCAGATTCGCCAGCCAGCGCCTGGCCTTGGGCATGACCAATGCGCGGCGCGGCGCGAAAATTTCCCACACCGCCAGCGTCGAGAACGCAGCGAGGAACAAGCCGAGCCGCAATTGCGCTTCGTAGGTGATCAAAGCATCCAGTACCATGGGCATTCAACGTCGGACAACAGGTCGCAATCCTTGAATTTTCTACTGTTTTAGTATTCAATTACATAATTGAATAGTAGAATATAGCCGAGTCTCGCTCATGTCAAGCAAACCCGTAAAGTCGCTGCTGTTTACCGAATTCGCGCGCGTCAGCAAGGCGCTGGGAAGCGGTAACCGACTGGAATTGCTGGAATTTCTTGCCCAAGGTGAGCGCAGCGTGGATGCCCTGGCCAAGCTCTCGGGACTTTCCGTGGCCAATACGTCACAGCACCTGCGGGTGCTGCGTCAGGCGGGGCTGGTGGGCGCGCGGAAGGAAGGGCTGTTCGTGTATTACAGCGTTTCCGGCGGGGGCGTGATCCGGCTCCTGGCGGCGCTTCAGGAAGTGGCCCAGAACAACGTCGCCGAGGTCACGCAACTCGTCAATACCTACCTCACCAGCAAGGACAGTCTGGAGCCCGTGTCGGTGAACGATCTCGCGGATCGCATGCGCAACGGCCTCGTGACCATCGTCGATGTGAGGCCGCAGGAGGAATACGCGGCGGGCCATTTGCCCGGCGCGATTCACGTTCCGCTCGCGGACATCGAGAACAACCTGGACGCCCTGCCGCGCGACCGGGAAATCGTGGCGTACTGCCGCGGCCCGTTCTGCGTGCTCTCATTCGAAGCCGTCGCGCAATTGAGGAAGCACGGCTTCAGTGCCCGGCGGCTCGAGACCGGCTATCCTGAATGGAAAGTGGCCGGCCTGCCGGTCGAATGACGCTCAAGTGCTGGGCTGCCGGTCCTCGGTGGCGCCGAGGGCATCGTGGTCGTAGCGGGCGTTGCGAGGGTCAACGCCAGCCTGTCAGGCTCTTATGCCGTGATGCTTGACTGCGACGTGACGGCCGCGCGACGCCTGGCGCGGTCCGGGATCTCGACTAATGCCGCGTACGCCAAATCCAGGATCGGTATGGCATCATATGCATAGCGGTTGCGTCCAATGTAGGGTCAAATGCGGTATCGGCTCGCTGCCCCATGACAAGGCGTAGATTCACGCAGTTCATCTACATCTTCCTCCTGCTGTTCGCGCAGCAGAACGCCTTTACCCACGCCGTGTGGCACGCGCGTGAGCAGCCGCCGGCGCATCATGAGGATCAGGGCGACGCTTCCTTCCAAGGCAAGTTATGCGGACTGCACGGCGCACTCAGTCAAGTGCTGGGCGGCGTGCAGGCCGCCGAAGCGCACGATGCCAATTCGCAGGGCGTTGCCGAACCAATCGTGCATCGCTCCAGCGCGCAGGTCTTCCTAGAACTCCGAGTCCCCCTCTCACGCGGTCCCCCGGTTCTTTCCTGACACGACACGGCGCAGCCGGCCACGCCGGCTGCTGTCTTCCATTCGTGTTGACGGGAGAACCCCATGTTCAAGCGCAAGTTGACCGCCGCGGCGGTCGCATTCGCATTTTCCTGCCCGACTCTGGCGCAGGACGCAGAACTCGCGAACATCCGCGAGGAAATCAAGCAGATGAAG
This sequence comes from Betaproteobacteria bacterium RIFCSPLOWO2_02_64_14, assembly GCA_001770325.1. GTDB lineage: Bacteria > Pseudomonadota > Gammaproteobacteria > Burkholderiales > SG8-41 > DSOT01. Next base: position 12,863 of record MEQT01000042.1, read on the forward strand.
GAGACCTACGAGCGGCGCATCCAATCGCTCGAGAAACGGCTGGCCGAGGCGGAAACCAAGGCCGGCAAAGCTGAAACCACCGCAAACAAGGCCGAATCTGCGGCCGTTGCAGCGTCGAGCCGACCAGCATCGGAAAGCACCTTCAACCCCGCAATTTCGTTGATCCTCCAGGGCACGTATGCGAACACATCCAAGGATCCGAATACGTTCCAGATCACCGGCTTCGTGCCGTCGGGCGGGGAGGTCGGTCCGCCGAAGCGCAGCTTTGGGCTGTCTGAAACCGAGCTCACGTTCTCGGCCAGCATCGACCCCTATTTCCGCGGTGTCGCGATCGCGGCGCTGACCCCGGAGAACGAAGTCGAGGTCGAGGAAGCCTATTTCCAGACGCTCGCGCTGCCGCAGGGCTTTACGCTGAAGGGCGGGCGCTTCCTGTCCGGGATCGGCTACCAGAACGAGATTCACCAGCACGCCTGGGATTTCCAGGACGCACCGCTGCCGTACAAGGCATTCCTCGGCGGCCGGCTCAGTCACGATGGCGTGCAGTTGAGGTGGGTCGCGCCGACACCGGTCTTCCTTGAACTCGGCGCGGAAATCTCGAGCGGAGAGCAGTTTCCCGGCTCCGACCGCAACAAGAATGGCGTGGGTGGGAGGGCGATATTCGGTCATCTCGGCGGCGACATCGGCGCGAGTTATGCCTGGCGCGCAGGCTTGTCTTACGTGAGCACCTCGCCACAGAACCGCGCTTATGACGATATGGATTCGCTGGGCGGTGCAGTCACCAACAGCTTTACCGGCAGAGCGCGATTGTGGATCGCGGACGCGGTGCTCAAATGGGCGCCGAACGGCAATGCCACGTATTACAACTTCAAACTGCAGGGCGAGTATTTCCGCCTGAGGCAGGACGGCGGCATTGCCTACGATGACACCGGGGGCAGCGCCCTCTTCGGAGCGGTTACCGATTACTTCAAGACCGACCAGTCGGGGTGGTACACGCAGGGCGTATGGCAGTTCATGCCGCGCTGGCGCGTCGGTTACCGGTACGACAAGCTCAGGTTCGGCACGGTGAATAACGGCATCGTCAACAACGGTCTCGGTCCAACCGCGGCCGACTTTCCGGTGCTCACGAATCACAGCCCGTCGCGCAATACCCTGATGCTGGACCTCAGCCTCACCGAGTTCAGCCGCTTCCGCCTG
>MEQT01000043.1:0-18572 GCA_001770325.1 Betaproteobacteria bacterium RIFCSPLOWO2_02_64_14
TGGGATGACGCGCTTGTTGGTACGAACGCTCGCGCCGATTCCCAGCACCGCGGCGGGGTAATCCGCGGCGGGATCGTTGTTGGCGAGCGCGCCGCCGATGGTGCCGGCGTTGCGCACCTGCCGGTCGCCGATGCCCGCGGTAAGCCGCGCCAGTGCGGGTATGCCGATCGCGACTTCCTTGGCCGCGGCAACGTCGGAATGCGTCGTCATGGCGCCGATGGTGAGCATCGCTCCGTCGAGCTTGATGCCACGCAATTCGCCGATCCCCGCGAGGTCGATCAGTGCCGATGGCTTCGATAAGCGGAACTTGAGCGTCGGGATCAAGCTCTGGCCGCCCGCGAGCACCCGCGAATTTTCGGTCTTGCGCAGGAGCGACGCAGCTTCCTTGATCGTGGCGGGACGATGATAGTCGAATGCGTGCATGATGCGTACTCCTTCGCGAAATGTTGGGTTACGGTCGCTACGCTGACCTAACCCAACCTACGTTTCTGGGTGTTGGGTTACGGCCCGCGGTGCGCGCCTAACCCAACCTACATCCCTACGCGGCCTTCTTTGCAGTCTTGGCGGACTGGATCGCGCGCCACACACGCTCGGGCGTGGCGGGCATCTCAACATCGCGCACGCCGAGGTGCGCCAGCGCGTCGACCACGGCGTTGATCACCGCCGCGGGTGCGCCGATCGCGCCGGCTTCCCCGCAGCCTTTGACGCCCAAGGGGTTGTGGGTACAGGGCGTCGCTTTCATTCCGACCTTGAAGGCCGGCAGGTCGTCCGCCCGCGGCAATGCGTAGTCCATCAGCGTGGCGGTGAGCAGTTGACCGCTTTCGGGATCGTAGATGCAGCCTTCGAGCAGCGCCTGGCCGATTCCCTGCGCGAGTCCGCCGTGGACCTGGCCTTCGACGATCATGGGGTTGATCACCTTGCCGAAATCATCGACTGCCGTGAAGCTGACAACGCGCGTCGTACCGGTCGCGGGATCAATCTCGACTTCGCAGATGTGGCTGCCGGCCGGAAAGGTGAAATTGGTCGGATCGTAGAATGCCGATTCGTTCAGACCCGGCTCGAGCTTGTCGAGCGGGTAGTTGTGCGGCACGTAAGCAGCGAGCGCCACTTCGGTGAACGTCTTGCAGCGGTCGGTACCGGTGACCCAGAACTCGCCGTCGATGAACTCGACCTCGCTTTCCTGCGCTTTAAGCAGATGCGCCGCGATCTTCTTGCCCTTGGCGATCACTTTGTCGAGGGCCTTCATGATCGCCGTGCCGCCGACTGCGATGGAACGCGAACCGTAGGTGCCCATGCCGAAAAGGATGCGGCCGGTGTCGCCGTGCACGACATCGACGTTCTCCACCGGGATGCCGAGGCGGCCGGCAACCACCTGCGCGAAAGTCGTCTCGTGCCCCTGGCCGTGGCTATGGGAGCCGGTGAAAACTGTCACGCTGCCGGTCGGGTGGACCCGGATCTCGCCGGCTTCGAACAGCCCGGCCCGCGCGCCAAGCGCGCCCGCGATGTTGGAAGGTGCGATTCCACAGGCTTCGATGTAAGTGGAATAGCCCAGGCCGCGCAGCATGCCCCTGCGCTCCGCTTCCTTGCGGCGTGCTTCGAACCCCGCGACGCCGGCAAGCTGCAGCGCTTCCGCGAGGGTCGCTTCGTAGTTGCCGGTGTCGTAGTTGAGCGCAACCGGCGTCTGGTACGGAAACGTGGTGATGAAATTGCGGCGCCGGATCTCGGCGCGATCGATGCCCGTCTCGCGCGCGGCGGTATCGACGAGGCGTTCCACGACGTAGGTGGCCTCGGGGCGCCCGGCTCCGCGGTAGGCGTCAACGGGCGCCGTGTTGGTGAACACCGCGATCACTTCGCAGTGGATGGCGGGCGTCGTGTACTGGCCCGCGAGGAGCGTCGCATACAGTATCGTCGGGATGCATGATGCAAACGTGGAAAGATACGCCCCCATGTTGGCGGTGGTGGCGACCCGCAGCGCGAGAAACTTGCCGTCCTTGTCGAGCGCGAGTTCTGCGCGGGTCACGTGGTCCCGCCCGTGGGCGTCCGACAGGAACGATTCGGTGCGCTCCGCCGTCCATTTGATCGGGCGCTTCACCTGCTTCGAGGCCCACGTGATGACGGTCTCTTCGGCGTAGAGATAGATCTTCGAGCCGAATCCACCGCCCACGTCGGGCGAGATGACCCGCACCTTGTGTTCCGGGAGCCCCAGCACGAACGCGGTCATCAGCAGGCGCTCGACGTGCGGGTTCTGCGAGGTCACGTGCAGCGTGTACGCGTCTTCGCTCGCCGCATACTGGGCGACCGCAGCGCGCGGCTCGATCGCATTGGGGATCAGGCGGTTGTTGATGAATTCCAGCGTGGTGACGTGGTGCGCACCGGAAAACGCCCGGTCGACCGCCGCCTTGTCGCCGATCGTCCAGACGAAACAGGTATTGTCCGGGGCGGTGTCATGAACTACGGGCGCGCCCGGTTTGCGGGCGTCGCCTGCCCTGACAACTGCGGAAAGGATTTCGTAGTCGACGTCGATCAGCTCGGCCGCATCCTTCGCCTGGTTGAGCGTTTCCGCAATCACCACTGCGACGTGATCGCCGACGTAACGCACCTTGCCCTGCGCGAGTACGGGATGGGGCGGCTCTTTCATCGGCTGCCCGTTGACGTCGGTGATGAGCCAGCCGCACGGCAGCCCGTTGACCTTGGCCTCCGCAAGATCGTCGCCAGTGAAGATGGCGAGAACGCCGGGCGCCGTCGCGGCCTGCGCGCGGTCGATGCTGCGGATGCGTGCGTGCGCGTGCGGCGAGCGCAGGAAATATGCGTGTGTCTGGCCGTGCACGTTCACGTCATCGGTGAACGTGCCGCCGCCCGTGAGAAAGCGCACGTCCTCCTTGCGCTGGATCGGCTGGCCGATAATAGGTGCGTTCATAATTCGTTCCTCAGACAATACTCAATCGGCAGATGTGAGTCTGCAGTCGTCAGCGCGTAGGTTGGGCTCAAGCGTTTACGCCGATGCCCGACAACACCCGTCTTCATGTTGGGGTTCGCGCCCCTCACCCCAACCTGCGATTCCGCCGGCTTTCAACGTTTCATCGCCGCGGCGCCGGCGACGATCGCCTTGACGATGTTGTGATAGCCGGTGCAGCGGCACAGGTTGCCGTCGAGTTCGGCGCGCACGGTGTCCTCGGACGGATTGGGGTGTTTGCGCGCGAGCTCCAGCGCATTCATCACGATGCCCGGCGTGCAGAATCCGCACTGCAGCCCGTGGTGCGCGCGGAAGGCTTCCTGCATCGGGTGCAGCTTACCCGGCTCGCCGATGCCTTCGATGGTGGTCACGCTCGCGCCCTGCGCCTGGAGTGCCAGGAGATTGCAGGATTTCACCGCGCGGTCGTTGAGATGCACGGTGCAGGCCCCGCATTGGCCGGTGTCGCAGCCGACATGCGTGCCGGTGAGCCGCAGATGATCGCGCAGGAACTGAACGAGCAGGGTTCGGGGATCGACATCCGCGCTCACGGCCCTGCCGTTGACGGTCAGAGAAAGGTTGATGCCCATGCGTCCTCCAGGGGATCGGGTGGGGTCGCGTGCAGCGCGCAATGCGCGCCACGGTGGTTTCCGCGCATGCTAGCCCATGGGCATGGCGCCTGCAACTTTACGCTCGTGCGGACGTGACCGGTGCGTGACGCCGGCTTGACCGCCCGGCACGCTTGCACTACCCTACAAGCGCTCTATTTCATGGGATATAACGGGGTCTGGCATGGACAGCGTCGATCTGGAAGTCTTGAAGAGCGCGCGTGAGTGGGTCGAAAGCGGCCACCACGCGGTCATGGCGACGGTGGTCAGGACCTGGGGCTCGGCGCCGCGCCCGATCGGCGCGCTGGCTGCGTTCCGGGACGACGGCGCGGTGGCGGGCTCGGTGTCGGGCGGGTGCGTCGAGGACGACATGATTTTGCGCGTGCGTTCGGGCGAATTGGTGCAGGACCGGCCCGCGACGACCGTGTACGGGGTGAGTGCGGACGAAGCGCAGCGCTTCGGCCTGCCCTGCGGCGGGACGCTGGAACTCGTGCTGGAGCCGCTGACCGCGGCAAGCGGGCTCGATGAGCTGCTCGCGCGTATCGAGCGGCACGAGCTCGTGACGCGGCGCCTTGACATGAAATCGGGGCGGGTGACGATCGGTGCGGCGAACTGGTCCGACCAGCTCGCGTTCGATGGCGCGACGTTCGTCAGCGTGTTCGGGCCGCGCTGGCGGCTGCTCATCATCGGTGCCGGGCAACTCTCCCGGTATCTCGCCCAGATGGCGCAGGCACTCGACTACCAGGTAACCGTGTGCGATCCGCGCGAGGAGTACGCCGATACCTGGACCGTTGCCGGCGCGCAGTTGATGCGCGGGATGCCCGACGATATCGTGACCGGGATGGAGCTCGATGCGCACAGCGCGGTGGTGACGCTGACGCACGATCCCAAGCTCGACGATATGGCGCTGCTCGAAGCGCTCAAGTCGCCGGCGTTCTACGTCGGCGCGATCGGCTCGCGCAAGAACAACGAGGCACGCCGCCAGCGGCTCGCGGAATTCGACCTGTCCCAGGAAGAGATTGCGCGCCTGCGCGGCCCGGTGGGCCTCAAGCTCGGAGCCAAGACCCCTCCCGAAATCGCGATTGCCATCCTCGCCGAGATGACCGCGATCCGCAACGGTGTCACGATTACCCAGTTCATCGAACCGCCGAAAGCGACCGTCGCCGGCTGCGCCGCCTGAGGAATTCGTCACCTTGGACGGTGACGAATTCCTTACAAGAAAGAGGCTGGGAGTTCAAACAGGCCACAATCCGACTTCGGCCGCAATGACTGCGTTACACCGCGTCATTCATGTCCTGACCGTGATGGCCGCGTGTTGCGGTGGTACGTGGGCGGCCGAAATGGCGGCCAGCGGCATCTTCCTGGTCGCTGCGCCGCGCTTGCAGGACCCCAATTTCCGCGAGACGGTGGTACTGGTCACGCAGCCGCAACGCGGCGGCCCGTTTGGCGTCATCATCAATCGCCCGCTCGAGCACAAGCTGGGAGAATTGTTCCCCAGGCACGAGGGATTGAAGGCGAGTCATGACGCGATTTACATGGGCGGCCCGGTGGCGCGCCGGGGGCTGGTGTTCCTGGTGCGCGCCGCGCAGCCGCCGCCGCAATCGGCGCCGGTGCTGCGCGACGTCTACCTGACCGGCGATATCGACTGGGTCGACGCGCGATTGCAGGATGGTGATCTCGCTGCAGGCCTGCGGGTCTACGTGGGCCATTCGGGCTGGGGTCCCGGGCAGCTGCAGAACGAGATCGGCCGTGGCGACTGGTACGTGCTTCCCGCCGACGCGGACGTGATCTTCAATCAGGATCCGGCGACGATCTGGCCGGAACTCAGCAAACGCGCCACGCTGCGACACACACGGGCAAACCCCGCCGCACGACCGGATCAACCCCTGTAGAATCCCGCAAGGTAGTGCAGCAAGAGCGGGAAGATGAGAGTCGGCATCATCGGCGGCGGCACCATCGCACGTCTGATCCTCGAGCACGTCCGCGCGGGCGACCTCGGCGGCGCGCGCGTGGTGGCAATCCTCACGCGCAGTGCATCGACGCGCGGTTTGCGCCTGGTGCAGGAGTTCGGGGTCCCGCTGGTAACCGGTCTTGACGCGCTCGTCGAGCAGCGCCCGGACGTGGTGGTGGAAGCCGCATCGCATGAGGCCGTGCGCGATCACACAGAGGCGCTGCTGCGAAAAGGCATTGCGGTCATCGTGCTCTCGTCCGGCGCGCTGTGCGACGACGCGCTGCGTGACAAGATCGAGCGGGCGGCGCGGGAGGGGAGTGCGCTGCTCTACGTGCCCTCCGGCGGCATCGCCGGTCTCGACGCGCTGAAGGCGGCGTGCATTGCCGGCGTCGATGAAGTCACCATCGCCGTGACCAAACCGCCTGCGGCGTGGAAGGACATCCCTTATGTCGGCGCGATGAAGATCGACCTCGACCGCATCACCGCTCCCTGCACGCTTTACGAAGGGCCGGCGCGGCAGGGCGTGCCGCTGTTTCCGGCTAACGTCAACATCGCTGCGGTGCTGAGCATGGCCGGGATCGGTTTCGACCGGACGCGGCTCAGGGTGGTCGCCGATCCGGCGCTTACACACAATACGCACTTCATCGAGATTCGCGGCAAGACCGGCAACATCAGCATCAAGGTCGAGAACGTGCCGGCGCCTGACAACCCCAAAACCGCGTGGCTTGCCTGCTACAGTGCGCTGGCGGCACTGAAGCTCGCGAAGTCCACGGTGCGGTACGGGACCTGAGAACCGCTGTCTGCGCCAGGCATATGAGTGCAATTCCGTGAAGGCTGCGGCTTTTTCCTACGTCAAGCCGCGGTCGCTTGCCGAGACGTTCGATCTGCTGGAGCGCCACGGCGAAGGGGCGCGGCTGCTTGCCGGCGGACAGAGTCTTATTGCCGCGCTCAACATGCGGCTCGATACGCCGCGGGTGCTGATCGATCTCAACGGTCTCAAGGAGCTGTCGGGCATTCGCGTCGATCGCGATTCGATCGCAATTGGGGCGCTCACGCGGCATCGATCGCTCGAACTGTCGGAAGACGTGTCGCAGCACCTGCCCCTGATTCATGCAGCCATGCCGTTTGTCGCGCACGCCGCGATTCGCAATCGCGGGACTTTTGGCGGCAGCATCGCGTTCGCCGATCCCGCCGCGGAACTGCCCGCGTGCTGCATTGCACTCGATGCGAGATTTGTCATCCGCAGTCGTGCCGGTGAACGGCGGGTGGCGGCGCGGGAATTCTTCAAGGGTCTGTATGAAACCGATCTGCGCCCCGGCGAGGTGCTGGCCGGCGGGGAGTTTGCGCGGTCAGGAGTCCCATATCGGTACTCGTTCCAGGAACTGGCGCGGCGCCACGGGGATTACGCGATCGTCGGCGTCGCAGCCTGCGCGCGGATCGGGGCCGGCGTGCTGAGCGGCGTCAGGATTGCCTTCTGCGGCATGGGGCCGACGCCGATGCTGGCCTCGGCCGCCGCGGCGGCTCTTGACGGGCGCGCTTGTTCGAGAGACGTCATCGCTCACGCGCAGGCATCGCTCGCGCAGGATCTCGCGCCGTTCGATGATCTGTATCAAACCGCCGCGACCCGCATGCACCTCGCGCGCGTGCTGCTGGGACGCGCGATAGCGCAGTTGACGACGGATTATGAGTACTGAAGCGGCCGATACGCTGGAGATATCGCTCCAAGTTAATGGGGCGCCGGTGCGCCGGCGCGTCGCGTCGCGGCTGCACCTCGCGGATTTCCTGCGGGAGGAGCTGGGCCTGACCGGCACCCACCTTGGCTGCGAGCACGGCGTGTGCGGCGCCTGCACGGTCAGGGTGGACGGCGAGATCGTCCGCAGTTGTCTCGTGCTCGCAGTGCAGGCGGACGGCGCCCGCGTCGAGACCATCGAGGGTCTCTCCGCCGCCGGCACGGTGGGCGCGCTGCAACGTGCGTTTCACGAGCGCAACGCGCTGCAATGCGGTTTTTGCACGCCTGCCATGCTGCTCGCCGCGGCGGAGCTGGTCGAACGGCAGCCCGATGCATCGCGCGAGGACATCAGGCGCCACCTGTCCGGAAACTACTGCCGGTGCACTGGATACCAGGCGATCGTCGACGCTGTCGAGGTGGTGTGTCGCGCGCACCGTGCAGGAGGTATCCGGTGAAGGAAGGCGGGACGATGCCGCCGGCGCGCGGCACAATGCAATACATCGGCGCGTCCTTGCCGCGTGCGAACGCACTGCGCCTCTTGGCGGGGCGTGGCCAGTACGTCGACGACCTGCAGTTGCCGCGACTCGCGCACGCCGTCATGGTGCGCAGCCCCCATGCACATGCGCGCATCGTGAGTATCGCTGCGGACGCGGCACGCGATGCGCCCGGCGTGCTGCGCATCCTGACGGGGCCGGATGTCGCGCAGTTGTGCCGCCCGTACGTGGGCGTGCTGCTGCACGTGAAGGGCATGCGTTCGGCGCCTCAACTGCCGCTCGCGCTCGGGCGCGCGCGCTGGCAGGGCGAACCGGTGGTGGCGGTCGTCGCGGAAAGCCGCGCGCAGGCGGAGGATGCCGCCCAACTCGTCGAGATCGGGTGGGAAGAGCTGCCGCCGGTGACCGATGCCGAGACTGCGCTCGATCCGGGCGCTCCGGTGATCCATCCCGAATTCGGCGACAACCTGTGTTTCGAGCGGGTGGTCGATACCGGCGACGTGGACGCTGTTTTTGCGCGCGCCGACCATGTGGTCGAAGCGACGTTCGTCACCTCGCGCCATGCTCCGATGCCGCTCGAGACGCGCGGCATCGTCGCCGACTTCAATCCCGCGGAAAAACACCTCACCGTGTGGCAGTCGACGCAGGTGCCGTACATGATGCAGTGGATCCTGGCGCACCATTTCGGCCTGCCCGAGACCAGCGTGCGGGTGATCGCCCCGGACGTCGGCGGCGGTTTTGGTCTCAAGATCCACGTGTTTGGCGACGAGATGGCTGCGGTGGCGGCATCGTTGGTTCTGGGGCGGCCGGTGAAGTTCATCGCGGACCGCCTGGAATCGTTCGTGTCCGACAATCACGCCCGCGGCCACCGCGTGAAAATGCGGATGGCGGTATCGCGCGAGGGCGACATCCTCGCGGTCGACATGGATGATCTCTACGGCATCGGGCCGTTCTCGGGCTATCCGCGCGCCAGCGTCAACGAGGGCCTGCAGGTGGTGAACCTCGCAGGCGGGCCGTACCAGCAGCGCGTCTACCGCGGACGCTCGCGCGCGGTGTTCCAGAACAAGCCGATGTACGGCCAGTATCGCGCCGTGGGCCATCCGGTCGCGTGCGCGATCACCGAAGGCACGGTCGATCTCGCTGCGGCCGCGGTCGGAATGGATCCGGCGGAATTCCGTCGCCGCAACTATATTCCCGCGGACAGGTTCCCGTACACGCTGGTCAGCGGCCCGACTTTCGAGAAACTCTCGCAGCACGAGGCGCTGGACCGGCTGCTCGCGATGATGGACTACACCGGGCTGCGCCGCGAGCAGGCGGAGTTGCGCCCGCGTGGCGTCCATCGCGGCATCGGCCTTGCGAGCTTCGTCGAAAATTCCAATTCGTCGTCGGCAACCTACGGTCAGGGCGGCGTATCGATCGCGGCGCAGGATGCCTGCACCATCAAGTTGACCGCGACCGGCGGGCTCGCGGTGGCGACTAGTTTGACGGAGATGGGGCAGGGCGCGCACGCGGTGGCGATGCAGGTCGCCGCAAGCGCGGCCGGCGTCCCGATCGACCGCGTGAAGGTCGTGCTCGGCGATACCGACGCCACGCCTTACGGCGGCGGCAACTTCGGGTCGCGCGGCACGGGGATCGGCGGCGAAGCTGTTTTCCAGGCGGCGCGCGCGCTGCGCGCCAACATCCTCGCATTCGTGGCGCGGCTCACCGAATCGGAGCCGTCGCTGCTCGACGTGCGTGAAGGCAATGTGGTCGATGCCGAAAGCGGAGCGCTGCGCATGACACTGGAAGACGTGGCGCGCACCGCGTATTTCCGCACCGACCGCGTGCCGCGCGACTTCCAGCCGGAACTCACGGTGACCCGCAGCTACGCGCAAAAGTACTATAGCGGCGTTTTCACCAACGGCATCCAGGCGAGTTATCTCGAGGTCGACACCGACACCGGGTTCGTGAAGCTGCTCCGCCACTGGGTGGTTGACGACTGCGGCACCATCGTCAACCCGCTGCTGGTGGACGAGCAGATTCGGGGGGCGGTGGTGCAGGGCATCGGCGCGGCGCTGTTCGAGCAGTGTATCTACAGCCCGGAAGGGCAGCTTCTCAACGGCAGCCTGATCGATTATCTCGTGCCGATGGCGGCCGAGATGCCCGACATCGAAATCGGGCACTGCGTGACGCCGACCGCCACCTCCGAGCTGGGCGCGAAGGGCGCGGGAGAAGCGGGCACGGCCGGCGCGCCGGCTGCGATCATGAATGCGATCAACGACGCGCTGAAGCCGTTCGGCGCGCGCGTCACGATGCAGCCGTTCACGCCCGAGCGCATCTTGCGGGCGCTGGGGAAGGCGGGTGCGGCGTGAGGCGGAGTACGCGGAACGCCTGAATTGGAGATAATTCCACCTTTCAACGTTGCAGACGTGACGATGAACGAGATGATTCCCTTGCCGGCCGCGACGGTGGCGGTCGTGCGCGATGCGCATGGTGGCATCGAGGTGCTCATGCTGCAGCGCAATCTGAGGTCGGGCTTCGTGGCCGGGGTGCATCTCTTTCCCGGCGGCGCAGTGGACGAGGCCGATGCCGCTGTGGAAGCCGCGAAGCTATGCTGCGGCCTCGATGATCGCGCTGCGAGCCGCATCCTGGGACTCGCAGCCGGCGGGCTCGCGTACTGGGTGGCGGCGATCCGCGAGTCATTCGAGGAAGCGGGCATCCTGCTCGCCTGCGATCGCTACGGCAAGCTGGTGTCGCTCAGCGATGAAAGGGCGGCAGGACGCTTCCTCGTGCATCGCCGCGAGATCAACGCCGGGGAACGCGAGTTTATCGCCATGCTCCACGAAGAAGGGCTGCAGCTCGCGGCCGATCGCCTCACGTTTTTCGGACATTGGATCACCCCGGTCGGCGCGCCGCGGCGCTACGACACGCGCTTTTTTCTCGCGGCGGCGCCCGAGGGGCAGGAACCGCTGCACGACAGCCTCGAAACCATCGATCACCTGTGGGTGCACCCGTCGGTGGCGCTCGACCGCCAGCGCAAGGGTGAGTTCAAGATGCGCACGCCGACCGTGCATACGCTGAAAAAATTCGCCGATTACGACACCGTGGGGTCTCTGCTCAAGGGGATCGGGCAAGGCGAAGTACCGGCGATCCTGCCGCGCATTACCAGGGACGGCAAACGGCTCCTTCCCGGCGATCCGGGGTACGAGGAGGCCGTGGGGGAAAAGGGAAGGGGCGAATGGTCATGAATGCGATCGTGCCGGGCGTGCTGGTCGAACTCACTCCGCTGGTCAGGCGGATTACCGCCCCCAATCCCGGCATGATGACCGGGCCGGGGACCAACACCTACCTCATCGGGGAGGGCGACATCGCGGTGATCGATCCCGGGCCGGAGATCGATTCGCATCGCGATGCGATTCTCGCCGCCGCGGGAAAGCGGTTGCGCTGGATCCTGTGCACTCACACGCACCTGGATCATTCACCCGGCGCCCGCGCGCTGCACCACGCGACCGGCGCGCAGGTGCTTGGCCGCTCCGCGCCGCAGGACGGGAGACAGGATCCTGATTTCGCGCCCGATCGCATACTCGAACACGGTGATGTCGTCGATTGCGGCGCATTTCGTTTGCGCGCTGTGCACACGCCGGGACACGCGTCCAATCACCTGTGCTATCTGCTCGAGGGATACGGGTTGCTGTTTACCGGCGATCACGTGATGCAGGGCTCGACGGTGGTGATCTCGCCGCCGGACGGCGACATGGGCGCTTACCTCAGGTCGCTCGATCTGTTGCTGGGGATGGATCTCAAGGACATCGCTCCCGGGCACGGGCACGTGATTCCGGGCCCGCACGACGAAGTGCGCAAGATCATCGCTCACCGCCTCAAGCGTGAGCGCAAGGTGCTCGATGCGTTCGCGCGCAGGAACCCCGCGACTCTCGATGAACTGGTGCCGCTGGTATACGACGACGTGTCACCGCGACTGCATCAGCCGGCGCGGCGCTCGCTGCACGCCCACCTCATCAAGCTCGCGGCCGACGCGCGCGTCGTGGAAACGGCCGACGGCTGGAAGCTCAACTAGACCCCGGGTCCTCCGGTCCACCCTCGGGCATGACCACTTCGATGTGGTCGCGGCTCACGTTGATGAACGGTGCGTGCAGCACCTGGCGGCCGCTGATCTCCCATACTTCCGCGTCGGTCACCGCGATGAAGTTCTTGGATTCGACCATGTAGTCGGTCACGCGGGCGCTGGGCGTGATGTGAATGTAGCCCTTGATGCGAAAACTGCGCGTGAGGATCGTGATCCTGGTTCTGTTCTCTTCACCTTCCATCCGGTGCGCCCCCCTCTTGGTGTGCCGGAACTCGGTCCGACGCTGAATTCTGCACCGTCGCGCGCGAGCGATCAAGCGCTGCGTGCGCGCGCATCAACTTGCGGTGGTGACCTTCGCGTCTTTCACGACCTTGCGCCACTTTTCGACGTCACGCTGGATCACCTTCAAAAAATGCTCGGGCGTGCCGCCCACCGGCCGCAGGCCTTCGCCCGCCATGCGTTCCTTCATTTCCCGAGACTGCAGCGCCTTGCCGATTTCCCGGTTCCACAGCGTGACAATGTCCCGTTGCAGCCCTTTCGGGCCAAAAACGCCCCACCACAGCACGACCTCGTAGCCCGGCACGATCTCGCCGACCGTCGGCACTTCCGGCGCCACCTCCGCGCGCTTGGGGCCCGTGACCGCCAGCCCGCGCAGCCGCCCACTCTTTGCGTGGGGCAGCGCAGCAGGCATGGCACCGAACATGAGGTGGATCTGGTTGCCGAGCAGCGCGCTGAGCGCCGGGCCGGTGCCCTTGTACGGCACGTGCGTCATCCTCGTACCCGCCATCAGATCGAAGTACGCCGCGGCGAGGTGCGTGATGCCGCCGGTGCCCGTCGATCCGTAATTGACGGCGCCGGGCCTGCTCCTGGCAAGCGCGATCAGGTCCTTCAGGTTCTTCGCCGCTACCTGCGGGTGCACCACTACGAGGAACACCGATTCCCCCACCAGGATGATCGGTTGGATGTCCTTGATCGGGTCGTATGCGAGCTTGTACACGCCGGCGTTCGTGGCGTAGCTTCCGGACACCACGATCAGGGTATAGCCGTCGGGCGCAGCGCGCACCGCCATTTCAGCCCCGATCGTGCCGCCCGCGCCCGGACGGTTGTCCACGATTACCGACTGCCCGAATGCTTCCGAGGTCTTCTGCGCGACGATGCGTGCCATGAGATCGGTGCCGCCGCCGGGAGGAAACGGCACCAGCAGACGGATCGACTTGGTGGGGTACGCGGCCTGCTGCGCGGCAGCCGAACCCGCGATGGCAACGGCGGCGAGCGCCGCGACCGCCGCCCAAACTAAACGCGGAAAGATATTCATGAACGATCTCCTATTCGCACTGTGTCACAACATTCCAGAGAAACTCCTTCCCCCTTGAGGGGGTTGGGATGGGGGTAAAAAGATTTCGTGCCGTGCAAATCCTCACCCCCCTCGGCCTCACCCATCAAGGGGGAAAGAATCGATTTTCTTGACACAGGTGAACTAGGCGGCCTGCCGCTTCGCACTGGTCTTTTCCCTGAGCAAGGCGACGAGCTCGCGCGCCGTGTGGTTTTCCATCGCAAGCGCGGTGCGGGCGATGGCGTCCACCGGCAGATCCGGATTGATGCCGCGGAATTTCCCGGTAATTCCGGCGGCGTTCAGCGGATTGGCTGTCGAACCCGTCGGATCGAGAATGTCTTCGCGCAGCCACCGCCCATTGTCCTCAGCGGCGACCCATCCCGCGAAATGCGCCGGGTAGAACTCGTCGAGCCTGGGGTCATGCACGCACTCAAGCCACGCTGCGAGCGCAATCAGTGCGGGATCTTGCATGCGCTGTTCCGTGAACTGCGCCGGCAGCACCTGGCCGTCGGTCAATGCAGCGGCGATGGCGTAGCGCAGGCTCATCTGCGCGTTGAGCGCCGTGCCCGGTGCGTAGGCGAAGCCGCACTGCACGTCGACCACCTTCGACAGACCCACGCGCACCGGGCGCTGCGGGTTCCACGGCGCACCCAGCTTGCGGCGCAGCGCAAGCGCGGCATCGATATACGCGTGGGTGCTGCCGCAGCAGGAGTAGGGCTTGACCGAGTTGTCGTCGAGATGGAACACGGCGCCCAGCTTGTGGGTGAGCAGCACTGGCTCGGAAGCATCCGAGTACGCTTTCAACACGCCGCCGTCGCCGTACTCGTAAATCTGCGTCGGGCCGGTAAAGCCGAGCGCCACGAGTTCTGCCGCGAGCACGCCTGAATGCGCGGCCTTGCCGGCGTGAAGCCGCTTGCTCATCGTGCCGTCGGCGTTGAATGCCCACGTGCCCGCGCCCTGCGTGCCGGCGAGCCCGAGCGTCCACGCAGTCTGCTCGGTGCTGAAACCCAGCAGCGACGCGCACGCGGCTGCCGCGCCGAACGGCCCGCAAACGCCGGTAATGTGCCAGCCTCGCAGCCGCGTCGCGGACGGGTTCATTGCCAGGCTGGAACGGATCATGACCTCGTAGCCGGCGGCGATCGCGGTTACGAGGCGTTCACCCGATGCGTCCAGTTTTTCCGCCATCGCCAGCGCCGCGGGCACCACGACGGCGCCGGCATGCAGTTTTGCATTGTGATAATCGTCGAGCTCGAAGGCGTGCGACGCCGTGCCGTTGACCAGCGCGGCGTCCGCGACCCGCAGCGACGGCGCGGCGTCGCCCCACACGGTGGCCTCGGCTTTCGCGCCTCCCGCGCGCGCCCATGCGAGCAGCATCTTCGCCCACGGCGTGTTGTAGCCGTACACGCCGCAGCCCAGGGTGTCGAGAATGGCGCAGCGCACGACCTCGCGGGTGCGCGGCGGCAAATCAGCATGCCGCAGGCGCGCGATCCAGTCGGCGATTTCCAGCGTCGGGGCTGAGACCGCGCGGCGATCGAAGTTCATGAGGACCTCCTGCAGCGTTGCGTTTGCACCCGGATCATTGCGCCGAGCGGTACAACATTTGGGGGCGTTCACATTGTAAGTTCACGCGCCGATAATGTCATTTTTCCAGCAGACCGTAGGCCGGGCCGAACGCTGCTGGTTGGGGTGGGGTGCATGGCACCGATGCCCAACAATACACGCTGCGATCCTGTTGGGCATCACTGCGTTCAGCCCAACCTACGCCATCGTCCCCAACTTGACAGGTTTTTGCGCGCCGCCGCATACTGGCTTTATCTCCAGCGCGGCCGATTGCATGTCCACAATCTGGTCGCCATTCCCCAAAGCGTTCCGGAAGCACGGAAAACCGGGGTTTCGCAATATGGATTACGACGTGATCGTGGTCGGCGCCGGCAACGCCGCGTTTGCCGCCGTTGTTTCGGCAAGAGAGCGCGGCGCGAAGCGCGTGGTGGTGCTGGAAAAGGTGTCCAGCCCGCATCGCAGGCCGCGCCGCCGCGCTGTCGTGATTGGCTGACTGTTGGGGTTCGCTTCGGTCACCCTGACCTACGTCCAATCATGAATTCAGGCAGGTTGGGCTAAGCGCGCCGCAACCCAACACGGTTTGCGTTAGGGATCGGCGCACGCGCTTCAGCCCAATCGGCGAACGTTATCGACGCGGGACCGGTGCGTCATGGGAGGTGAAGCAGATGAAGCTTGGATTCATCGGATTGGGCCAGATGGGGCGCGAGATGGCAGGGCGGCTGCTCGATGCGGGCCACGCACTCATCGTTTACAACCGGAGTGCTGGCGCGGCCGAACCCTTCCGGTCGAGAGGCGCGCGGATCGCGTCGCAGCCTGAAGCGGCGCTGGATGCGCAGGTCGTGATCACGATGCTCGCCGACGACGCCGCGGTCGATGCGGTGTGGGTCGCGTCGAGGCTCGCCGAACGCATGCCTTCCACGGTTATCCACCTCAACATGGCGACCGTGAGTCTCGCAATGGGCAAGCGGCTCGCGGCGCTGCATCGAAAAAGCGGCAGCCGGTATCTTTCGGCGCCGGTGTTCGGGCGGCCGTACGCGGCCGCAAAGGGGCAGCTCGATATCGTCGTTGCCGGCGAGGAGGGCGCGATCGAACACTGCAAACCGATCCTGGCCGCGCTTGGGAGACAGCATTTCGTGGTCGGCTCCGAGCCGCACCACGCCAATATCGTGAAGATCGCGCGCAACTATGTTCTCGCAACGATCATCGAAAGCCTTGGTGAGGCGTTTGCGCTCACGCGCAAGTCCGGTGTGGATGCCGAAACGTTCCTCAACACTATCACCAGCACGGCGATGAACTCCCCGGCCTACAAGAACTACGGGCGCATGATCATCGAGAAGACCCCGCACCCCACGTTTCCGCTGAAACTGGGCCTGAAGGACGTTGAACTCGCGCTCGAAGCGGGCAGCGATACGCGCGTGCCGATGCCGATGGCCGGCGTCATCCGCGAGCAACACCTCGCCGCGATTGCGCAGGGCTACGGCGACCACGACTGGGCCGCGCTCGGCGAGTACATCGCCGCCACCGCGGGATTAAAGTAAGCTCGTAGGCCGGGATAAGAATGTAGGTTGGGATAAGCGTGTCGTCAGCACCCGCGAAGGCGGGGGGCATCCCAACGATCGCACCGGGGAGTTGGGGTTCGTGTCGTTCACCCTAATCTACGATGATCAAGAGGACTGTAGGTTGGGATAAGCGCAGCGCATCCCAACGATCACGTCGAGGAGTTGGGGTTCGCGTCGCTCAGCCGGCCTTGCGCACGAGGTGGCTGCACGCGGCCAGGATCCCGGCCGCGATCCAGAACACCGTGACCGCCCCGAAGAATGCCCCCATCGCGCCGGCGACGACCGGCAGGCCCAGGTGCGTGATGTTGTTGACGGTGAGCCGCAGCCCTGCGACCTCTCCGTAGCGCCCCGGCGGCGCGCGGTTATATGCGATGTTGAGGGTGAGCGGCTGGCCGCAGCCCATGGCGAGGCCCATCGCAAATGACAGCACCAGGAGCGCGGGCACGAATTCGATGAACGGAAACGGCACGAACATGACTGCACTTGCGGCGAGCGCGGTCGCGAGCACTCTCTCCAGTCCGAAGCGCCGGGTGAGCGCCGGCAGCACGATCCGCAGGATGAAGGTCGCTATCGCGAACGCGCCGAGGATGGCGCCGATCGTGGTGGCCGACAATCCGATGCCGTGGCCGTAGATCGGGACGTAGAACATGTAGAGGTCCCAGCCGGTGCTGACGAGGCCGCTGACGATGATGACGCGCCGAAGCGCCGGGACGCGCAACAGGTCGAGCGTCCGGTGATGTTCCACCGAGGCACGCGCCGGCGTGTTGAAGCGACGGTTCCACGCCAGAATGACGATGGGGACAACCCCGAGCACGGTGAACCATGCGTACGCGGCGGGGTGGCCGAAATGGTCGATCGAGAAACCGGCGATGAGCGGGCCCACCAGGTGGCCCGACGCGTAGCCAAGGGCAAGCGTGCTGAAATTGCGCGTGCGCTGTTCGGGAGGGCCGAGCCCGCCGGCAAGGTTCTGCACCGAGACATTGAAAAAGATGAAGCCGGTGCCGACCAGCACTGCGGAGACGAACAACGTGGCAAGGCCGGGGGCAAGCGCCGGCAGCAGGGTCCCGGCCGCGCTCGCAATCGCACCGGCGAGCATCGGGTAGCGCGCACCGAAGCGGTCCGACACGCGCCCTGAATAGACCGAGAGCAGCAGCGGGAGCACCGAGTAGGCGGAGATCAGGAGACCGACCGTGAAAGGATTGGCGCCGAGCTCGATCGCAAACAGCGTGGCGATCATGCGGCTGCCCATGTTGCAGCCCTGGACGATGAGCGTGATCAGCGTGGCGAGATACATAATGTGGACGCCACGAGTGCCTCGGGGCCGTGCGCCGGCGGTTGGAACCCGCGGGCGGCTTCAGGTACACTAGGATACCGCACCGCAGCACAACCTTGAATTGAAAATAATTGCGCCGCCTGCGGTCAGGCGCTGGATATCCACATTGTGAACTTGGAGCACGCATACAACATCGCGGACCTGCGCGAGATCGCGCGCCGGAGACTGCCGCGCATCGCGTGGGATTTCCTGGAGCGGGGCGCGGAGGACGACATCACGCTGCACCGTAATCGGGCGGTGTTCGACGAGATCAAGCTCAAGCCGCGCACGTTGGTGGACGTGTCCGGGCGTTCGCTCGCGACTTCGCTCTTCGGCACGACCTACAACGCCCCGTTCGGCATCGCGCCCACGGGTGCGGCGGGTCTCTACTGCTTCGAAGCCGACATGGCCCTGGCGCGTGCGGCGGAGGCCGCGGGTATTCCCTTTGTGCTCTCCACCGCCTCATTCGTCGAACTGGAGCGCGTCGCGCGCGAGGTCGGCGGCAGCAAATGGTTCCAGCTCTACATGTCGAAGGAGCGCGAATCCGCCGGGCGGCTGGTGAAGCGCGCAGCCGACGCCGGCTTTGAGGCGCTGGCGGTCACCACCGACGTGCCGGTAATCGGCAACCGCGAATTCAACCGGCGCAACGGCTTCGAGGTGCCGTTCCGTCTCAACGTCGCGAACGCGATCGACGGCGCGCTGCATCCGCACTGGCTCGTCAACGTGTTTCTGCGCACGCTGATGACATCGGGGGTGCCGCGGTTTCGCAACGCCGACGCCAATGTGGACGGGCGCATCGTGGCGAAGAATCTCGCCGAGTTTCGCGCCCGGCGCGATGCGCTCGACTGGAGCGATCTCCGGTGGCTGCGGCAGATCTGGCCGCGCAAGCTCCTCGCGAAGGGTATTCTCAGTGCGGAAGATGCGAAGCGTGCGTTGGAGAACGGCGCCGACGGCATCTTCGTGTCGAACCACGGCGGGCGGCAATTGGACGGCGCGCCGTCGCCAATCGATGTTCT
>MEQT01000043.1:18586-22754 GCA_001770325.1 Betaproteobacteria bacterium RIFCSPLOWO2_02_64_14
CGGCGGTCGGCGGGCGAATGGCGATCCTCGCCGATAGCGGCTTCCGGCGCGGTTCCGACATCGTGAAGGCACTCGCGCTCGGCGCGGATTTCGTGTTCGTGGGGCGCCCGGCGCTCTACGGTGCGGCGGCGGGCGGCGAGGCTGGGGTGGCGCACGCGATCGGGCTCCTGCGCACCGAGGTGGAACGCGTGATGGCTCTGATCGGATGTCCCACGGTTGGCGCGCTCGATGCGAACTTCCTGACGCCTCCGGAAGATATCCCGGCGAGCATGGCGGGCCGATGAGCGTCACCCGTGATCTGTGCGAGATCATCGCAGCGACCCGCTTCGAGTCTCTCGGCGGGCAGTGCGTGCGCCGCGTCAAGCAAGCCGTCGCGGACGGTATCGCGGTGGCGGCCGCTGGCAGCCTGCAGGAGCCGGTCATCCTGCTTGCCCAGCATGTCCAGAGCCTGGGCGGAGAACCGCGGGCGACGGTATGGGGCCACGGCTTCAAGACTTCGCCGGTGCAGGCGGCGTACGTCAACGGCGTCGCGACGCACGTGCTCGACTTCGAGCCGATGGCGCTCCCGCCCACGCATTCCGTCTCGCCCACCGTTCCCGTCGCGCTGGCGCTTGCCGAGGCCGAGGGCCTGAACGGCCGCGAAGTGGTGACGGCAGTGGCGAAGGGCCTTGAGATCCAGGCCCGCATCCTGCTGGCGGCGAACGAATACAAGCCCGAAGCGCTGCGCTTCCATCCGCCTGGCACCGCGGGCGTGATGGGCGCTGCTGTCACTGCCGGCCACCTGCTCGGATTGGACCGCGATCGCCTCACCCACGCGCTGGGCATCGCCGGCTCGCGCGCGGGTACGCTGCTCGCGAACATCGGCTCCATGACCAAGGCGACGCACTGCGGCTACGCGGCGGCATCCGGCCTTGATGCGGCGTTGCTGGCGGCGCGCGGCTTTACCGCCCATCAGGACATCTTCGATGCGCCGCGGGGCTTCGTCGAGACCTTTTTCCCGCGGGAGTTCGACCGCAGGAAACTCCTCGGCTACGGGAGCCCCTACCGCGTGGTGGAGCCGGGGCTCGCCATCAAGATGTACCCTTCGCAGTTCGCCACGCACTGGGCGATCGCGGCGGCGCTCGAACTGCATCCAAAGATCACCGATCCGGCGAAGATCGCGCGTGTCGTGCTGCGCACTCCGGTGATGACCTATTGCGACCGCGCGCTGCCGGGCGGGGGGCTCGAAGGCAAGTTCAGCTTCCAGTACACCGCCGCGGCTGCATTACTCGATGGGGAAGTGAGCATAGACAGCTTCACCGATACGCGGCGCTTTCGCTCCGACATGGTCGCGCTGCTCGGCAAGATCGAGCTCGTCCAGGACCCGGACATTCCGGGCGAATGGCGCGGGATGCGCGTCGCGATCGAGGTCGAGCTGCGGGACGGCAGAAAACTCAAGGCCGCGTGCGACGGTCCGCGCGGCGTCTGGGGCCAGCCGCAGCTCACGGCGAAGGAGCACGAAGCGAAGCTGCGCGACTGTCTCGGCCATCTTCTCGCTGCGCGGCGCGTGACGCGCATGCTTGCCATTCTCGACACGCTGGAACGCCAGCCCGCGCGCGGCATCCGCACCCTCGTCTCGCTCCTGTCGCAGCACACCGCGCGCCGCCGCCCGCCGCCCCGCGAACGGGATTAAAATCTGCAAATGCGGTAGGGTGGGCATCGCCCACCACGGATCGGTGTGCGATGCGCACCCTGCTGAGGCGCAGGGGCCGATGCCCAACGGTGAACGTGGATTGTTGGGCTTCCCGGTGGTCAGCCCAACCTACGACATTGCGGGAATCCATGGAGTGGCCGGCGCAAAGGAGACGTCATCATGAAACAACTCAAACTCCCCGCGGTATTCATGCGCGGCGGCACCAGCAATGCCATCGTATTTCACGTCCGCAACCTTCCGCGCGAACGCGAACTGTGGGACGAAATCTTCCTCGCCGCGATCGGCAGCCCGGACCCCTACGGCCGGCAGTTGGACGGCATGGGCGGGGGCGTCTCCTCCCTGTCCAAGGTCTGCGTCGTGGGGCCTCCGACGCGGCCGGACGCGGACATCGACTACACCTTCGCGCAGGTGCAGGTGAAGGAGGCCAAGGTCGATTACGGCGCGAACTGCGGCAACATGTCCTCGGCGATGGGGCCGTTCGCGGTGGACGAGGGGCTGGTCAAGGCTTACGGCAAGGAAACGGTGGTTCGCATCCACAACACCAACACGAACAAGATCATCTGGGCGTGCTTCCTCCTCGATGACGGCCAGGCGGCGGTCGATGGCGATCTCGCCATTCCCGGAGTGGCGGGAACCGGCGCGCCGGTGAAGCTCGAGTTCCGCGATCCCGGCGGCGCTACCACCGGCAAGCTGCTGCCGACTGGCAACGTCGCCGACACGCTCGATGTGCCAGGGGTCGGCGAGTTCCGCGTGTCGATGGTGGATGCCGCCAACGCGACGGTGTTCGTGCGGGCGGCAGACCTCGGCCTCACGGGCACCGAGATGCCGGATGAAATCGAGCGCTCGGCCGAACTCATGGCGAAGCTCGGGGAGATTCGTCTCGCGGCGTCGGTCGCGATGGGCATTTCGGCCAACCGCGAAGAGGCGCTGACGAAGAAAGCGGTGCCGTTCGTCGGATTCATCGCGCCGCCGCGCGACGCGAAGATGCTGTCCGGCGAGGCGCTCCGCGCGGCGGACGTGGACCTCACCGCGCGCGTGCTGTCGAACGGCCAGCCGCATCGCGCGCTGCCGCTCACGGTGACGCTGTGCACGGCGGTAGCGGCGCGCATCGAAGGCTCGGTCGTGCACGAGGCGACGCGCGCGGCTGACAATCCGGAAGCGGAACTTCGCATCGCCATGCCCTCGGGCATCCTTACCGTCGCGGCTTCGGTCGGGAAGAGGGATGGCAAGTGGCACGCCGAGCAGGGCGCCTTCTATCGCACCCAGCGCCGCCTGTTCGAGGGCTACGTTTACGTCAGCGCCTCGCGCGTGCCGGGTTTCATCGCCGCCACCGGCGGCAAGCTCAAAGCCGCCTGACCGCGCCGCTTATGCAAACATCGTAGGTTGGGGTGAGCGGCGCGAACCCCAACACCTGCGGAGCAATACGTTGCCGTGATTGTTGGGATGCCCCCCGCCTTCGCGGGGGCTGACGACACGCTTATCCCAACCTACGCCCTCACGGATCATGGATCACGGGGTCACGGGCATCGTAGTCCGCATCGTAGGTTGGGGTGAGTGACGCGAACCCCAACACCTGCGGAGCAATACGTCGCCGCGATCGTTGGGATGCGCTTTGCTTATCCCAACCTACGAGCTCTCTGTACCAGGCGTGCGTCCGTCAGCTGCTCTGCCGGGAGTTCCTCGCGTACGCGTCGAGGCGCTTCTTGTAGAGCGCAAGCACGCCGGGCCCGAAGGCGAGGAGCATGATGGCGATGCCGGTGACGATTCCGAACGCCGTCACCGCGGGAGCGGAGCAGTCGCCACGCTGGCGGACGAAGACGTGCGAGGGGACGGCGATCAGCAGTTCGAGCACGCTGCCCTTCAGGAGCCACGTCACGGCCGCGGACACCGCCTTCGAGGAATCGCGGTAATACTGGATAAAGATTCCGCCCCAGATCAGCCAAAGGCAGACCCAGACGCCGAGCGCTGTTGCGAAGAACAGGTTGTCCCTGCCTTCCCATAGTGGGGGCGAGTTGTCTGCATAGACGACGACCTCGATGGCGAAGATCACGCAGACCGCGAGCACTGCTGCAAAAAAGGACGCGAGCGCGGCCGTTACGGCCACATGCTGCCGCGGTCTCATGCGCCGCCAGGATGTGTCCACGGAGAGGAAGAGGAGCAATGCCTCCCCGCCCACCAGGACGCCCGCGTAGAGCCATGGGAACCAGTGCAGATACATCTGAAGGACTTCGTCCGCCGGAGGCGTGTGCTTGAAGGCGAGCAACGCCCCTCCGGGCAGGAGCAGCAGCAGTACGACTGCGGCATAGAAGCCGCTCACCACGGAACCCCAGCGGAACATGACCTTTTTCTCCTCCCGCGCTACGGCAATTCCCATCGCCAGTATGCACCATTGTGCAGGCTGGCTGGAGGAGAATCCGATGTTGATCCAAAAAAGCGCAGCGCTGCCATGAATCACAAAGTACTGTCATCGCGAGG
>MEQT01000044.1 GCA_001770325.1 Betaproteobacteria bacterium RIFCSPLOWO2_02_64_14
TCGCCTGCAGCATGTGGTCGCCGCCCATCTCTCGCAGCAGAACAACACGCCCGAACTTGCCCGCGCCGCGCTGGCGCGCGCCCTCAACTGCGCGCCCGACTGGATCCGGATCGCAACGCAGGATGACGGCTTCGACTGGCTCGGGATCGCGCCGCGTTGATTGACGGCGTTCCGGCCGCGGGAAACGATCCGTGAGCGAAAAAAAGCCGGCCAGGTGGCCGGCTTTTTCATGCCCGCGGGCGGGTTACTTCGTCATTTCATCTTTCTTCATCTCGGGCGCCGGAGCTGGGGCGGCGCCAGGCGCGCCACCCGCGTCCGACTTGGGCGCGTCAGCCGGCGCTTTTGGTGCCTCAGGGGCCGGAGCCGGAGCAGGCGCCGGAGCGGGTACCGGGGCAGGAACAGGTTTTTCGCCGCAAGCGGCGAGGCCCAGCGTGAGAAGCGATGCGAGGAGGAGCGAGCGTTTCATATTATGTCCCTAACTAGAATGAGATGTTCGGTTGAGCCAACGTGAAATCCGCGTAAAGCGCGCGGAATCATAGCACTAACGTTTCAGCACAGCCATCGGTTTACCCCATATTCTGGACTTCCAGGACCGAATATACCCATGACTAATATGGGGTTACGAACCGGGGCTGTTACAGGCCGCTGACCGTGGACGACACGGCCGGCGCCGATGTTTCCCAGATTTCGCTGAAGCGATCGAGGAGTTGCTGGGCGCCGACGACGTCGTTTACGCCCTGGGCTGCCCGCAGGTGGTCGTAATGGAAGCGATGCAGGTAATGGCTCGCGTCAAATATGACAAACGGGTCGTAGAGATGCTTGGCCGGCTGCTGCGTGATACGAATGCTCACCCCTTCGCTGAACTGCTCGAGCAGCTGCAGCATGCGCGGGTGGTGGCGGTCGAACCTGTCCACTTCGTGCAGGACTATGAACAGCCGGTTGAGCCGGTTCGAGAGCAGGAACTGCCGGAGCAAGTCATGGCGCTGCGCCGAGTTGTAGGCGTGGCTCAACGACCGGTCGAAAACCCGTATCCGGCTCTGCGTCTGCGGGATGATCTCGTCGATCAGACCCTCGTACTCGCGCATGCCCTCGAAGCGGCGGTACTGGGCATGCGGAAGGTTATGTGTCGGTTCCATGCTGCGATGTGCCGGGCCCTCGCCATTTGGCGTTTACTTGCGGCGAGGACCGTCGGGCTCCGTGATTTTGCCGGCTATCCTAATATAGCCCGCGCGATACCATCGGTAAAGCCAGCGCGCGGCTTCAGCGTCCAGGGCGGACGCGGGTTCGAGCCGCCAGCGGTCGGCGAGCCGGCGCAGGATCGTCGCGGCAGCCGGCCCCACGGTGCACGCGGAACCGTTCATAAAAAATTCCCGCCCTCGGTAGAGCATCAGTGCCTTCAGGTCCAGTTCGACGCCGCGGGCCGCGACGCGGCGCGCAAACGTCCGGCCATCGAGGGCGCGCGCCGGGGGGGCGAAAAAGACATGCGGCTTGGGCTCGGTCAGATAGCAACCGAGAAATTGCCGAACGCTCCGCCCCGACCACGTGATGCGGTCCAGCGCGCGGCCCGACTTCGACAACCACTCGTCACTGATCCTGGCAGGGTGGGAGGTCGCCTTCAGTTGCGGATCGCGGTAGATGCCGTCGAGGGCGAGATTGTCCGCGAGATACTCCAGGAAACGCTCACCCAGTTCCTGCGCGCCCGGCGCACGAAAGCCGATCGACGCCGTAAGGCAATGATCGATCGCGATCCCGTCATGCGCGCAGCGTGGAGGGAGATACAGCATGTCGCCCGGATCGAGACGCCATTCGCGCTCGGCGCGAAACCTGCTGAGCAGCTTGAGGGGCGCATCCTTGACCAGCGTGAGATCGTCCTGAGCGCTCACGCGCCAGCGCCGCGTGCCACCGAGTTGAAGCAGAAATACGTCGTAGCTGTCGAAATGGGGGCCGACGCCGCCGCCGGGCGGGGCGTAGCTCACCATCACGTCGTCAAGCCGCGCGTACGGTATGAACGAGAAGTTGTGCAACAATGCGCGGGCTTGTGGCAGGACGTGGTTTACGCCCTGGATGAGAAGTGTCCAGTCGCGGTCGGGCAGCCGGGCCAGTTCCCGCTGCGTGAAAGGCCCGTTCGCGACCCGCCAGCGCTTGCGGAAGCGGGTGAC
Source organism: Betaproteobacteria bacterium RIFCSPLOWO2_02_64_14 (assembly GCA_001770325.1). Lineage (GTDB taxonomy): Bacteria > Pseudomonadota > Gammaproteobacteria > Burkholderiales > SG8-41 > DSOT01. Next base: position 2,160 of record MEQT01000044.1, read on the forward strand.
GAGGCGGGATTGCACGTCGTCGCGGGTGGCGAGCCGGAAGAGGTCCCCGCGCGTGACGAGACCCGCGGCGGCGGGCAACGCCTGGCGCGCCAGCAGAGGCCGCTTCTGCCAGTGACGTTGCAGAAAGGCACGCGGGGAGAGACCGGCGAGCAGCGTGCGTGACATGCGGGGCGATTATATCTTGCGCATTCTTTCGTGCTTTTGCGGGCGCTTGACCCGCGCGGCTATTGTTCACAAAATCATGCCGGCGACTGAAGTCTGTGACATACTGAACCGGGCTCATTTTTGTTACGCTGTGACCGGCAACACACTCTGGACCGTGGAACGCAACTTGCTGCAACCGGGACAACACGCGCCGCCATTTGACCTGCCCGACGCGGACATGAAGGTGGTGAGCCTCGGCCGCTTCCGGAATCACCGCAATGTCGTGCTGTACTTCTATCCGAAGGACGATACGCCGGGCTGCACCATGGAGGCCATCGATTTCAGCGATCTCGAGGACGAATTCGCGAGTCTGAAGACGGTCGTGGTCGGGGTGAGCATGGACGACTGCCTGAGCCACGGCGCGTTTCGGGACAAGCACGGCATCTGCGTGCTGTTGCTCGCGGACGCCGACGGCGATGTCTCGCGGCGGTATGGCGTGCTGCAGGAGAAGGAAGTCGACGGCCGGCGCCGCACGGTCATCGTGCGTTCGACGTTTGTCATCGATCGCAAGGGCGTTCTCAAGCACGCGCTCTATGGCGTGAATCCGCGCGGTCACGCGGTTGAAGTGCTGGATCTGGTGCGGGGGATCGGCAGTTGCAAATAGAGAAGAACCGGGTGGTGGCGCTGGATTACGAACTGTTCGACGCGGACGGCCCGTTGATCGAGAAGACGGAAGCGCCGATCGAATACCTGCACGGGGGCCATCACGGTATCTTCCCGCTGGTCGAAAAGACGCTCGAGGGCAAGCGCGCCGGCGACCGCTGCCGCGTGCGGCTCAATCCCGAGGATGCGTTCGGCGAGTACGACGCGGAGCTCGTCCAGGTCGAGCCGCGCGACAAGTTTCCGGACAATCTGGCGGTCGGCATGCAGTTCGAGGGCCAGGCGCAGGGCAGGCACGACGCGCTGGTCTACACCGTGACCGACATCGCCGCCGACAAGGTGGTCGTGGACGCGAATCATCCGCTCGCGGGCCGCACGCTCGATTTCTCGTGTGCGGTCGCGGCGGTGCGGGCGGCGAGCGCGGAAGAGATGAGCCATGGCCACGTGCACGGGGTGGACGGGCACCACCACTGATTCAATGCGGAATGATGAATGCGGAATGCGGAATGGAAAAGCGATCCAAGATCTCTAGTTCTTGATTCATCATTCATCATTCATCATTCATCATTGCCTTTCAGCTTCCCGGCTCGGCACTGAACCTCATCTCGCCGCCGGTTTCGTTTATCCGCACCCGCACCCAGTTGACGTTCGGACTGCCGTAGACTTCGATGCGGGTGAAGTTGGGAACGCGCCGCCGCGTTTCGGGGTCGACAAGCGGCCGATCGACGCGATAGCGGTGGGTGTCGCCGTGTATCAGTACCACTTCACCGGGAAATTCCCGGGTTTCCGCGAGCAGCGTCTCCAGCAGCGGCGCGAAACCGTGCCGGCGCGGTCCGGCCGCCGCCCAGGGATTCGCCTGCATCATGATCACGACGCCGCCGAATTTCTTTGCGCGTGCGAGGCGGAACGCTTCCCGCAGCCAGCTGCGCGCGGCGGCATCGCGCGCGCGGAATTCGGCGCGATCGCGGGAGAAGTTGTTGTCGCCGCCGGGCACGTTGAGCGTGACGAACAGCACCCGCCGGTGCGCCCACCGTGCGTGCTCCGGATAGGGTTGGGGCGAGGCGCCCTGAGTCTGCCGCGCGAGTTCGATTGAGCGCTGGCCCAGGCTGCGCGGCTGCGCGAAAAAGAGTTCCCGCAATTTCTCCAGGCGCTCGCTTGCCTGGTGGCCGCCCGCTGAACCGCGCCAGCAGTCGGTCCAGTCGTTGTCGCCCGGCACGAAGACAAATGGATGGCGCGAATACTCGAACCATTCCAGGCGTTGGCGGAAGAGTTCATCGCTGCACTCGCTTTGCCCGCTCTTGAAGTCGCCGACATGGACCACGAACGCGAGCTTCGCGCGGTTGAGTTCGGCGAGCATGCCGATGAAGCGCGCCTCCTCGTCCGCGGTGTACGGCGTATCTCCGAGCGCGGCAAAAACGAATGTCGGTTCGGATCGTGGCGGTGTTGCGCCCCGCTCGGCCGCGGCGCAGCCGAGCACGAGGCAGCACCCGAGCACTGCCGCCGCACGCGTCAACGCGATCATCAGTGCTCGAGCTGCTGGCGCAGGCGGTAGAGGAGCTCCAGCGCCTGTTTCGGCGACATCGCGTCGGGATCGGATTCCCGCAGCAGTCCCAGTGCCGGGTGCTCCGGGGCGGCAGCGGTGGCCGACGCAGCAGCTGTCGCGAAGAGATCGCCCTGCGCGCACGCGTCAACGGCCTGCTGTTCCAGTTGCGCGAGGCGCGTGCGCGCCGCCCGTATCACCTGCGGCGGCACGCCGGCGAGTTGCGCCACCTGCAGGCCATAGCTCTGATTGGCCGGGCCGTCCTCGACGCTGTGCAGGAAAACAATGTGATCCTTGTGCTCGACCGCGTCGAGGTGGACGTTGGCGACCTCGGGAAACGCCTCGGCGAGCCGCGTCAACTCGAAGTAGTGCGTGGCGAACAGCGTGAGGCTCGCGTTCTTCTCCGCGAGGTGCCGCGCAATCGCCCACGCCAGCGCAAGACCGTCGTAGGTCGAGGTGCCGCGGCCGATTTCGTCCATCAGCACCAGGCTCTGCGCGCCGGCGTGATGCAGGATGTACGCCGCTTCGGTCATCTCCACCATGAAGGTCGAGCGCCCGCCCGCGAGATCATCGGCCGCCCCGATGCGCGTGAAGATCTGGTCGAGCGGCCCGATTCGCGCCCTGCGCGCCGGGACGAAGGAGCCGCAACAGGCAAGCAGCGCGATCAGCGCCGCCTGGCGCATGTAGGTCGACTTGCCACCCATGTTGGGGCCGGTCACGAGCAACATCCGCCGTCCCGCATTGAGCCGCGTATCGTTGGGAATGAACTTGTCGACTTCGCCTTCCACCACCGGATGGCGGCCGCCGTCGATGTCGAGCAACGGCTCGTCCGCAAGCTCGGGGCGCACCCAGTCGAGCGCCACGGCGCGCTCGGCGAGGGCGGCGAGCATGTCGAGTTCCGCGAGCGCCGCCGCTGCGCGCTGCAAGGGTGGAATGTGCGGTTCGAGCGCACCCAGCATCTCGTCGTAGAGCAACTTCTCGCGCGCGAGCGCCCGCTCCTGCGCCGAGAGCGCCTTTTCCTCGAAGCTCTTCAGTTCGGGCGTGATGTAGCGCTCGGCGTTCTTCAGCGTCTGCCGGCGCCGGTAGTCGTCGGGAACCTTGTCGGCCTGCGCGCGCGTCACTTCAACGTAGAAGCCGTGCACGCGGTTGTACTCCACCTTGAGGTTGGGAATTCCCGTGCGGGCGCGCTCGCGCGCTTCCAGCGCCATCAGGAAATCGCCGCAATGGCTTTGAATTGCGCGCAGCTCGTCGAGTTCGGCGTCGTAGCCGTCGGCGATGACCCCACCCTCGCGCAGCACCGCGGCCGGTTCCGTCCGGATTGCGGCATCGAGCAGCGCGACGAGTTCCTGCTGAGGGGCGAGCGCATCGCGCAACTCGGCAAGCCGCCCGGCGTTCACGTCAACGAGCGCTGCGTTCAATTCCGGCAGGCGCTTCAGCGTTTCCCGCAGGCCCGACAAATCGCGCGGGCGCGCCGAGCGCAATGCGATTCTCGCGGTGATGCGTTCGACGTCGGCGCAGGCCTTGAGCACACGGCGCGCGGCGGCGCCGGCGCGTTCGCCGGTCTCGTCGGTGAACGCACCCACTGCATCGAGCCGCGCCTGCACCGCGCCACGGTCGGTGCGCGGATGATGAAGCGTGTAGCGGAGCAGTCGGCCCCCCATGCCGGTGGCGCAGGTATCGAGCACCGACAGCAGCGTCGGCGCCTCGTCCCCGCGCAGGGTCTCCGTGAGTTCGAGATTACGTCGCGTCGCGGGGTCCATGCGCACGTAAGCGCGTTCCTGTTCGACGAGGAGCGAATTTACGTGCGCGATCGCCATGCCTTGGGTAGCCGACGCGTATTCGAGGAGCGCGCCGGCGGCGGCGACGGCAAGCGCCAGTTCCTCGGCGCCGAATCCCGAGAGATCCGCGGTCCCGAACTGCTGGCACAGCTTGCGGCGCGCCGCATCGAGATCGAAATGCCACGGCGGAATGCGCCGCACCGCCGTATTGCCATTGATCGGGGGTGGCGCTGCACTGCCGTCAGCAAGAAGTATCTCGGACGGGCGCAACCGCTCGATCTCGTGGCCGAGATTCGCGAGTGCGGTCTCGGTCACGACGAAGCGCCCGGACGAAAGCGAGAGCCACGCGAGCCCGGCCATGGCGCCGGCAACCTGCACCGCGAGCAGTAGGTTGTCGCGCTTTTCCTCGAGCAGCGCCGAGTCCGTGAGCGTGCCCGGCGTCACCACGCGCGTCACCCGGCGCTCGACGGGGCCCTTCGACGTTGCCGGATCGCCGATCTGCTCGCAGATCGCGACCGATTCGCCGATTTTCACCAGCCGCGCGAGGTACTGATCCACGGCGTGATAGGGCACGCCGGCCATCTTGATCGGTTCGCCGGCCGATGCGCCGCGAGTGGTGAGCGTGATGTCGAGGAGCCGCGCCGCGCGCTCAGCGTCGTCGTAGAACAGCTCGTAGAAATCCCCCATCCGGTAGAACACCAGCTTGTCGGGGTGCTCCGCCTTGATGCGCAGGTACTGCTGCATCATCGGGGTGTGTCGGGAAATTTCAGACGCATCGGCCCCCTTGCCGAGCCCGCCGTCTTGCGCTCTGGAATCCTGCCTCTGCAAAAGAAATCAACCTTGACTGGTACTGAACGACCGCTGCTTCTGACTGCGGCGATTATCGCGTACCGGGGTCAACGGTTTCGCCACCGGCGTGGCGCTGCCAAACATTGGGAAGCGTTGAGTTGAAATGCCTTGTCGTAGCGTGGCTGCGAAGCTCGAACTTGCCAAATCATGCTGATGTGTCGTCTTCAGCGGGAAAGGCGTTCACAGTGCTGAACCCGGTCCTGAAATATGCCTAATTTACTAGGCGTTATCGACATTTTGGCCTAATATTATAGGCATTTTAATCAAATAGTTATTGTCAAATGATTTGCGTTTAGCCTAATATACTAGGCACTATTTAACTTACCGCCTAATATTATGGGCATCAAGAAAACGCTTCCCGCTGAGGCTATCGAGCGCATCAAAGAACTCGGCTACCGCGTTCGGCTGGCCAGGACGCGGCGCGGCATGTCGATCGCCGAGGTCGCGGCCAAGGCCGGCATCAACCGCAATACGCTCAACGCGCTCGAACTTGGCAAGCCCGGTGTGGCAGTCGGGGCCTACGTCACCGTTCTGTGGGCGCTCGGCCTCGACAAGACGCTGGACGGTGTCGCTCACCCCGACGCCGATACTCACGGCAAGACGCTGGAGGCGTCGCGCCGGCCGGCGCGCGTTCGCAAATCGCAGAAGTCGAAGAACGAATATGACTTCTGAACGCCAGGCCTATATCTACGTTCAGTTGCCCGGCACGCTCAACACCGTGCCGGCAGCGCTCCTGAAGGTCGAAAAGCTGCGCGACGGAACGTTCGTCGGCCGATTTCGCTACGGCGACCGGTATCTGGAGCGCAACGACGCGATCGCGTTCGACCCTTTCCAACTCCCGCTTGGCAACACCGTCCACGAGTTCACCAAGCTGAAGGGAATACCCGGCGCCGTGCGCGACGCCGGGCCCGACGCTTGGGGGCGGCGCGTGATCGAGCACAAGCTGCAACGCAGTCCCGGCGACCTAGACGATATCGATTACCTGCTGCACGGACCGCAGGACGGCGCTGGCTATCTAAGCTTCGGCGCAACGCTGAATCCTCCGACGGCAAAGCGCCGATACAATCGGACACACCAACTGGCGGACCTGATCGCAGCCGCGGAGGCGATCGAAGAAGGCAAGCGCGTGCCCGTCCACATTCTCGAGCAGATCGAGCCTGGCACATCGATGGGCGGCGCGCGGCCCAAGGCCACCATCGAGGACGACGATCGCCTGTGGGTCGGCAAGTTTCCGGAAAAAGCGGACTGCTGCAACCTTCAGCGTGTGGAGTACGCGACGCTTGAGCTGGCGCGTCGCTGCGGCATCGCCGTTTGCAATTCACGCGTGCAAGCGGTCGGGGGACACGACGTGCTCATGGTGGAGCGTTTCGACCGCGAACGCACGGAAGGCGGCTATCACCGCTTCGGCTTCGTCAGCGGGCTCACCCTGCTCGACTGCGACCAGAGCTATCTGGACCGCGAACGCTGGTCTTACCCACTGCTCGCCGATCAGCTCCGCCGCTGGTCGGAGAAGCCCGACGAAGATCGCGTCGAGCTTTTCCGGCGCATCGTCTTCAACGCCGCCGTCACCAACAACGATGACCATCCCCGCAACCATGCGATGCTTCGTACCAAGCGCGGATGGCTCCTAACCCCGGCCTACGATCTAGTGCCGGCCCCCTTGGTCAGCCTCGAACACAGGGACCTCGCGATGACCATCGGCGCCTACGGCCGCACGGCGAGCATCTACAACCTGCTTTCGCAGTGCCAGCGGTTCGGACTGACCGCCGAAGCGGCGAGGAAGGAAATCGAGAGCGTCGTAGCGACGGTACGAACTTGGCGAGAGCATTTCTGCGCCTGCGGCGTATCTGCGAAGGACACCGAGCACATGGCGCAGGCGTTCCTGCCTGAGTGTTTTTTCTTCGAAAGGCCGGTGGAAATTTAAATATCACTCTCGGCTCGATGGTCGGTGACATCGTCGGCTCGGGTATCCCTAGCCCACCAAGAGAGACCCCCCGGCTCTGCCGGGGTGGCAGACTGACGGCAGACTGCTTGCGAGGCTACCTGGCAGCCAACAAGGTTCGACCTATCGTCAGCCGTCACTCTGTCCGTAACCCCGGATCAGGGGAGCCACCAACCCTATTGCCCGTGAACTGATAATGGACTATATTTAGTCCTCTCTTGTGAATCGGAATTCGACCATGCGCTCATCTCAAATCAAGCCGATCAGCTATCTGAAGGCGAACGCCGCGGAAATCCTGGACAAGCTGGCTGAGAAACGGGAACCAATGTTGATCACGCAAAACGGCGAAGCAAAGGCCGTGATACAGGATGTCGCCTCGTACGAGGAGATGCAGGAAACGCTCGCCCTGCTCAAGATTCTGGCGCTGGCCAACCGCGAGGCCGAGGAGGGAAAGGTCAAGCCCGTTGTTGATGTCGTGCGCCGGCTGCGGGCGAAGAAGAACGGCGGTTGATGCGCTACGAAGTCCTGATCACGCAGGGCGCGGAGCGCGATCTGGAAGAGCTCTACGACCACATCGCCGAATTCGATTCGCCGGAAAAAGCAGATTACGTATTGAACCGGTTGCTCGAAGTGGCCGAACGCCTGGCCACTTTCCCCGATCGCGGCCCGCATCCGAAGGAACTGCAAGCCCTGGGCATCCGGGAATATCGCCAGACCTTCTTCAAGCCGTATCGGCTCATCTATCGCGTCATTGGGAAGCAAGTCTTCATCTACCTGATCGCGGATGGCCGCCGGGACATGCAGTCGCTGCTGTCGCGCCGTCTCCTCGGCGCCTGACGATCCGCGCGGCGAATGCGGCTTCGCCTTGTCGCATCAGGGCTCGTCGTGAACGCTGTCGTGTTCGATGGACATCCGCCGGGGCTTACCGCCCCAGACGGCAACGGGTCCCGCAGCCTGCGGCTTGAGCACGACCTTGCGGATCGCTTCATGGGCAAGCTCCGCGACATTACGCCCCGATCGCGCGGCGATCTCGCGTAACGCGTCGAGTTCTTCCTTGCGCAGATAGACTTGGATCTTTTCCATGTACGTCACTCTAGTGAGTCGAGACGCGCATCGGCCGTGCATCTTCGCGCCGGCGCCGCGTAGAGGAATCAGTGGTTACTCACGGAAGCCGGGTGCCGGCGGAATTTCAGTACAGGTCCCAGCATAGATCGCGCAAATTGCGGTGCGGTTTTCATAGGGAAATCGCGCTGCTGCATCATGGGGTGTGGCGCTCCAGGGCCTGCATTCGGGCGGTGGGTAAAATGAAAGGATGGGGCGGGCTATTTTGACATGTTTGGCGCGTGCATTGGCGCTGCCGGGCGAGTTCGCGTGAACGTGATGGTGCTCGGCGCCGGTGTGATCGGCGTCGCCACGGCGTGGTACCTGCGCGAGGCGGGCCACGAGGTGACGCTCGTCGACCGTCAGGCGGGGCCGGCGCTTGAAACGAGCTTTGCCAACGGCGGGCAACTCTCGGTGACGCACGCCGAGCCGTGGGCGAATCCGGGCGTGCCGCGTCAGATACTGCGCTGGTTCGGGCGGCGCGATTCGCCGCTCGTATTCCGTCTGCGTGCAGACCCGCGCCAATGGTTGTGGGCCGCGCGCTTTCTGCTCGAGTGCACGCCGCGCCGCTCGCTGGCGAACGCGCGCGCGATCCTGATGCTCGCGCTCGACAGCGCAACCGCGCTTGACGCCTTGCGCGGCGCAACGGGTATTCCCTTCGATCACCTCGCGCGCGGGATTCTGAGTTTCTACACCGAGCCCGGCGACTTCGAGCGAGCCGCGGCATCCGCCGACCAGTTGCGGCCGTACGGCTGCATGCGCGAAGTGAAGACCGCCGCCGAATGTGTCGCAATCGAGCCCGCGCTGCAACATGCGAGCCCGCGCCTTGCCGGGGGAATCTTTGCGCCGCAGGACGCCTCGGGCGATGCGCGGGCCTTCACGGAGCGGCTCGCGGCACTATGCGCGCAGCGCGGGGTGCGCCTGCGTTTCGGAGAATCCATCGAGGGCTTCGAGGTCGAGCGCGACCGGGTGGTGCGGGCTCGAGCCGCCTCGGCCGAGCGCGGCCTCACGCGCCTGGAAGCCGACGCGTACGTGGTGGCGATGGGAAGCTACAGCTCGCAGCTCTTGCGCCCGCTCGGGATCGGCGTATCGGTGTATCCGGTGAAGGGCTACTCCGTCACGCTCCCGCTGACAAACGGTGAGGGCGCGCCGACGGTCAGCCTCACGGATGAAGCACGGAAGCTCGTGTTCTCGCGCCTGGGGGAGCGCCTGCGCGTGGCGGGAACCGCGGAGCTCACAGGCTACGACACGGGCATCGATACTGCACGCTGCGAGCAAATCCTTGCGCGCGTGTTCGATTTGTTCCCGGCGGCGGGAGACCGGGTGCGCGCTGAATTCTGGTCGGGCCTGCGCCCGGCGACTCCGGGCAACGTGCCGTTGATCGGACGCACGCGCTACCGCAATCTGTTTCTGAACACCGGGCACGGTACGCTCGGGTGGACCCTCGCCTGCGGATCGGCGCGCGCCCTCGCCGAGATCGTGAGCGGGCGCGACCCGGGAGTCGATTTTCCCTTCCTTGCAGCGACGTAAGCGCGCGGCGGACGTCCAGGTTGAGAGGCTACAATGCCGCCACCGGGCGAACGCAGAAACAGGCAGCAACGATGCCGTTACAGCGAAAACTGGTCGGGCTGATGGTTCTTGCATTGGCATTGCTTGCGGGCTGCACGCCGCAAGCCGCGCTGCTGCTGCAGGTGCTGCCGGGCAACACCCTCCCCGTGCTGTTGGGCAATCTTGAAAAAGTCGACGACACGAACCGCAGCCATCTCGCGGAACTCGAACGCCGCGGCGATTGGGACGGGATGGCGCGCTTTGCCGAGGAGAACGTCGCCAAGGACCCGCGCAACGCCGATTGGTGGCTGGTTGCCGGATTCGCGTATTCGCAACTCGGGCGGCACAACGAGGCAGTGCGCAGCTTCGGGGAAATGGTGCGTGTCGCGCCCGATGACATCCTGGGCTGGAATCTGCTCGCCCAGGCCCAGCGGTCTGCCGGCCAACTGCCGCAGGCGATCCGCACGCTCGACAATGCCTTGCGCATACGCAGCGACGCCGCGCCGACGTGGTTCCTGCTGGGGGAGAGTTATCGCGATCTTGGCCGCTTCGAATCGGCGCTCGCCGGATATCGGGAAGCGGTCCGGCTGGATAACCGCTTTGCGCAGGCGTGGTTTGGAATGGGCTCGGCGTATGCGAAACTGGAGCGGAAACGTGAGTTCGAGGAGGTCGTGGTGGTCCTGCGTCAGCTTGACCCGGCTCTCGCGGAGGCGCTGGCGCGGTCGGTGTCGGCCCCGCGTTAATACGGGCAGGACACGTAGTGGCGAATGCCTTTCCGCGCTACGCTGGTTGGCCCCTGAGAGCCGGCGTGAGATGTGGCGCAAGGCGCTGGAGCAGTTCGACGAAGACCTTGGGCGCGCCGGCGACGATGTGACCGCTTTTCATATAGCCGGAATCGCCCTCCAGGTCGCCTACCAATCCTCCCGCTTCGGTGATCAGCAACGAACCCGCTGCCATGTCCCACGGACCGAGGCCGAGCTCCCAGAAGGCGTCGAGCCGCCCGGCGGCGACGTAGGCGAGATCGAGTGCCGCCGACCCCACGCGGCGCACGCCGGCGGTGTGCCTCATGATGTCACGCAACATCGCGAGGTAGCTGTCGACGTGCTCGAATTGCCGGAAGGGAAACCCGGTTCCGACAAGGCTGCCCGCGAGACGCGTGCGCTTGCTGACGCGAATGCGAGTGTCGTTGAGGAACGCGCCGCCGCCGCGCGTCGCGGTGAACAGATCGTTGCGCGAAGGATCGTAGACTACCGCCTGGGTAACGATCCCCTTGTGCGCGAGCGCGATCGCGACTGCGTACTGCGGAAATCCATGCAGGTAGTTGGTGGTGCCGTCGAGCGGATCGATGATCCATTGAAAATCCGAGTGCCCGGCCGCGCCGCTTTCCTCTGCTAGAATCGAATGTCCCGGATAGGCATCGAGCAGCGTCCTGATGATTACCCGCTCGGCCTCATGATCGACCTCGGAAACGTAATCGTTCGCGAGCTTTTCCCTGACCGCCAGGATGTCGAGGTTGCGGCTCGCGCGATTGATCGCGTTGCCCGCGCGGCGCGCGGCTTTCACCGCGATATTGAGCATCGGATGCATGTGAAAGGCAGGATTGAGGAGTGAGGATTGAGGAGTGAGGATTGAGGAGTGAGGATTGAGGAGTGAGGATTGAGGATGCAGGATCGAGGAGTGAGGATTCAGGATTGAGTCAGTGCGGCGCCCGAACGATCGCGACCCCGGCGCTCCAAGGTGGGCTATTTTAGTGCCTAACACGGACCCGCTGAAAAAT
>MEQT01000045.1 GCA_001770325.1 Betaproteobacteria bacterium RIFCSPLOWO2_02_64_14
GGGCGAAATCCTGCTCACGAGCATGGACCGCGACGGTACCAGGAGCGGATTCGACCTGGAACTGACACGGGCATTTTCCGAGGCGCTCGACATCCCCATCATCGCCAGCGGAGGCGTCGGCAACCTCGACCATCTGGTGCAGGGCATCGTGGACGGCCGCGCGGACGCGGTGCTCGCCGCCAGTATTTTCCATTACGGCGAATTCACGGTGCGCGAGGCGAAGGAACACATGGCGCGGCACGGAATCGAGGTGCGTTTGTAGGGTTGAGGAATCAGGATTGAGGATTGAGGGAAAAGCGCTCAGAATGTCGCAGGTGCACGCAAATGGTGCCTCCCTCGATCCTGAATCCTCAGTCCTCAATCCTGTTTTTCGATGAACGACAGCTGGCTCAACAAGGTGAACTGGACGCAGGACGGCCTGGTGCCTGCCGTGGCGCAGGAGGCGGGCTCGGGTCGCGTGCTCATGGTCGCATGGATGAATCGTGAGGCGCTCGGCAGGACAGTGCAGACGGGTGAAGTGCACTATTGGTCGCGCTCGCGCAGGAAGCTGTGGCACAAGGGCGAGGAGTCGGGCCACGTGCAGAAGGTGAAGTCGATCCGCCTGGATTGCGACGAGGACGTGATCCTGGTGGAAGTCGAGCAGGTCGGCGGCATTGCATGCCACACCGGGCGGCACAGCTGTTTTTTCCAGCGCCTCGAAGACGGCAAGTGGGTGGAGACCGACGCCGTGCTGAAACAACCGCAGGAAATTTATCGCAAATGATCGACGCGACCATCCTCCGCCGCCTGGGCGAGGTCATCGCCGCCCGCAAGGGGGCCGACCCGGACAGTTCCTACGTCGCGAGCCTGATCGCCGCGGGCGAGGATGCGGTGCTGAAGAAGCTGGCTGAGGAAGCCGCCGAAACGCTGCTCGCGGCCAAGGACGGTGATAAACTGCAGATTGTCCGCGAGACCGCCGATCTGTGGTTTCACAGCCTGATACTGCTGGCGTGGTACGGTCTGGGTCCGGACGATGTGCTGGCCGAACTGCGACGGCGGGAAGGCATCTCGGGCATCGATGAGAAGCGTTCGCGCAGCTGAGCGCCGCGCGGGCATCCGCGCGGTGGAGCGCCGAGGAGTCAAACTATGGGTTCGTTGAGCATCTGGCACTGGCTGATCGTCCTGCTGGTGGTGGTTCTGGTATTCGGCACGAAGAAGCTGCGCAATCTGGGCGCGGACCTGGGCAGCGCCGTCAAGGGCTTCAAGGACGGCATGAAGTCGGAGGAAGAAAAAACGGCCCAGCCCAAACCCGAAATCGCGCCGGGCGCAGGCCAGACCATCGAGGGTGAAGCGAAGAAGGAAACGCCCAAAGTGTAACGATGTTCGACATCGGATTCTGGGAGTTCTTGGTCATCGCGGTGGTGGCGCTCATCGTGATCGGGCCGGAGCGGCTGCCGAAGGTCGCGCGCACCCTGGGGCACCTGTTCGGGCGCATGCAGCGCTACGTGAACGACGTCAAGGCCGATATCAGCCGCGAGATGGAGCTGGACGAAGTGCGCAAGCTGCAGGCCGACGTGCAGAGCGCCGCGCACTCGTTCGAGGATTCATTCAGCAAGGAAGTCAGGGAAACGGAAGCGCAGCTGCAGGGCGTTGCCGAAACGGCGTCCGCCCCGGTGACGCCGCCGGAAACGGCCGGCCCCGCCGCAGCATCCGCACCGCAGCAGCTCGATCTCGCGCTCGATCCCAACGACCCGTCCGTTCAGAAGCACGCCTGACGGCCCGGAAAGACATGGGTGACTTGAGGAACGTCTCACCCGTCACGAGTCACCGGTCACCGGTCACGCCGTTTTCCCCATGAGCGAAGACACTTTCATCTCCCATCTGATGGAGTTGCGCGACCGCTTGCTGCGCTCACTGATCGCGATCGCCGTGGTTTTTGTCGTGCTCTTTCCGTTCGCAAACGATCTCTACGATCTGCTGGCGTTCCCGTTGATACGCACGCTGCCGGAGGGATCCAAGATGATCGCCACCGGGGTCGTCACGCCGTTCCTGATCCCGCTCAAGGTGGCGGTGATGGCGGCGTTCCTGCTGGTGCTGCCGTACGTGCTGTACCAGGCGTGGGCGTTCGTCGCGCCCGGACTGTACTCCCACGAAAAGCGGCTGGTGCTGCCGCTGGTGGTGGCGAGCACCATACTGTTCGTGGTGGGCCTCGCGTTCTGCTACTTCCTGGTGTTCGGCGTGGTGTTCGACTTCGTCTACAAGATCGCGCCCAAGAGCATCACGGTCGCGCCTGACATCGAGAACTATCTCAGTTTCGCGCTGACCATGTTCCTCGCCTTCGGCGTGACGTTCGAGGTGCCGATCGCGGTCATCGTGCTGGTGTACCTGGGGGCGGTCAACGTCGTACAACTGCGCGCGGCGCGCCCCTATTTCATCGTCGGGGCGTTCGTTGTGGCGGCGATCGTCACGCCGCCGGACGTGATTTCGCAGTTGCTCCTGGCCGCGCCGCTGTGCCTGTTGTACGAAGTGGGAATATTCGCGGCGCGCTTCGTCGCGAAACGCAGGCCGGCCGACGACGGATACCGGCCGCTCACCGACGCGGAGGCAGAGCGCGAACTTGACACGATCGAGGCGCAGGACAAGAAGAACAACGTTTAGCGTTCAGCGTTGAGCGATTCGTTGAGCACAATCGCTGATCGCTAAACGCTCATCGTTACTCCCTGTCCGCCGGTTTCGGGCGCCGCCCGATCATAACCTGAAGCTCCGAGCGCCCGCGATCGCGAATCACGCTGAGCGTCGACTGCAACCCAGGCTGCAATCCGGCGATCAGGTTCAGCACCGACGCCGAGTCCTTTACGCCGGTACCATTGACGGCGACCAGGATGTCGCCCGGTTTTACGCCCGCCTTGTCGGCCGGGCTGCCGTCCAGCACCTGCGAGATGAGCGCGCCCCCCACCTCCGGGAGCTTGAAAGAGTCCGCGAATTCCTTCGTCATATCCTGGACGCCGACCCCGATCCAGCCCCGGGTCACCGAACCGTGCCGGACGATCTGTTCCATCACCTGCTTCGCGGTGCTTGCCGGGATAGCGAAGCCGATGCCAAGCGACGCTCCCCCCGGCGTGCGCGAATAGATCGCGGTGTTGATGCCGATGAGATTGCCCTGCGCGTCGACCAGCGCGCCGCCCGAGTTCCCGGGATTGATTGCGGCATCCGTCTGTATGAAGTTCTCGAACGTGTTGATGCCGAGCTGGCTGCGCCCGAGTGCGCTGATGATGCCGAGCGTCACGGTCTGTCCCACGCCGAACGGGTTTCCGATCGCAAGCACGATGTCGCCCACGCGCGCCTGCTCCGATTGCCCGAAGGTGATCGCGGGGAGCTTGGGCAGGTCGATCCGCAGAACCGCAAGATCGGTTTCCGGATCGGTGCCGACCACCTTGGCACGCGCCCGACGCGAGTCAGCGAGCGCCACCTCGATCGCGTCGGCGCTGTCCACCACGTGGCTGTTGGTGAGGATATAGCCCTGGTCGCTGACGATGACACCCGATCCCAGATTGGTGCTCCTGCCGGTCTGCGGATCGCCAGGGTCGCCGAAGAAGAAGCGAAACGTCGGATCGTCCATCAGGGGGTGGCGCCGGCGCTTGAGTTCCTGGGCGGTGAAGATGTTGACGACCGCCGGCATGGCCGTCCTCGCGGCATCGTTGTACGAAGCAGATCTGCCGGTCGCCGCAGTCGCCACGGATGCCTTCACGGTCACCACCTGGGCGGGCGGGGTCGACGGCAGCAGGTCGGGCCGCAGGGTGGCCACGACGAACAACAGCGCAAGACACATCGTCGCGGTCTGCGCGAAAATCAGCCAGAGTTTACGCATGCGGAATCGATTACCGGCCGGTTCACGCTAAATTGCGTTGTTTGTGGCGGACGTCTGTGCCCATGCTGCTCCGCGAATCCGACGCCTGCCTGAACCAGCTCTTGGAAGTTCCCGTGTCTTGGGGATTATTACGCAAACGGTCTGCAGGTGGAAGGCCGGCCTGACGCCTTGCGCAGTTGGCTATGCAACCGGTTGATTTGGAATGAATTTTAAGCGTTTCGCTTAAGTTTTTCCCGCGTCTTGTGTAAAATACCCGCTTTTTTGGGCACTTACGGGGATTTCATCCATGGCGGAACAGGATCTGGATCAGGGCAAGCGCCGCTTTCTGGTCGCCGCGACCAGCGTCGCCGGTGGGGTCGCTGCCGGCGCTGTCGCCGTTCCGTTCGTCGCAAGCATGTTGCCCTCGGAACGCGCGCTCGCGGCGGGTGCGCCGGTCGAGGCCGACATCAGCGCGCTCGCGCCGGGGGAAATGCTGACCGTGGAATGGCGCGGAAAACCGGTATGGATCGTGCGCCGGACCAAGGAGATGCTCGACAGCATCAAGAAAAGCGACGACAAGGTTGCCGATCCCGTGTCGAAAAAGCCCCAACAGCCCGCTTACGCGAAGAACGAGTACCGTGCAGTCAAGCCGGCGTATCTGGTCGTGGTCGGCATTTGCACCCATCTGGGTTGTGCGCCGGTTGACAAGCTGAAGGCGCAGCCCGAGCCGTTCGAGGCGACTTGGCAGGGCGGCTTCTATTGCCCATGCCACGGTTCGCTGTTCGATCTCGCCGGGCGCGTCTACAAGAACAAGCCGGCGCCGGACAACCTCGAAGTCCCGCCGCACAAGTTCTTGTCGGAGACCAGAATCCTGATCGGCGACGACAGCAAGGGAGCGTAACGGATGGCCGCCACCCCGAAACAGCCCGTTGCGTTCAGTGGCCTGGGCCCGCTGAACGGGCCGATGAGCGGCCTGCTGACCTGGGTCGATCAGCGCTTTCCCCTGATGTCGCTGTGGCGCGACCATCTGGCGGAATACTACGCGCCGAAGAACTTCAACTTCTGGTACTACTTCGGCTCGCTCGCGATGCTGGTGCTGGTGCTCCAGATCGCCACCGGCATCTTCCTTACCATGCACTACAAGCCCGATGCGGCGCAGGCCTTCGCCTCGGTCGAGTACATCATGCGCGACGTGCCGGGCGGGTGGCTCATCCGCTACCTGCATTCTACCGGCGCGTCGGCGTTCTTTATCGTCGTCTATCTCCACATGTTCCGCGGGCTCATGTACGGCTCGTACCGCAAGCCGCGCGAACTCATCTGGATATTCGGCATGCTGATCTACCTGTGCCTCATGGCGGAGGCCTTCTTCGGATATCTGCTGCCGTGGGGCCAGATGTCGTACTGGGGCGCGCAGGTGATCGTCAACCTGTTCGATGCGTTGCCGGTGATCGGCCCGGATCTTTCGGTGTGGATACGCGGCGACTACGTGGTGTCGGACGCGACGCTGAACCGCTTCTTCGCGTTTCACGTAATCGCAATCCCGCTGGTGCTGCTGGGCCTGGTGGCGGCGCACATCATGGCGCTGCATGAAGTGGGTTCCAACAACCCGGACGGCGTCGAGATCAAGGCGACGAAGGACGCGCAGGGCCGGCCGCTCGACGGCATTCCATTCCACCCCTATTACACGGTGAAGGACACGCTCGGAGCCGTGGTGTTCCTCTTCGCTTTCTGCGTGATCATGTTTTTCATCCCGGAGATGGGCGGCTACTTTCTGGAGTACAACAACTTCATCCCCGCCGACCCGCTGAAGACCCCGCCCCAGATCGCGCCACTATGGTACTTCACCCCCTACTACTCGATCCTGCGAGCGGTGACCGAGGACTTCGTGATCTGGCTCGCGCTGGGAGTTTTCGCTTACATGCTGCTGATCCTGTTCACGGCGCGCGGCTGCCTCGTCAAGCTTGCCGCGATATTGGCCGCGCCCGTCGTTATTCTGCTGATGAAGGGCCCGTTCGCGTTCGAGGCCAAGGTCTGGGGCGTGGTGCTGATGGGTGTGGCGACGCTCATCTTCTTCCTGCTGCCATGGCTGGACCAGAGCCCGGTCAAGTCGATCCGCTACAAGGGGCCGCTCACGAAATGGGCGTTGGGTATCTTCGTGGTGGCGTTTTTCATCTTGGGCTATCTCGGCACCCTCACTGTGACCGAGGGCAGAACGCTGATTGCGCAGATTTTCACGTTCGTCTACTTCGCGTTCTTCCTGTTGATGCCGTGGTACACCACGATGGAGAAGACGCAGCCGGAACCGGCGCGGGTGACGATGTGAGGAACCCGCGAATGAACAAGCTCGTCAGCATGCTCGCCGTTCTGCTGTTCGCGCCTCTGGTCGCGCTCGCCGCCGGTGACGGGGTCAAGCTCGATCGCGCGCCGATCAATGAGCATGACGTGATTTCGCTTCAACGGGGCGCCCGGCATTTCGTCAACTACTGCCTGAATTGCCACGGCGCCGGCTACATGCGCTACAACCGGCTTAAGGACATCGGGCTCACCGAGCAGCAAATTCTCGACAACCTGATCTTTACCGGTGTCAAGGTCGGTGACCTCATGAAGACGGCGATGGACCCGAAGGATGCGAAGGAGTGGTTCGGCACGGCGCCGCCCGATCTCACGGTGACCGCGCGTTCGCGCGCTTCGCACGCCGGTTCCGGCGCCGACTGGCTGTACACGTACCTGCGCGGTTTCTACCGCGACCCGAGCCGGCCGAGCGGATGGAACAATGTCGTCTACACCAACGTCGCGATGCCCCACGTACTGTGGGAACTGCAGGGCGAGCAGGTGTTGAAAACCGAGACGGCGGCGGCACCCGGACACCCGGTCGAGGTGCAGAAGTTGGAACTCGTCAGGCAGGGCACGCTGACGCCGCCGGAGTACGACAGGTTGGTGGCCGATCTCGTGAACTACCTCGACTACATGGCGGAGCCGGCGCGCGCCGACCGGAAGCTGATCGGCATTTATGTCCTCGCGTTCCTCGCGTTCATGTGGGTGCTCGCTTACCTGCTCAAGAAGGAGTACTGGAAGGACGTCCATTAAGACCGGTGAACGGTAAGCGGTGAACGGTGAGCAGCAGTCGGCAGCCCCGACGGACTCACCGGTCACGCGGACGCAACTGTTCACCGTTCACTGTTCACTGATTACCCATTCCTTATGATGACTCTCTACTCGGGCACAAGTTGCCCATTCAGCCAGCGCTGCCGCATCGTGCTCTACGAGAAAGGCATGGACTTCCAGATCGTCGATGTCGATCTCTACAACAAGCCGGAAGACCTTGCGGTGATGAACCCGTACAACCAGGTGCCGGTGCTGGTCGAGCGCGACCTGATTCTGTACGAGTCGAACATCATCAATGAGTACATCGATGACCGGTTTCCGCATCCGCAGCTGATGCCGGCCGATCCGGTCATGCGCGCGCGCGCGCGGCTGTTCCTGTTCCGCTTCGAGCAGGAAATGTTCTCGCACATCGAGGCGATCGAGAAGGGCACGCAGAAACAGGCGGACAAGGGCCGCGGCATCGTCCGCGACAGCCTCACGCAGATCGCCCCGGTATTCGCGCGGCAGAAGTTCATGCTGGGCGACGAGTTCTCGATGCTGGACGTCGCGATCGCACCGCTCCTGTGGCGTCTCGACCACTACGGCATACAGCTATCCAAGCAGTGTGCGCCGTTGATGAAATACGCGGAACGGCTGTTCAGCCGCCCGGCTTACATCGACGCGCTCACGGCCTCCGAGAAGGTCATGCGCAAGTAGGCGCTGACCAGTGACGGGTGACTAGAATGGAACCGCCAGGCTTCAGACGCTGATGGGTAAAATACCGGTCACCGATCACCAGTCACGAGTCACGCTTTTCTGAATATGGCAGAGCGCTCCACCAAGCCTTATCTCATCCGCGCGATCCACCAGTGGTGCTCGGACAGCGGTCTCACGCCGTACGTTTCGGTCAGGGTCGACGCCGGCACGCGCGTCCCCGCGGAGCACGTCAAGGACGGCGAGATCGTGCTCAACGTCGGCTATGACGCGACCCACCGGCTCACTATCGGCGATGAGGTGATCCAGTTCGCGGCGCGCTTCGACGGCGTCTCCCGCGAGTGCTCGATTCCCATCGCCGCGGTGCTCGGCATCTTCGCCCGGGAAAACGGCAAGGGGCTTTACTTCCCGCCCGAGGAAGCCGCCACCGGCGCTCCCGGTGCGGCGGAGGTCCCCGAACCGCCGGGCGCCACCCCCAACGGCTCCAAACCCAAGCTCCAGGTCGTGAAATAGCCGGTCTAGGAGCGTGTCGGACTTTGTCCCGGCACGCTCCTTAAGCAAAACCGCCCGCAGACAAACGGTACAATTGGATTCGAAATACGTGAATGGGTGCCCTCGTGTGCTTATTGATGGCCCAAAAAGGTCTTTACATCCCGCTTTGCTACAAGTCCGCGGGCGGTTTTGCATCTAGCACCCAGTCGAACTGACGGGTTCGACTGGGTGCTGAGTGGAGGAGAATCCCGTGCTGCTACGATCCGCGCTCGCGGCCTGGTTGCGCAGCGAAATTCCCAAGTGGACCAGGGTGGCGCGCGATTCGGGCGCCAGGGCGGACTGACAGCAACGACAGGAGGGCAAGCATGACACGTCGCTACGATGCGAAGAAGTTCGACATGGTGCACCTGCGGGCGACCGCGGATAAGTGCAAGAGCTGGGGCCGCTGGGGCCCGAATGACGAGATCGGCACGCTCAACTTCGTCACGCCTCGACACGTGATCGACGCCGGGCGCCTGATCCGCAAGGGCAAGGTGTTCTCCCTCGGGCTCAACTTCGACCGCAACGGCCCGCAGAAAGGGCTGTGGGGCAACCGCTTCAACCCCATCCACACCATGCTCGCGACCGGCACCGACGCGGCGGCCGGCAACCAGGACAAGGGCGGGATACGCTACGCCGACGACATGGTGTCGCTCCCATTGCAATGCGGCACGCAGTGGGACGCACTGGGCCACATCTTCTACGACGACAAGATGTGGAACGGCTACGACGCGCGCCTGGTCGATGCCAACGGCGCGCAGAAGAACGGCATCCATAAGACCAGGAACAAGATGGTGGGCCGCGGCGTGCTGCTCGACGTCGCGCGTCATCTGGGCCGCGCATGTCTTGACGATGGCGAAGCGATCACCAACGACGATCTCGACGCGGTGGCCGAGGCGCAGAAGGTTGAGATCAAGCGCGGCGACTTCGTGATCGTGCGCACCGGCCAGATGGAGCAACGGCTTGCCGCCGGCGAGTGGGGCGGATATGCCGGGGGTGACGCGCCTGGACTCGCGTTCGAGACCTGCGAGTGGATCCACAGGAAGGAAATCGCGGCGATCTGCACCGACACCTGGGGCTGTGAAGTGCGCCCCAACGAAACCGACGACTGCCAACAGCCGTGGCACTGGATCGTGATTCCGATGATGGGGCTCACCATGGGCGAAATCTTCTACCTGAAGGATCTCGCCGACGATTGCGCCGCCGACAAGGTGTACGAATTCCTGTTCTGCGGGCCGCCGCTGCCGATCACCCACGCGGTCGGCTCCCCGATCAATCCCCAGGCGATCAAGTAGAGAAGCGTTCCCTCCACCTCGATGGGGGAGGGCTAGGATGGGGGTGTATACATCATCGCAGTGAGGAACTCATGGCTACTTACCTCAAGCGCCGCATCGACCAAGCGCAATCCGACGCCGCCGACCTGGAAGTGCGGCGCACCGTCGAGGGGATCATCGCCGACATCGGCAAGCGCGGCGACGAGGCGGTGCGCGAGCTGTCGGTGAAATTCGATCGCTGGTCGCCGCCGAGTTTTCGCCTGAGCCAGGCGGAGATCGACAACCTCATGCGCAACGTGCCGGAAAGCACGCTCAACGACATCCGTTTCGCGCAGGAGCAGATCCGCACGTTCGCCCGGCATCAGAAGTCGGCGCTGCGCGACATCGAAGTGGAGATCAGGCCCGGTGTGAAGCTCGGTCACCGCAACATCCCGGTGGCGAGCGTCGGCTGCTACGTGCCGGGCGGACGCTACCCGATGGTCGCCTCGGCGCACATGAGCATCGTCACCGCGCGCGTGGCGGGCGTCAGCCGCATTGTCGCCTGCACACCACCCAACGCCGGCGCACCGCACGCCGAGACGATCGCCGCCATGGTCCTGGGCGGCGCGGATGAGATACATGTGCTCGGTGGGGTTCAGGCCGTTGCCGCGATGGCGCTGGGAACAGAAAGCATCCCAGCGGTGGATATGCTGGTAGGCCCCGGCAACGCGTACGTGGCGGAGGCGAAACGGCAGCTCTTCGGCCGCGTCGGCATCGATCTCCTCGCCGGGCCCACCGAAATCCTGGTGATCGCCGACGACAGCGTGGACGCGGAAATGGTTGCGGTCGATTTGCTGGGACAGGCCGAGCACGGCCCGACCAGTCCGGCGATCCTCATTACCACGTCGCGACCGCTCGCCGAAGCGCTGCCCGCCGAGATCGAGCGGCAGTTGAGGGTGCTCCCCACCGCCGATGTCGCAGGTGTGGCGTGGCGCGATTACGGCGAAATCATCCTCGTGGACTACCCCGAAGAAGCGGTACGCGAGGCCGACCGCGTCGCCGCCGAGCACGTCGAGGTGCTCGCGCGCCATCCGCGCTGGTATCTGGAGCGCATGAAGAACTACGGTGCGCTCTTCCTCGGCCCGGAAACGAACGTCGCGTACGGCGACAAGGTGATCGGCACCAACCACACGCTGCCCACGCGCGGCGCCGCGCGTTACACCGGAGGGCTGTGGGTCGGCAAGTTCATGAAGACCTGCACTTACCAGGAGTGCACGCCCGAGGCGAGCGTGGAGATCGGTGAATACTGCTCGCGGCTGTGCGCCATCGAGCGCTTCTGGGGCCACAAGGAACAGGCGGATCTGCGGCTGCGCCGCTATGGCGGCAGGGATGTGGGGCTGCACCGCGCAAAACCGGAACGGACATGAGCGCATCGGCGCCGCTGCCCGCCTTCCTGAGCGGTTGCGGGTTGGAAGGCCGTGTCGCGCTCGTCACCGGCGCGGGGCGCGGCCTCGGGCTTGCGGCAGCGATAGGCCTGGCGCACGCCGGCGCCGAGGTTTATCTCGTGAGCCGCACGTTGAGCGAACTGGAACAGGCAGCTGCTTCGATACGCTCTGACGGAGGCGCTGCGGTGCCGCTCGCATGCGATGTGACCGACGGCGCACAGGTGCGCGATGCGATCGGGCGCGTGCCGCGGCTCGACATCCTGGTCAACAATGCCGGTGGCAATATCCCGGAACCGTTCGTCGAGGTCACCGAAGAGCGCCTCGATCGCATCCTGAATCTAAACGTCAGAGCTGCCTTTCTGGTGGCACAGGCGGCGGCGAAGAAGATGCTGGAAGCGCCCGACCGCAGGGCGCGCGGCGGCGCGATCGTCAGCATCACCTCGCAGATGGGCCACGTCGGCGCGGCTGGGCGCACCGTTTATTGCATGACCAAGCACGCGGTGGAGGGTCTCACCAAGGCGCTGGCCGTCGAGCTTGCCCCTCACAACATCCGGGTGAATTCCGTCGCGCCGACCTTCATCGAAACGCCGTTGACGAAGCCTTTCTTCGAGGAGCCGCGCTTTCGCGAGTGGGTGCTGAATCGCATTCCGCTTGGCCGCCTCGGCCAGCTCGACGAAGTCACCGCGGCAGTCGCGTTTCTCGCCTCGCCCGCCGCCTCGCTCATCACCGGCACGAGCCTGGTGGTCGATGGTGGCTGGACGGCGCAGTAAGTCAATGCGGAAGGATGAAGGATGAAGGATGAAGGAGTGCGAAGATGAATGCAGAGCAGGAGTTGGCCGAACTGATGCGGGACCCGTGGTTCGCGCAGGGTTACGAAATCCGCAAGGAGGTGATGGGCGCGGCGGCGGTCGAGCGCGATCAGACGACGCGGCTCAACGACGAGTTCCAGCGCCCGATGTGGGAGTTCGGCGTGCGTGCCTACGGCATGGTGTGGTCGCGGCCCGGATTGAGCCGGCGCGAGCGCAGCATCGCGACGCTCTCCGCGATGGTGGCGAATCAGACGCTCGAGGAACTGAAGGTGCATACGCGCAATGCGGTGCGCAACGGGCTGACCGTCGCCGAGATCCGCGAAATTCTGCTGCATGGCGCGATCTATTCCGGATTCCCGAAAGCGGTGGCGGCCTTCCGAGCGGCGCGCGAAGTGCTTGATGAACCGGAGACGAAGAAACTCGCCGAGGAGAACGCGCGCAGCGCGCAAACGCGGTGACCGTGTTGGGGTTCGCACCGCTCACCCGCAACCTACGATTTTCCTTCCCTCACCCTCGGTCCCTCTTCCGGGGGGAGAGGGAGGCATATCTTGTCAGGCGGTGCGGCGGCGGATTTCCTGGATGACGGCGGCGTTGTCCCACTCGCCCTCGCCGGCGGCGACGCAGCCTTGCACCAGATCGACATAAGTCTGCGCCAGCGGCAGCTTCTGCCCGTGAGATGTTGCCTGCTCGTGCATGAGCAGGAAATCCTTCAGCGTCTGGGTAATTTTGCCGTGGGGTTCCCAGTCGCCTTTCACCATCTTCGGGCCTTTCACGTCCATGACCTGCGAGTAGGCGGCCGACTCGCGCGCCACGGCGAGAAACTCGGACGGGTCGAGCCCCAGACGTTGCGCGAACACGAGTCCTTCCGCGACCGCGGCCCGGGTCACGCCCAGGATCAGGTTGATCGCGAGCTTGGCGCGTCCCCCGTTGCCGGCGGGGCCGAGGTGATGCCAGCGCGGGCACAGAGCATCGAGCACGTCGCGCGCTGCCTCGGCTGCGGCCGGATCGCCGGCGACGAGACCCAGCGCATCGCCGCGGGCGGTCTGGTCGCTCGTGCCCGATACCGGCGCTTCGACGAAACGCAGGCGGCTCGCGGGAATGCGCTCCGCGAGCGCCGCGATACGATTGGGATCGCAGGTGCTGGTGCAGATGGCGATGATGGGCGGCGCGTCCGGGGACAAAGTCGCGAGAATTCCCCCGGGACCCTCGATCGTTTCCTCGACCTGCGTGGTGTTGAATACGCACAGAACCACCTTGCGGCAGGTGCGGGTGATCTCGGCGACCGATGCTGCGGCCCCGCCCCCGAGCTTGGTGAACGCCTGCAGTTTGGCGGCATCGACGTCGAAACCCAGCACGGCGTAGCCTGCGCCGAGCAGGCGCCGTGCGCACGCCGTTCCCATCAACCCGGTGCCGATTATCCCGACCGGTGCATTTGCTTCCGTCATGCGGCCTCCCTCGTCCGGCGGGCATTATAGGACCGATGCACCCGTGAGATCGGGAGAGCGGGAGAGCGGGAGATGGGCAGAGCGAAGGGCGTGGAGCGACGTTCCTTCCTATCGCAATCGCCTCGCTCGCCTTGCTCACCAACTCCCGACCTCCCGCTCTCACGTATAATTGCCCGCTCGGGCCGGCATAGCTCAGGGGTAGAGCAACCGCCTTGTAAGCGGTAGGTCGTCTGTTCGAATCAGACTGTCGGCACCAGCGCCGCCAGCGACACGGTGGACGGCTCGTGGTTCCCGGATGCGGGCGGAAAACGGGCCGGAAAACAATCGGTTGTTCGTGGACTCCCGAACTTTTCACCGCTTGTATGTCAAAAACGGCGTGCGACGCGGCCGCTGGCCATGTGCGCACCGGAGGAGAGTTGAAAATCGTAGTCGAGGACAGATCTATGAGCGCACAGGAAAAGAATGCGGCATGCCCGGCAAGGCGGCGCGCACGCACTGGAGGGTCACAGTGATCAAGGTTGAGAACCTGAGCAAGGCCTTTGGCGCCAAGCTCGCGGTGGACGATGTCTCGTTCACGG
The DNA here is from genome assembly GCA_001770325.1 of Betaproteobacteria bacterium RIFCSPLOWO2_02_64_14. Lineage (GTDB taxonomy): Bacteria > Pseudomonadota > Gammaproteobacteria > Burkholderiales > SG8-41 > DSOT01. The sequence goes on from MEQT01000045.1 coordinate 13,686, forward strand.
TCGAACGCGGCGAGGTGCTGGGGTTTCTGGGGCCGAACGGCGCCGGCAAGTCGACGACGATGCGCGTCGTCACCGGGTTTTACCCGCCGACCTCCGGCAAGATCACCGTGGGCGGTTACGACATCCTGGAGGATCCGATACCGGCCAAACGCCTGATCGGCTACCTGCCGGAAAACGCGCCGGGGTACGCCGACATGACGGTGCACGGCTTCCTGAACTTCGCGGCCGAGTTGCGCGGCATTCATGGCGCCGCGCGCGAGCAGGCGATCGCGCGTACGGTGGAACTCTGTTTTCTGGAGAACGTGCTGTATCAGACGATCGACACGCTGTCGAAGGGCTACAAGCACCGCACCTGCCTCGCGCAAGCGCTGATCCACGACCCCGACATCCTCATCATGGACGAGCCGACCGACGGGCTCGATCCCAACCAGAAGCACGAGGTGCGCAATCTCATCAAGCGCATGGGCGCCAACAAGGCGATCATTTTTTCCACGCACATCCTGGAAGAAGTCGAAGAAACCTGCTCGCGCGTTATCATCATCGACCGCGGCCGGATCGTCGCCAACGGCACGCCGCAGGAACTGAAGTCGCGCTCCGAACTGGCGGGCGCCGTGCACATCCGCGTCGGCGGCGTGCCTGCCGGCGCGGTGCAGGAGCAATGCGCCAGGCTCGCGGGCGCCGCGAGGGTCGAGATCCTGGTCGAGGGCGAGGGCAAAGTCGAAGCGCGCGTCTACGCGGACCGCGCGCGGGCGAACGGTGGCCTTACGCGCGGCGTCGCCGAACTCGCCGCGCAGCAGGGGTGGCGGCTGGACGAGATCCACACCGAGGAGGGGCGGCTCGACGAGGTGTTCCGCAGCATCACGCTGCCGGATACGGTGAAGGGGGCAGCATGAGCTATCCGGCGCGGGGCCCCGTTTCGGGGATCGACGGCAAAGCGAGTGCTGCCAGCCGCCGACATGAGATCGTTGAGCATACGGGTTCGTTTGAGGAGGGGGCAGTATGACTGAACAGTCGCAGGTTCAGCCCTCATCCCCATCCCTTCTCTCGGGGGGAGAAGGGAGCGATCAGCAACCCCTCTCTCTTCGCGAGAGAGGCTGGGGTGGGGGATCAGCGTGGGCCAACATCAAAGCGATCGTCAAGCGCGAACTCGGCGGCTATTTCACCTCGCCCATCGCGTACGTGTTTCTGGTGATCTTTCTGCTGCTCACGGGTTTCTTCACGTTTACCGTGGGCAATTTCTTCGAGCGCGGCGAAGCCTCGCTGGTGTCGTTTTTCACATGGCATCCGTGGCTCTTTCTCTTTCTGGTTCCTGCAGCGGGCATGCGGCTGTGGTCCGAGGAGCGGCGCCTCGGCACCATGGAGCTGCTGCTCACCATGCCGATCACGACCTGGCAGGCGATCGTCGGCAAGTTCCTGGCGTCGTGGGCGTTTCTCGCGCTGGCCCTGCTGCTCACGTTTCCAGTGGTGATCACCGTCAACCATCTCGGGGATCCGGACAACGGCGTGATTGCCGCGGGCTATTTCGGCAGCCTGCTGCTGGCGGGTGCGTACCTTGCGGTGAGCTGCATGACCTCGGCGTTGACCCGCAACCAGGTCATCAGCTTCATCGTATCGGTCATGATCTGCCTGTTCCTGATCCTTGCCGGCTACACGCCGGTGACGGATCTGCTGACCAAGTGGGCGAATCCGGTGGTCGTCGAAGTCATTGCCGCGTTCTCGGTGATGACGCACTTCGAGGGCTTCCAGCGCGGCGTGCTCGACGTGCGCGATGTCCTGTTCTTCGCATCGGTCATGGGCTTCGCGCTATTCACGACCGGCGTCATCATCCGCAACCAGCGAGCGGGCTAGCATGCAAAAGAAAGCCTTTGAAACCCTTCTCTACTCCGCCGGCGGCGTGATCGTGCTCGCCGCGATCCTGGTCGCGGCGAACTTCCTGCTCGGAGCGTTCAGCGCCCGCGTGGACCTCACCGACGGCCGCGTCTATACGCTGTCTCCGGGGACCAAAACCATCCTCTCGAAGCTGGAAGCGCCGGTCAGGATCCGGTTCTATTATTCGCAGGGCAGCAGTGCCGTGCCGGTCGGTCTCAAGACATTCGCCAAGCGTGTGGAAGACCTGCTTGCGGAGTACCGCGCCGCCGCCGGGGGCAAGGTCATCATCGAGAAGTTCAACCCGGAGCCGGATTCGGACGCGGAGGAGTCGGCGGCGCTCGATAACGTCGATGGCCAGATGACCGACACCGGCGAGAAGTTCTATCTCGGGCTCGCGGTATCGTTCCTCGACCAGAAATCGGCGATCCCGGTGCTCGCGCCCGACCGCGAACGGCTGCTCGAATACGACATCACCCGCGCCATTTCGCAGGTGGCGGCGATGAAGAAACCGGTAATCGGCGTCATGAGCGACCTGCCGGTGCTGGGGCGCTCGTTGAATCCCATGTTGAAGCAGCAACCCACCGAGCCGTGGGTGTTCGCCTCCGAATTGAAGCGCATATTCGACGTCCGGAATGTCGAAATGAACGTCGAGCGCATTCCCGACGACATCAAGGTGCTGGTGGTGGTCCATCCGCGCAACCTCATGGAGACCACGGAGTACGCGATCGACCAGTTCGTGCTGCGCGGCGGCAAGCTGATCGCGTTCGTCGATCCCTACGCCTACTTCGATCAGCAGCCGGACATGCAGAACCCGTTCGGCGGCTCGCAGGCGGGGCAGTCTTCGTTCTTCAACCTGTTCAAGGCATGGGGCGTCGACGTCGACATGAACAAGGTGATCGCCGATATGACCTACGCCAGCGGTTCCGGGCCGCGGCTCCTGCCGACGCTGCTCTCGCTCAATCCCGAGGCGCTCAACCAGGAAGACGTGGTGACCAGCCAGGTCGGCACGCTGCTCGTCCCGTTTAGCGGCGCTTTCAAGGGCAAGCTGGCGGCGGGACTGACCCAGACGGTGCTCGCGCATACGTCGAAGAATTCGATGCCGGTCGATCTCATCATCGCCACTCTCTCGGGCGAGCCTTCCACCCGCGGCTTCCAGCCCTCGGGCGAGGAGATGCCGCTCGCGATCCGGCTCACCGGCAAGTTCAAGACCGCGTTCGCCGAGGGCAAACCCAAGCCGTACATGCCGCGTGACGAGAAGAAAGGGGCGGAGAAGAAGCCGCCGGCGAAGGAAGAGCCGCAGGTCAAGGAGTCGGCGGCCGAGAATCAGGTGGTGCTGATCGCCGACGTGGACATGCTGACCGACAATGCCGCGGTCGAGGTGCAGGACGTCTTCGGTCAGCGTGTGGTGATCCCGCGCAACGGCAATCTCAATTTCGCGCAGAGCCTGGTCGAGCAGATGGCGGGGGATGCCAACCTCATCAGCCTGCGCAGCCGCGCCGCATTCACCCGGCCGCTGACGGTGATCCGCGAAATGGAGAACCGCGCGCAGCAGAGCTACCTCGGCAAGATCAAGGAGCTCGAGGACAGCCTCAACCAGACGCAGGAGAAAATCCAGGGGCTGCAGAAAGGCAAGCCCGGCGCGCAGGCGACCATCCTCACGGCCGAGCAGCAGGCGGAGATCGAGAATTTCCGCAAGAAGGCCGTCGAAACGCGCAGGGACCTCAAGGAGCTGAGGAAAAATCTGCGCGTGGAGACGGACCTGCTGGCGTTCTGGACCAAGCTCATCAACATCGGCCTGGTGCCGCTGCTGGTGGCGCTGGCCGGCCTGCTGCTCGCGCTGGTGAAGCGCAGGAAAGCGAAGGCGCGCGCATGAACCGCAAACAGTTTCTGATTCTCGTTGTGGCGCTGCTGGTGCTCGGCGGCGCCGGGATTGCGTTGTTCTGGCAGGACGTCACGGCGTATCGCGAGAGCGGTGCGAAGATCGGCGCCAGGCTCCTGCCCAATCTCAAGGTGGCGGACGTCGGCGAGATGCGGCTGCAGGACGCGAAGGATGCCGTCACGCTGGTGAGGAAGGACAACGCCTGGACGGTGCAGGAGCGCGCCGGCTATCCGGCCGACGTGCAGGCGATCGCGGATCTGCTGGTGAAGCTGGTCGAAATCAAGGTGACGCAGTCCGAGCAGGTGGGCGCCTCGCTGCTGCCCCGGGTCGAGCTCGTCGAGCCGGGCAAGGGTGAGGGATCGGGCACGCTCATCGAGTTCAAGGATGGCGCAGGGAAGCCGCTCGCCAGGCTGGTATTCGGGAAGAAGGTGCTGAAAAAGGACCCGATGAATCCGCTGCCCGCGGCGAAGGACGGCGTGCCGGCGGGGCGTTACGTCCTGCGTCCCGAGTTACAAGGGACCGTGGTGGTGGTCTCGGACCCGCTCAACGCAGTCGAGGCCAAACCCGGCAAGTGGCTCGCCAAGGATTTCTTCAAGGCGGAACGAATCAAGAC
>MEQT01000046.1:0-16732 GCA_001770325.1 Betaproteobacteria bacterium RIFCSPLOWO2_02_64_14
CAGCGCGAAGCGCACGTGATCGTCGCCGTAGTGCCCGAAGCCGGTACCCGGTGCGACGGCGATCTTCGCGTCCGCCAGCAGCTTCTTCGAGAATTCGAGCGAGCCCAGCGCCCGGTACTTTTCGGGAATCGGCGCCCATACGTACATCGTCGCCCTCGGCCGCTCGACCTTCCACTCGATCGCATCCAGGCCGCTGCACAGCACGTCGCGCCGCCCCTGATACACTGCACGCACGGTCTCCACGCAATCCTGCGGGCCTTCCAGCGCGATAATCGAGGCGACCTGGATCGGGGTGAACATCCCGTAGTCGTGGTAGCTTTTCATGCGTCCGAGTGCCGTGACCAGTTCCCGGTTTCCCACCATGAACCCCACCCGCCACCCCGCCATGTTGTAGCTCTTCGACATCGTGAAGAACTCGACGGCGACCTCGCGGGCGCCCGGCACTTCAAGAATTGATGGCGCGCGGTAACCATCGAACACGATGTCCGCATAGGCAAGATCGTGCACCACATAGATGTGATGCTCGCGCGCAACGGCTACCAGCCGCTCGAAGAACGGCAGTTCCACGCACTGGGTGGTCGGGTTGCTCGGAAAGTTGACGATCAGCATCTTCGGTTTCGGATAGGAGTCGCGGATCGCGCGCTCCAGCGACTCGAAGAAATCCACACCCGAATGCATCGGCACGTGGCGGATATCGGCGCCGGCGATGACCGGCCCGTAGATGTGTATCGGGTAACTCGGATTCGGCACCAGCACGATGTCGCCGGTGTCCAGCGTCGCGAGCGCAAGGTGGGCGATGCCTTCCTTGGAGCCGATGGTGACGATCGCCTCGGCGTCGGGATCGAGTTCGACGTCGTAGCGTGCCTTGTACCAGTTGCAGATCGCGCGCCTCAGCCGCGGTATGCCCTTCGACACCGAGTAGCGGTGCGTGTCCGGACGCTGCACGGTCTCGATCAGCTTGTCCACGATGTGGCGCGGCGTGGGCTGGTCGGGATTGCCCATGCTGAAGTCGATCACGTCCTCGCCGCGCTGGCGCGCCTCGAGCTTGAGTTCGCCCGTCACGTTGAAAACGTAAGGCGGAAGGCGCTTTATTCGTGGAAATTCTTCCATGCGGGTGCGTCGAGGCGAAAGAGCTAGTGATTGTAACGGAGCGACTAATCCGCGGCAAATCAGATGCTTAATGTGCGGCGGCTGGACAAAGGGTGTAACCTAACAAATCTCAGGGTATTCGAAAGTCGGAACGCCGTCCGCAGGAAACGAGCCACAAATGAAGCTCCAGCTTGAGCAGGCCGCCGGCCGCTGTGTTTTCACCGGCTACGGCGCCGGTTACGTCGAGGTCAACCACGCCCGGCACGAAAGTCCGGTGCTGGTCGTACCGGAGTTGGTCCAGCCCTGGGACGTGAGCGCGTTCTCGGTGCTCGCGCCTGAGCATTTCTCCGAACTGCTCGCCCATGCCCCCGAGATCGTGCTTCTCGGCACCGGCGCCATGCTGCGTTTCCCAGAGCCCGCGCTCACGCGCCCGCTTGCGGACGCCGGCGTCGGTCTCGAGGTCATGGATACCCGTGCCGCGTGCCGCACCTTTAATATTCTGACGAGTGAAGGCCGCCGCGTGCTTGCTGCCGTCTTCATCGAATAGACCGGCCTGCTTCGCAGCCGGGCCCAACCATACACTCAGAGGTCGGCGAGCGTTTTCAGGTGCGCCACCACGCTGCGGCCCAGCGCATGCAGCGCGTAGCCGCCCTCGAGCACCGACACGATCCTCCCCTGCGCATATTTGTCCGCAACCGCCCGGATGACTTGCGTAACCCAGGCGTAATCGGCCTCTGTCAGGTTCAGCATCGCGAGATCGTCCTCGCGGTGCGCGTCAAAGCCCGCCGATACGAAGACCATCTCGGGCGCGAATGCCTGCAGCGCCGGCGCCCAATGGTTCTCGACCGCCGCGCGGAACTCGCGGCTCCCGCTGTACGCAGCGAGAGGAATATTGACCATCCGCTCGGAGCGCCCTTCGATGCCGCTGTAAGGATAGAAAGGGTGCTGAAAGGTCGAAACCATCAACACCCGCGGATCGTCGCGAAAGATATCCTCGGTGCCATTGCCATGGTGGACGTCGAAATCGACAATCGCTACTCGTTTCAGACCGTGATGGTCGAGCGCATGGGCGGCCGCGGCGGCGGCGTTGTTGAACAGGCAAAAACCCATCGCGCGTTCGCGTTCCGCGTGGTGTCCGGGCGGCCTCACGTTGCAGAATGCGGCACATACCCGGCCCTCCATCACCATGTCGGTCGCAAGTATCGCGGCGCCCGCCGCCCGCAACGCCGCGGAGAACGTGTGAGGATTCATCGCCGTATCGGGATCGAGATGCACCAGGCCCGTTTGTGGCACTGCGTTCTCGATTGCGGCAATATGGCGAACGCTGTGAATCCGCGCGAGACACGCATGCGTTGCCAGTGGGGCATCAACGTGCAGCAGGAAACTGCTGATTCCCGATGCGATGAGCTGATCCTGCACCGAGTGCAGCCGCGCAGGCTGCTCGGGATGATGCGCGCCCATGTCGTGCAGCAGGCAATCCGGGTGCGTGAGGAACGCGACCGTCACGGTGATCCCGCTACAATCCGAATTGTGGCGGAACGTTGGACGATCGAGTCACGACTGCACATCAAGAAGAGACTACGCCTTTCTCATTCAATATGGCAAACTCCATCAGGTGATGGCAGAGGATCATGCCCAATCAGATTGACACAGTCGCCGCCGCGGTCGGCCGCATCATTCTCGGGAAGGAGCACCAGATCCGGCTCGCGCTGGCGTGCCTGCTCGCCCGCGGCCACCTCCTGATCGAGGACATTCCGGGTGTCGGCAAGACCACGCTCGCGCACGCGCTCGCCTCATCGCTCGGCCTCGGTTTTCAGCGTATCCAGTTCACCAGCGACATGCTCCCGGCCGACATTCTGGGCGTGTCGGTGTACAACCGGGACACCGGCGGCTTCCAGTTCCATCCCGGACCGGTATTCACCCAGGTGGTGCTCGCCGACGAAGTGAACCGGGCCACCCCCAAGGCGCAGAGCGCGCTGCTGGAGGCGATGGAGGAACAGCAGGTCACCATCGAGGGCGAGACGCGCCGGCTCCCGGACCCGTTTTTCGTGATCGCCACGCAGAATCCCTCATACCTGATCGGCACCTTTCCGCTGCCGGAATCGCAACTGGATCGCTTTCTCATGCGCATCGAGCTCGGCTATCCCGATTCCGATGCGGAACGTGCGCTCCTGCAAGGCGAGGACCGCCGTGACCTCCTGACGCAACTCAAGCCGTGCATGGAATCCCGAACGCTGATCGAGCTGCAGCGCGCGGCGCAGCAGGTGTACACGGCGGGTGCGCTGCTCGATTACGTGCAGGCGCTGGTGGGTCATACCCGGCAGTCGGCGGAATTTGTCCATGGCCTGTCGCCCAGGGCCGCGCTCGCTGTGCTTCACGCAGCCCGCGCGTGGGCGCTGATGGAGGATCGCAATCATGTGCTGCCCGAGGATGTGCAGGCGGTACTGCCGGGCGTGGTGGGTCACCGGCTGGCGCTTGCCGGCGAGACCGGCCGCGTCAACGGGGCCGACGTGGCTGGGCAGTTGATCAAGCAGGTGCCTATCCCGTAAGAAGCAAGGAATGAGGAGTGAGGATTGAGTAATCGAGATCCGCTCGCTTCATGCCGATTGAGGGCGTGCGCCTGGGCTTCTCCCTCGATCCTCGATCCTCGATCCTCAATCCTGCCCTGAGATGTACGCAGCGCTCAAGAACCAACTCTACCATTGGATTTTCCAGCCGCGCGGCCCGGAGGGAGGCACGATAGTCCTGGTCCAGCGCCGCGTCTTCATCCTGCCCACACGGCAGGGAATCGTATTCGCACTCACGTTGCTGTTGATGTTGGTCGGGTCGATCAACTATGGCTTGAGCCTCGGTTTCGTCCTGACCTTCCTGCTGGCCGGGCTGGGAATTACAGCCATGCTGCACACCTTTCGCAATCTCGCCCACATGCGGGTCGCGCCGGGGCGGGTACAGGCGGTTTTCGCTGGAGAGCATGCGCGCTTCACCGTGCGGCTGGAAAACCCGGGAGCCACCGACCGCTACGAAATCGGGCTGACCCGTGACCGCAATGCTGCGGACTTTCACGATATCCCGGCGCAGCACCAGGTCCTTGCGGGCGTCGACGTTCCGGCGCTGCGCCGCGGCCCCCTGCGGCCGGGGCGCTTGACACTTTTCACACGTTACCCGCTTGGGCTGTTTCATGCCTGGTCGTATCTTGATCTCGACGTGCAGTGCGTGGTCTACCCGCGCCCGGCGCGGCCCGGCGCCCTCCCGCCGCAGGTATCCTCGGAAGGCAGCGGCGCGCTCCACGGACAGGGACAGGAGGATTTCTCCGGCCTGCGCCAGTACCACCCCGGGGACTCGCCGCGGCACATCGCCTGGAAGGCAGCCGCACGCGATCAGGGTCTGCTCACGAAACAGTTCAGCGGACGCGCCGACGCGGAACTCTGGCTCGACTGGCAGCAGCTGCCCGCCACCATGGATGTCGAAGCAAGGCTGTCGCAGCTCACGCGTTGGGTCATCGACGCGCAGGCCTCCAGCGTATCTTATGGCTTGCGCCTGCCGGGCATGACGCTGCCGGTGGCAACAGGTGAAGCGCACCGCGAGCGCTGCCTCGAGGCGCTCGCGCTGTTCGATGTACGGGTGCTCGACCGGGATGGATCCCAGGCTCCATCTGCGTAGCACGCTGTGGCTCACCGGCGCGCTGCTGCTTGTCGCCGCGCCGCACGTCGACCGCCTGCCGTGGTGGATCATCACCCTCGCGCTGATGCTCGTCGCCTGGCGCGTCTATCTGGGCAAAATGCGGCTCGAACTCCCGCGCAAGTGGCTGCTGCTCGCGATCGTCGCTGGAACCGTCACCGGCGTATACCTCAACTACCGCACGATTTTCGGGCGAGATGCCGGGATCGCCCTGCTGATGGTAATGCTCGCGCTGAAACTGCTCGAGACACGCACGCGCCGGGATGGCATGTTGCTGTGCTTTCTCGGCTACTTCCTGGTGATCACCAACTTCCTGCACTCGCAGACGATTCCCACTGCGCTTTATATGTTGGTGTGCGTGTGGCTTATCACCGCCGGCATGGTCCACCTGCAGCACGGGCACTCGGATGCGGGTTACCGGGTGCCGTTGCGCGCAGCAGGTCTCATGCTGGCGCAGTCGGCCCCACTGATGCTGGTGCTGTTTCTCCTCTTTCCGCGGATTCAGGGACCGCTGTGGGGGCTGCCGCACGATGCATATTCAGCGCTGAGCGGACTCTCCGAAACCATGTCCCCGGGAAGCTTCACCAACCTCACCCTGTCCGATGCGGTCGCGTTCCGCGTGGAGTTCAAGGAACAGGCGCCGCCACCGCGCGACCTTTACTGGCGCGGCCCGGTGATGTGGGACTTCGACGGCTACTCCTGGTCCGCGCCGCCCTATCAGTACGCGAGCCAGCTGCGCTACAATGCCCAGCTGCCGGGGATCGAATACAGCGTCACCCTGGAACCGCACAACAATCGCTGGCTGCTCGCACTCGACCTTCCCGCCAGAGTGCCGCCCGGCGCGATTCCCACCACCGATTTTCAGTTGCGTTCCGCGGCGCCCGTCACCACCCGCGTGCGCTACGACATGCAGTCATTTCTCAAAGTCGAGTTCGGCCTTGCCGAGAGCAGGCAGGCGATGCGCCGGGCGTTGAGACTGCCGGCAGGATTCAATCCCCGCACCGCCGAGTTCGCGCGGGCGTTGCGCAAGAAATTCGCCGGCGACAGGGCCCTGATGAACGCGGTGCTGGCAATGTTCCGCGACGAGGCTTACTTCTATACGCTTTCGCCCCCGCAACTCGGCGATCACCCGGTGGACGATTTCCTGTTCCGGACACGCCGCGGTTTCTGCGAGCATTACGCCTCGGCCTTCGCGGTGCTGATGCGCGCAGCCGGCATCCCCGCGCGCATCGTGACGGGCTACCTTGGCGGCGAGCTCAACCCGCTTGGCAACTACATGATCGTGCGGCAATCCGACGCGCACGCGTGGACCGAGGTGTGGTTTCCCGACGCAGGCTGGATCCGGGTGGACCCCACGGCAGCCGTGTCTCCGTTGCGGGTAGAGTCGGGCATCGCAGCGGCGCTGCCGCGCACCGATCCGCTGCCGCTATTGGCGCGCGGCGACTACCCGTGGCTGCGCCAGTTGCGGCTCACCTGGGATTCGGCCGCGAACAGCTGGAACCAATGGGTGCTGGGCTACAACCCCGAGCGCCAACGCAGCCTGATGACGCGGATCGGAATCGACAGGAGCACGTGGGAGTCGCTGGCGCTCCTGCTGGTGATCGCGACCCTGACCGTCACCGTGATCCTGTTCCTCCTCATGGCCCGCCGCTCGCGCGCGGCAATGGATCCTGTGAAGCGCGCATACCTGCTGTTCTGCCGCAAGCTGGCAGGCGCCGGCTTGCCGCGTGCGCCTTCGGAAGGTCCGGCCGCCTACGCCGCACGCCTCGCCGCCGCCCGCCCCGATCTGCAGACGGCGGTCGGCGCCATCACGCGCCTTTATATCGTGCTCCGTTACGGAGTGGCGCCCGGCCCGGCCGCCTGGCGCGAGTTCGAGGAGCGCGTGAAACACTTCAGCGCGGCGACGCGCTAGACCGGGCGGTCGGGGAGCAGTTTGCCGGGGTCGACGGGTTTCCCGAAACGCCGGATCTCGAAATGCAGCTTGACCTGATCCGCGTCGGTATTGCCCATTTCCGCGATTTTCTGCCCCTTGGCGACGGTTTGTCCTTCCTTCACCAGCAGCGTGTTGTTATGGGCATACACGGACAGAAAGGTATTGTTGTGCTTGATCACGATGAGCTTTCCGAAACCGCGGATGCCGGTTCCGCTGAAGATGACGCGTCCCGGCGCGCTCGCCAAGACCGGCTGGCCCAGCCTGCCGGCGATCGCGATTCCCTTCAGATTGGCGCTTTCATTGAAACCGCTGATCACCTTGCCGCTGGCAGGCCAGATCCAGTCGAGGTCGTCCTCGCCACGCTGTGCATCCGGCCGAACGGGCGGTCCGGGTTCCAGCGCGGCCGGCGGTTTGACCGATGCCAACTGCGCGTACGCCTGTTCCGAGTACGGCACGCGCACCGCGAGCGGTTCGCTCTTGACGTTGCCCCCGGCCACGGCCACCGCGGGCGCCCCGGAGGTATCCAGCGGCCGTGCTTGCACTTGCGCCGGGGCGGTCTTGAGGGGAGCCGTGATCACCACCCCTGCCGGCGGCACGAGCCTCAGTTGCTGGCCGACCTGAATCCTGTCCGACTCAACATTGTTCCAGGCGGCCAACTCCTTGTAGGCCACGCCATGGTCGAGCGCGATGCTGTACAGCGTGTCGCCCTTTTTCACGATGTAGGTGCTGGGACGTTCCGCCGGGAGGGCCGGCGGACGGGGAGCAACCGAAGGTTTGGTCGGCGCCGTCCTGGGCGGCGGCGCGCGCTCGGACACCGGCGCAGGGCGCTTGGCCGCGCAGCCCGCCATGACAAGGCTTGCAAGCCCGATCATCGCGATGCCCTTTACGCCATCCAGCCACCGATCCATGCGGTTATTCCAGATCGTACTATTCGGTACCCGAACGCAGGGGCACGAACCTGACCGCGTCCATGCGCCGTTCATTATAGCCCTGCGCCGTGCGCTCGATCACGCATAGACGCTGTTCCTCTCCGCTGCCCAGCGGTAGCACCATCCGTCCGCCAACACCAAGCTGCTCGAGCAGCGGTTCCGGAACATGCGTCGCCGCCGCCGCGATGACGATCGCGTCGAAGGGCGCCGCCTGCGGCATGCCTTGCATGCCGTCTCCGTATCGCAGCCGCGTGTTGATCGCGCGCACGTCGCGCAGATGGCGGCGTGCCTTGCTGATGAGCTGCGCCAGGCGCTCGATGGAGTGCACCTCCGTCGCAAGGCGCGCCAGCACCGCCGTCTGATAACCGCATCCGGTACCGATTTCAAGCACCTTCTTGAGAGCGTTCCCTCCCCGTGCGAGCTCCGTCATGCGCGCGACGGTATAAGGACTGGATATCGTCTGGCCGAAACCCAGGGGAAGCGCGATATCCTCATAAGCGCGGCTCGCCAGGGCCTCGTCGACGAAGATGTGCCGTGGAATCTCGTTCATCACGCCGAGCACGGTTTCGTCGCGTATGCCGAGGCTGCGCAGGCGCTCGACCATCCGCTGGCGGGTGCGCTGCGAAGTCATGCCCACTCCGCTGTTGCGCGGCGCGTTCATTGCATCCATGCCCTGACGTCGTCGATCTGCGCGTAGCGAGTCAGGTCCACCTGCAGCGGCGTCACCGAAACGATCCCGTTTGCGACTGCATGAAAATCCGTTCCCGCCCCCGCATCTTGCGCGCCGCCCGCGGCCCCGATCCAGTACACGGTTTCGCCTCGCGGCGTCATCGATTTCACCACCGGCTCGGCCTTGTGGCGCCGGCCGAGCCGCGTGACCTCGCACCCGCCCAGGCGTTCGTACGGCAGATCCGGAACGTTCACGTTGAGCAGCACCGGCTGTGTGAGAGTCCTGCTATTGAAACGCTGCACGAGTTCCAATGCCACACGCGCAGCGGTCTCGAAATAATCTCTGCCGTCCGCGACGAGCGATATTGCGATGGAGGGAATCCCGAGCAGGAAGCCTTCGGTCGCCGCCGCCACGGTACCCGAATAGATCGTGTCGTCGCCCATGTTGGCGCCGTGGTTGATGCCGGACACCACGATGTCGGGCAGATCCTGAAGCAGGCCGGTCACGGCCAAGTGCACGCAGTCCGTCGGCGTGCCGTTCACATGGAAGTAGCCGTTCTGCGCGCGCCGCACGGTCAGGGGACGGTCCAGCGTCAGCGAATTGCTGGCGCCGCTGCGGTCGCGTTCCGGCGCGACCACTGCAACCTCTGCAATCGGGGAAAGAGTGTGCTCCAGTGCGGCGATACCCGGCGCGAAATAACCGTCGTCGTTGCTCAGGAGTATGCGCATGGGTCAGAGCACCTGCAACCCAAAGACTCACAAAGCGTGAGCGCGCAGTCGGTCCGCGCCGGCGCGCCAAGAGCGAAAGCAAGTACATGATGAAGCACGTCAAATTGTAACATGGCGAGCACGGACGGCGCCTCGACGGAGGCTCTGCCCAGGAGTTTGTTGGACTTCGTCCAGGCGATTTTGCGTAAGGAGTGTGTCGGGACAAAGTCCGACACACTCCTAGGGCGGCAGGAATTCGCGGTCGTGCTCGAGCGACGGCATCATCCTTCTCACCTTCGCGACGCGCGCGGGATCGATCTCGCCATAGACGATGCCGGGCGCTTCACCGCCATCGGCAAGGATCTCGCCCCAGGGATCGATGATCAGGGAATGCCCGTAGGTCTGACGGTCTCCCGGGTGGTCGCCACACATCGCAGGCGCAAAAATAAAGCACTCGTTCTCAATTGCGCGCGCCCTGAGCAGCGGGTGCCAGTGCGCCTTGCCGGTCTGGCGCTGGAACGAGGATGGTACCGAAATGAACGCGGCACCGGCCCGCGCGAGGACACGAAACAGGCCGGGAAAACGCAAGTCATAACACACGGTCAGACCGAGTTTGCCCCACGGCGTATCCGCAATCACCGCCCGGTCGCCCGGCAGATAAGCGGATGACTCGCGTATGACCTTGCCGTCGGGCAGTGTGACATCGAACATGTGTATCTTGTCGTAGCTCGCGATGATTGCCCCGTCCGCCGCCACCAGCACCGAGCGGTTGGCGATCCGCTCTTCCTCGGTGCGCACTGTGAGGGAACCCAGGAGCAACCAGACCTGCAGCTCGCGCGCGAGCTCGCGCATTTCTGCCAGCACCTCCCCGCCCTCGGCGGGCAACGCCCCGTCGCGCATCATGCGCCCGCGGCCGTCAAGCATGAACGCGTACTCCGGCGTCAGCACGAATTGCGCGCCGTTGCCGGCGGCCTCGCGCGCGAGCGCGCGCACGGTCGCCACGTTGCCCGGCAGATCGCTGCCCGAATTGAGCTGCAGGCACGCCACGCGGAGGCGTTCGCTCATATCACCAGCATGTCCACGAACTCATGCGCGGCGGTGCGTTCAAACATCTCCGCGTTCTCGACCAACTTCAGGATGCGCGAACGCTGCACCGGCGGATAATGTCGCCCGAGACTCGCTTCGAACTTTTGTTTCAGGACCGGCATGACCTCGGAGCGGCGGCGCGGATGCCCGATCGGGTACTCCACCTCGACCTTGGGCGTGCTGGTGCCGTCCGTGAAGAAGACCTGCACCGCGTTCGAGCTCGAGCGCTTTTCCGGGTCGTAGAAGTCCCGGCTGTAGCGCGGGTCCTCGGTGATGATGGTCTGCTCGCGCAATGCGTCGATGCGCGGATCGGCCGCCGCCCAGCTCTTGCGCCAACCGGTATCGGGCGCCTGCCGGCACACGGTGAGACTGTCGTCCACCCACGCGTTGGATACCGCGTTGATGATCTGCTCGCGATTGCCGCCCAGTCACCGGATCGCGTTCGAGGCGCGTTCCGGGCACGCGCGAGCCCAGCGGAACGATGGTGCCCGGCACCACCGGCCCCAGCAGCTTGCTGCATTCCGGATAGGCGAGCGCATCGAGCGCGCAAGCCAGCGTGTCGGTCGTGCACAGCCGCGCGGCGTCGATTGCCTTGCGGTCAGTGATGGCGTAATCGTGGACGTAATCGGCGATATCGACGAGTTCCTGATCGGGTGCGGGACGCGCGTTGGCGGGCTGTGCTGTCATCGTTGCCTGCGGTCTGAAGTCATGGTTTTTCGCCATGTTGCGTGTAGCGGTCTTACAATAGCTTGCCGCACTCAGGTACGACAAGCGGTTACATTGATGATTGTAACCCCACCGGCTAATGTGGTAGGTTGGGTTTCGTTTCCCAGCAAGAGCCTCTCATGAACCTCGCTTTCATCGGTCCTTCTGGCGTCGGCAAAGGCACGCACGCGGACAAACTGTCCGCCCGCTACAACCTCCAGCACATCTCCACGGGCGACCTGCTCCGGCAAAACCTCGAAAGCCATAGCGCGCTCGGCATCCTGGCGCGCAAGTACATGGAGCAGGGCGAACTGGTGCCGGATGAAGTGGTGGACGCGATGATCGAGGAATCCGTGCGCAGGCTCGGGCCGGACAGAGGGACGCTCTTCGATGGCTTCCCGCGCACGGCCTACCAGGCACGTTTCTTCGATGACTTGCTCAAGCAACTCAACCGAATGGTCGACGCGGTGATTTACCTGAAGGTCTCCGACGAGGAAATCGTCAACCGCCTCTCGGGCCGGCTCACCTGCCGCAAGTGCCAGACGCCTTACCACACGACGATCAAACCACCGCGGGTCGCCGGCGTGTGCGACCTCTGCGGTGGGCAGATTTATCAACGTTCCGACGATTCCGCCGACATGGTGCGCACGCGGCTGCGCGTCTTTCACCGCACTACCGGGCCGTTGCTGGACCACTATACCGGCACGCAGAAACTCGTCATCGTGTCCGGTGAAGGGACCATTGACGCGGTCAACGCCAGGATCGTGGAGGCGCTGGAGGCGGTCAAGACGCAGGGCTACGAGTTCGCGACGCGCCAGGAAGTCGAGAAGATCACGGTGGTGCGCGGCGCGGGGTTGTTGCCGGAGCAGCTCGCGCGGCCCAGCCTCGATCTGGTGTTGCTCGGCGGCCCTGGCTCAGGCAAAGGCACGCAGGCCGAACAGTTGAGCCGGGAGCTCAAGCTGCCGCACATCGCAACGGGCGACCTGTTCCGCGAGAACCTGAAAAACGCGACCGACCTCGGCAAGCTCGCCAAGACTTACATGGACCGCGGCGAACTCGTGCCCGACGACGTGACCGAAGCGATGGTGGAGGAGCGGCTTGCGCGGCCCGACACGCAGCGCGGCTTCATCCTCGACGGTTTTCCGCGCACGCTGCCCCAGGCCCAGGCGCTCATGGATATGATGGCGAGCCTCCAGCGGCGCATTGCCGGCGTGCTCTACATCAACGTCTCGGACGAGGCGATCGTGAACCGCCTCTCCGGCCGGCTGATCTGCCGGAATTGCCAGACGCCGTACCACAAGCAGTTCAAGCCGCCGAAAACGCCCGGCGTCTGCGACAACTGCGGAGGCGAGCTCTACCAGCGCGACGACGATAATCCAAACACCGTGCGCGCGCGGCTCAAGACCTTTCACGGCCAGACCGTGCCGCTCATCGAGTATTACGACAAGGCCGGACTGCTCCACGAAATCAGCGGTGAGGGCGAGGTTTCACAAGTCGTCGAGCGCAGCCTCGCCGCCGCGCGCAGCCTCTCGAAGGCGCGGTGAGGTACTTCTAGTCCCGTCCAGTAAAGCATTTGACAGCATCAAGCAGGGTTTGCGCGAAGCTATAGCGCATCAGAAAGGGAAGGCGCGGGGGGTGAAGGTCCACGAACCCTCGGAGATCGACGTCCAGTCCTTGCGGAAGCGAATCGGCCTGACCCAGGAAGAGTTCGCGGCGAGGTTCGGAATCAGCCTCGGCACCCTGCGTCATTGGGAGCGCGGCGATCGAAAACCTCACGGTCAAGCGCTCGTACTGCTCCGCGTGATCGAGAAGGATGATCGGGCGGCCTTGCGTGCGTTGTCATGAGCGCGCCACTGGCCCGCGGAGCATTGTCCGCCATTTGCCTTGCGGGGGAGCATTCGTCTCTGGAGGTGGTAGTGCAGGGCGCCCAAGTGATCGATTGGACGATTCCCGGCACGCCCCCCGTTCTCTTTCTCAGTCCGACCAGCGGCTTCATGCCCGGCAAGGCGATCCGCGGCGGAGTGCCACTTATCTTTCCCTGGTTCGGACCCAAGCCCGGCGATTCCCGCGCTCTACAACACGGATTTGCCCGCGTGCACGACTGGACGCTTCAATCCGCCTCAGTGGATGCGCACGGCAACTGCGTGGTGGCAATGACGCTTACCGATGACGCGCGGACGCGGGTGGAGTGGTCGCATGCGTTTGGCGCGAGATTCGTCGCAAGCGCCGGGCGCGCGTTGCGCCTCGTCCTCGAAATCTGCAACACCGGCGCTTCCCCTTTCACCTTCGAGGCAGCGCTCCACACCTATCTCGCCGTATCGGACGTGCGTCGCATTCGCGTGCGTGGGCTCGAGAATGCCGACTATCTCGACAAGGTCGGCGGCGGCGTGCGTAGACGCGAGGGGGCCGCCGCGATCGCATTCACGGGCGAAACCGACCGCGTGTATCTGGCCACCACTAGCGAGTGCACTGTGGAAGACCCCGATTGGCGCCGGCGCATCATCATTGCCAAATCGGGCTCGCACTCGACCGTCATATGGAATCCATGGCTCGACAAGGCCCGCGCCATGGCCGATTTGGGCGAGTCCGCCTGGACCGGAATGGTTTGTGTCGAGACCGCCAATGCGGCGGAGGATGCGCGCACGCTCGCCTCGGGGGCCGTGCACGTCCTCGAAACCGTTATCGCGGTCGAGCGAGATTAAGAGGCTAAGCGACCCCCGCCGCGCGCAGGGCCGTGTCGACGATGCCGCGCGCCTCCTCCTGTATGCGCCGAAGGTGCCCGACGCCCTGAAAGCTCTCCGCGTAGATCTTGTAGATGTCCTCCGTGCCGGAGGGGCGAGCGGCGAACCAGCCATTCTCGCTGACCACCTTCAGTCCGCCGATCGGGGCATCGTTCCCCGGCGCCCGGGTCAGTTTGGCGATGATCCGTTCGCCTGCGAGCTCGCCCGCCTGCACCATTTGCGGAGAAAGCCTGGACAGCGCCGCCTTCTGCGCGGCGTTGGCAGGCACATCCGAGCGCTCGTACTCAGGCGCTCCGAAGCGCGCTGCCAGCACCGCGTAGTGCTCACCCGGATCGCGATCGGTCCGGGCGGTGATCTCCGCCGCCAGCAGCGCAAGAATGATTCCGTCTTTGTCCGTGGTCCACACGGCGCCATCCCTGCGCAGGAAGGACGCGCCTGCGCTCTCCTCTCCGCCGAACGCGACCGTCCCCTCCAATAGCCCGTCCACGAACCACTTGAAGCCCACCGGCACCTCGATGAGCTTGCGCTTGAGGTCGGCCGCCACGCGATCGATCATCGAACTGGAGACCAGCGTCTTGCCGACGCCGGCAGCCGCACTCCACGCGGGGCGGTTCCGAAACAGGTACGACACCGCCACCGCCAGGTAATGGTTCGGATTCATCAAGCCCGTGCTGGGGGTGACAATGCCGTGGCGGTCAGCGTCCGCGTCGTTGCCGAAGGCGACATCGAACTCGTCCTTGAGGTCGATCAGCCCGGCCATGGCATACGGCGACGAGCAGTCCATGCGTATCCGGCCGTCGTGGTCCACCCGCATGAAGGAGAAGGTGGGATCGACCACGCGGTTGACCACCCGGATGTTGAGCCCGTAGGTCTCCGCGATCGGCTCCCAGTAACCCACTCCCGCGCCGCCGAGCGGATCGACGCCGATGCGAACCCCTGCCGACGCGATGGCCGGCATGTCGAGCACGCTGCCCAAGTCCCGCACGTAGGCGGCGATGTAGTCGCGGCGGCGCGTGAGCGGCGCCTGGAGGGCCTCCCGTAGCGGCACGCGTTTGACGCCTTTCAGCCCGTCGGCCAATAACTCGTTCGCGCGGTTTTGGATGGCGGTGGTGGTGGCCGTATCTGCGGGGCCGCCGGAGGGCGGGTTGTACTTGAAGCCGCCGTCCTCCGGCGGGTTATGGGAGGGGGTGATGACCACCCCGTCGGCAAGCTCCGAACTGCCGCCCCGGTTGTGGGTGAGGATGGCGTGCGAAATCACCGGAGTCGGCGTGTACCCCAGGCGCTCGTCGATCACCAGCTGCACCCGGTTCGCGGCGAACACTTCCAGCGCGGTGGCAAACGCTGCCTCCGAGAGCGCGTGGGTGTCGATGCCGACGAACAGCGGCCCGGTTATGCCTGCGCCGCGCCGGTGCTCCGCGATCGCCTGGCAAATGGCGAGGACGTGTCCTTCGTTGAAGCCGCCCGCAAGAGAGCCACCACGGTGTCCGGAAGTGCCGAATGCGACCCGCTGAGCCGGATCGGATGGCAGCGGCTGTTCCGCGTAATAGCGCGTCAGGAGCCGAGGAACATTGACCAGAAGTTCGCGCGGAGCAGTTCGACCTGCCAGAGGATGTAGGGCCATTTCGGTTCGCTCCGTTTCCGGATCGAGGATCAGTTCCGCGCGGCGAGATGCCTACGCATGGCGGTCGAGGTAGCCGGCCAGCACGCTGTCGAACACCTGTTCCGCCTCGACCACGCAGTTGTAGCGGCGGCAATAGGCATCCAGTATGGATCGCGCGAACTTCGGGTGGTCCTTGAGGACCTTGATAAAGTCGGACTTCTCGAGGACGTAAAGATCGCACTGCGTTCTGGCGCGCACGGTGGCGGAGCGCGGCGCGGCGAGCAGCAGGCTCTTTTCGCCGAAGAAGTTGCCTTCGCCCAGCGTGGAGAGCACCCGCTCGCCGTCGATCACCTCCACTTCACCGCGGGCCACGAAATACATCTCGGCGCCGGGTTCGCCTTGCCGCACGATGAGGTCGCCCGCAGCGAACAGGGCGGGCTTCAGGACCAGAGCAAGGCCGTGCAGGAAAACCGGGCTGGTGCCGGCAAACAGCGGCACCTTCTCCAGCACCGCGCGATTGATGACCTCGAGCCATTTGCGGCCGTCTCGCTCGATCAGGTGAAATGCGGGCTTGGGTCCCCAGGTACCGGCCTCGTAGTTCGGAAAGTCGGTCGGCGGATTCTCGGCCCAGGTGTCCAGTATCGGTTGGGCGATGCGCCACGCCGCCTCGACCAGGTCATTCCGGGTGAACAGCGTCGCGTCGCCGCGCATGCAGTGGTAGAGCAGCACTTCGTAGCCGGTGCTGCGCGAAGCTTCGAAGGCCTCCTGGTAGTCGAAACGCATGTCTACTTTCTGCAGCGAAAGCAGCGGCCCGGGATGCTTGGCCTGGAAACGCAGCTCAATGCCCTGGTCCGGCTGGATGTGAAAGATAAGCTGGTTGTGCTCGAGGTGGCGGATGCCCTGTTCTTCGCGAAACAGCACTTCGGGCGCTTTCTTGAACTGAACCAGGATCTCGGTGCCGCGCTTCCACAGGCTCTTGCCCGAGCGCAGGTAGATGGGCACGCCTTCCCAGCGCCAGTTGTCGATATGCAGTCGCAGCGCGGCGAAGGTCTCGGTGTTCGACTCCGGCGAGACGTTCTTCTCTTGTCGGTAACCGGGCACCGCCGTCCCGTCAGGCTTGCGGCCGGGGCCGTACTGGCCGCGCACCGTGTCGCGCAACACGTCCGCGGGGCTCATGATGCGCACCGAATCCAGCACCTTGGCTTTCTCGTTGCGCACGGAGTCGGCGCGGAACGAGGACGGCGGCTCCATGCACAGATAGGCCAGCATCTGGAACATGTGATTCTGGATCATGTCGCGCAGCGCCCCCGCGCCGTCGTAGTAAGCGCCGCGCCCTTCGACGCCCACCGATTCCGCCACCGTGAACTGAATGTGATCGATCTGCTGCCGGTTCCAGAGCGGCTCGAACAGTCCGTTCGAAAACCGGAATGCGAGCAGGTTCTGCACCGTTTCCTTTCCCAGGTAATGGTCGATGCGAAAGATCTGTTCCTCGTTCCAATGCGTAAGCAGGGTACGGTTGAGCTCGAGGGCCGAGCCGAGATCCCGCCCAAAGGGCTTCTCGACAATCAGGCGCCGCCAGCCCCGCATTGAACCC
>MEQT01000046.1:16751-34731 GCA_001770325.1 Betaproteobacteria bacterium RIFCSPLOWO2_02_64_14
CCGCCGCTGCCAGCCGCTCGCCGATCAGGCCGAACAGCACGGGCGGCGTTGCGAGGTAAAAGAGCACGTTGCCGCCGGTCCCGTAGGGCGCGTCCAAGCGTTCGAGCAGCGCGCCGATGGCGGCGTAGGTCGCATTGTCTTCGAAGCGCCCCGCAAGATAGTGCAGCCGGCCCACAAAGTCGGCCCAGACCGCCTCGTCCACCGCATTGCGCGTCGTGAAGCGACGGATGTCCGCGCTCAGCCGTTCGCGGAACTGCGTCGTATCCAAGGCCTCCGCCGCCACGCCGATGATCGCCAGGTGCGGCGAAAGCAGTCCGTCGCAGGCAAGGTTGTAGAGCGCCGGCACCAGCAGACGGCGAGTCAAATCCCCGGCCGCGCCGAATACGACGATGAGGCAGGGATCCCCCCTGGGTGTCGTCACGGGTACTCCACGCTGGCCTCCGCGCCGCGCGCCGGCGTCACGTTTCCTTCTTCACGGCGTGTCCGCCAAACTGGTTCCGGAGCGCCGCGACCACTTTCATCGCAGGCGGATCGTCCTGACGCGAGGAGAAGCGCGCGTAGAGGGCGGCGGAGAGCACGTGCGCGGGGACGCCCAGGCGCACCGCCTCCTGCACTGTCCAGCGCCCCTCGCCCGAATCCTCGGCCCAGCCCTTGATGCTGCGCAATTCCGGGTCCTCATCCAGGGCCTTGGCGAGCAGGTCGAGCAGCCAGGAGCGGACCACGCTGCCGTTGCGCCACACCTTGACGGCTTTCTCGACATCGATGCCGAGTTCGCTGGCACGCAGCAATTCGTAACCCTCGCCAAACGCCTGCATCATGCCGTACTCGACGCCGTTGTGGACCATTTTGGTGAAATGGCCGGCGCCCGCGGGCCCGACGTGGGCGAAGCCGCCGGACTGCACCAGCGCGTCGAAGATCGGTTGTGCCTTCGCGACCTGGGCGCCGTCGCCGCCCGCCATGATGCAGTAGCCTTCCTTGAGGCCCCAGATGCCGCCGCTGGTACCGGCGTCGATGAAGCCGATACCGCGCTCGCCAAGCTGCTTGGCGCGGCGGATCGAGTCGCCGAAGTACGAGTTGCCGCCCTCGATGACAAGGTCGCCCGCCGCGAGCAGCGAGCCCAGGGTCGCGACGGTCTTCTCGGTCGGATCGCCCGCGGGCACCATCACCCACACGACGCGCGGCGCGGGCAGCGCGCCGACCAGATCGGAGAGCGTCCCGACCTGCGAAACCTTGGGGTCATGGTCGAAGCCGACGACCTCATGACCGTGCCGGCGCAAGCGCTCGGCCATGTTCCCGCCCATCCTGCCCAGCCCAATCATCCCGATCTTCATAGGCGCCTCCCGTTGGTGGTTATGTTCCGGTCATTCTTGCGGAAGCCGGACCGCAGAGCAAGGTATCATGTATGGCAAATGCCGGTTCGACCACGCACCGGCCGGGAGGGAGGAACAACCATGAGCGCCAAAGATCCTGGCATGGCGGCAGACGAGATCCGCCGTGCCGTCGTTGAAAAGCTGTTTTGCATGCAAGCGAAGTTCCCCGAGGTGGCGACCCGGTGCGATTACTACCTGGCGCTCGCCTACGCGGTGCGCGACCTGATGCTGCGCCGCTGGATCGACACCGCCCATACCTATTACGAAAAGGAGAGCCGCAGCGTCGTCTACCTGTCCGCGGAGTTCCTCATGGGACCCCAGCTCGGGGCGAACCTGATCAACCTCGGCATCATGGAGGAGGCGCGCGCCGCCGTCGCCGGCCTCGGCCTGGACCTGGACGAGCTGCTGGACGAGGAGGTGGAGCCGGGCCTGGGTAACGGTGGCCTGGGCCGGCTCGCTGCCTGCTACATGGATTCGCTCGCGACCCTCGCCATCCCCGCGATCGGCTACGGCATCCGCTACGAATTTGGGATCTTTCACCAGGCGATACAGGACGGCGAACAGGTCGAGCTGACCGACAAGTGGCTGCGCCTGGGCAACGCCTGGGAGATTGCCAGGCCGCAGATCAGCTACGAGATCAAGATCGGCGGGCACACCGAGGCCTACACCGACAGCGCCGGGCGCTACCGGGTGAAGTGGGTCCCGGACCGGGTGGTCAAGGGCACGCCCTACGACACGCCGCTGGTCGGCTATGGCGTGAGGAACGTCAACATGCTGCGCCTGTGGAAGGCGGAGGCCTGCGAATCGTTCAACTTCAAGGCGTTCAACGTCGGCGACTATTACGGCGCGGTAGACGAGAAGGTCGCCTCGGAAAATCTGACCAAGGTACTCTATCCGAACGACGAGCCGGTCGCGGGCAAGATCCTGCGCCTCGAACAGCAGCATTTCTTCGTCTCCTGCTCGCTGCAGGACCTGATCCGAATCTACCAGCAGCGCGAGAAGAACCTCGATGGCTTCCACCGCAAGTGGGCGATTCAGTTGAACGACACCCACCCCGCACTGGGCGTCGCAGAGCTGATGCGCCTGCTGGTCGACGAGCACCTGATGGACTGGGAAAAGGCCTGGGACATCACCCGGCAAACCTTCGGCTACACCAACCACACGCTGCTGCCCGAGGCACTAGAGACCTGGCCGCTCGCCCTGTTCGAGCGGGTCCTGCCGCGGCACCTGGAGATCATTTACGAAATCAACCGCCGCTTTCTCGACGAGGTTGCGCGGCGCTATCCGGGCGACCACGCGCGCGCCGAGCGGCTGTCACTGATCGGCGAAGGCAGCGGCAAGCGGGTGCGCATGGCCAACCTCGCCTGTGTCGGCAGCCGGGCGATCAATGGCGTCGCCGCGCTGCACACGGAGCTGCTGAAGGCCACGGTGCTGCGCGACTTCCACGAACTGTGGCCGGAGAAGTTCAGCAACAAGACCAACGGCGTGACGCCGCGGCGCTTCGTCGCGCTCGCCAACCCCGACATGACCGCGCTGATCCGCGGCGCCATCGGCGACGACTGGGTGCGCGACCTCGGCGAGTTGCGCCGCCTCGAGCCGTTCGCCGAAGACGCCAAATTCCGCGCCAAGTGGCGCCGCGTGAAGCGCTCCAACAAGGCGAAGCTTGCCGCGATCATCCGCAGCGCCACCGGCCTCGAGGTGAGTCCGGAATCGATGTTCGACGTGCAGGCAAAGCGCATTCACGAGTACAAACGCCAGCATCTGAACCTGCTCTACATCGTCACGCTCTATGCGCGTCTGCTGCGCGATCCGAAGGCCGACATCCCGCCCCGCACTTTCATCTTCGGCGGCAAGGCAGCGCCCGGGTATTTCATGGCCAAGACGATCATCCGCCTGATCAACGCGGTCGGCCGGGTCGTGAACCACGATACGCGCGTGAAGGAGCGGATCAAGGTCGTGTTCTTCCCGAACTTCAGCGTCAAGACCGGACAAACGGTGTATGCGGGCGCGGACCTTTCGGAGCAGATCTCGACGGCGGGCAAGGAGGCCTCCGGCACCGGCAACATGAAGTTCGCCCTGAACGGCGCGCTCACGATCGGGACCCTGGACGGCGCGAACGTCGAGATCCGCGAAGACGTTGGCGCGGAGAACTTCTTCCTTTTCGGGCTGACCGCGCCCGAGGTGGCGCAGCGCAAGGCGCAGGGCTACCGGGCCGCGGAGGAGCTTGCGCGCAACGCAGAACTGCGCGAGGCGATCGAGATGATCGCGGGCGGCGCCTTTTCGGACGGCGACCGCGGCGCCTTCGAGCCCATCGTGCGCTCGCTTGTGGACCACGACGAGTACCTGCTGTTTGCGGACTACCGCTCCTACGTCGACTGCCAACAGCGCGTGAGCGATGCCTATGCGGACGCAGAGCGCTGGACGCGCATGTCCATCCTCAACGTCGCCAGGATGGGACGCTTCTCCTCGGACCGCGCCATCCGCGAGTACTGCGAGGACATCTGGAAGGTCGAACCGGCGTTGGTGGTGCCGAGAGCGCAGAACTGAAGCCCGCTTGCCGGCACGCTAATGCCCCGCTTCGCTCGCACCCGCAGCCGGACGCTCGGCGCGCAGGTCGCCTTCGCCCAGCCTGCGTTTGAACAATTCGAGGGCCATGCCGTAACAGATGCGCGCCGCGGCCGGATCGTAGCGAGGGCCCTCGTCGCGGATGAACGCATGCGCCGCGTTGAACTCATGCCACTGGAAATGCACCCCCGCGTCGGCGAGGGCGTTGTAGATAAGCGCCCGCCCTTCGCGCGGAACGTGCGGGTCCTGCCTGCCCCAGATCATCAGCATCTCGCCCGTGATCTCACCGACCCGGTCGAGGCTGTTGTCGTGCATGCCTTTGCCCAGGCTACGCTTGTGAATGTCGGTGGCGTAGCAACAGGTGCCCGCCAGCACTTCCGGATTCATTGCCGCGCGAAACGCCAGATGGCCGCCGACGCAAATCCCCATGACGCCCAGCTTGCCGCTGCAGTGCGGCGAGGCCTTGAGATAGTCCAGGACGGCGCGCGCGTCGCTGTCAAAACTCGCCAGTTCCTTGGTGGTCTTGTGGCGGTTGCCGCGCACGACGCCGGCCTCATCGTAGGCGAGTGCGGTGCCGGCCGGTTCGAGCTCGTGGAAAATCTCCGGGACCGCCGCCACGAAGCCGTGGCCGGCCAGCATCGCGGCAGTGCGCCGGATCGGTCCCGTGACCTGGAAGATCTCCGAGAACAGGGTCAGCCCCGGATAGCGTCCCTGCGCCGCCGGCCGGAAGAAATGCGTGCGCATCGGCCCGGTGGGCGTCTGAATATCGACCGCTTCGTCGTCCTTGATGATCATCGTGTGTGGTGACCGCCGAATTTGACGTTCACTGCCCGGTTCCGGCCGTCGCGCGGAGCGAAACTGAACTATTCACCATTGGGCGATAGTTGGCAACTCGCCTATCGCCCTCGCCAATCTTTTTGATTTCTTATCATCCATGCCTCTTTTCAAAATCCCTCATGGCAGCTGCCTGAGCCTCTGCGCGTGGCTCCTGCAACGTTTGAGGGGCGCCGGACACTGCGTTTTGAGGGGCACACGGTACTCAGCCCTCTATCGACCCAACTTATAAAGGTTTGGCGTCCCCACGGCAACGCGAATCTATTCCGATCGTAATTTCAACGACGACCAAGCTGAAATAGATAGGAGCATCTGTCGTTCCAAAGAATTCGGACGTCTGCCGAGTCGTCGTCCCTCCGAAGGCCACTTGACTGCGCTTCGAGATCAGGTCCACTTTCGTCGCTGTTGAATCTGCCATGAATGATTGGTGCGCCCGGCAGGATTCGAAACCTTGATCCCTGGTTCGCGGGAAGCGGCAACAACGAGCCTTCACGTCACCGACAAGTCGCGCCTGAAATCGATCACGCGTTGAGTAGTGCCATGCGTACCGGCAAAAAACTGACAAATTCCAAACTTGCCAACTCGAAAAAGTCTGGTCGGGGCGGTGAGATTTGAACTCACGACCACCGGCACCCCATGCCGGTACGCTACCAGGCTGCGCTACGCCCCGAGGCATCGGATTATATCAGAGGGGTATACGGGCGCTGTCATCGTGCAAGCGACGCGAGCGACGCGTCGAGCGACGCGCCGAACTTGTCCACGATCTCAGTCACGTGCGTAGCGTCGATGATGAACGGCGGCGCGAGCATCACATGATCGCCGAGACGGCCGTCGATGATGCCGCCCATCGGATAACAGATGAGACCCCGCTCGAACGCCTCGCGCTTCACCGCAAGATACAGTTTGTGCTCCGGGTCGAACGGCGTCTTGGTTCCGCGGTCTGCAACCAGTTCGATCCCCATGAACAACCCACGGCCGCGGATATCTCCGACATGCGGATGACTCGCAAAACGCTGCGCGAGTGCCCGCCGCAGTTCATCTCCGCGGCGTTGCACGTTGGAAAGAAGATTCTCCTCGCGCACCGTGTGTTGCACTGCGAGCGCCGCCGCGCAGGCGATCGGATGACCGAGGTAGGTGTGGCCATGCTGAAAGAAGCCGCTCCCGTCCCGGATCGCCTCGAATATCCTGCTGGACACCAGCACTGCCCCGATCGGCTGATAGCCGCCGGCCAGTCCTTTGGCGATGACGGCCATGTCGGGGACGATGCCCTCCTGCTCGTACGCGAATAGGCTCCCGGTGCGCCCCATGCCGCACATCACTTCGTCGAGTATCAGGAGCACGCCGTAACGATCGCAGATTTCGCGCACGCGGCGGAAATAACCCGGCACCGCCGGCACGGCTCCGAGCGTTGCCCCTACGACCGTTTCGGCGACGAACGCAATCACCTTGCCGGGGCCGAGGCGCAGTATCGTTTCCTCCAGCTCGCCTGCGACCCGTGCGCCGTACGCGGCGTCACTCTCGCCTTCCTTGCGATCGCGATAGGCGTAGCACGGCGCGATGTGCGCCGCATCGATCAGCAGCGGCGCAAACTGCTCGCGGCGCCACGCGTTTCCCCCGACCGCGAGCGCCCCGAGCGTGTTGCCGTGATAGCTCTGGCGGCGTCCGATGAAATGAGTGCGCGCGGTCTCACCTTTCTCCAGGAAGTACTGCCGCGCAAGCTTGAGCGCAGCCTCGATGCCTTCCGAACCGCCGGAGACGAAGTAGACGCGCTCGAATGCGCCGCGCCCGGCATCGATCAACCAGTCGGCAAGCGCCTCAGCGGGCTCACTGCTGAAAAAAGCGGTGTGCGCGTAGGCGAGTGCCTCGGCCTGATGCCTGATCGCCTCGATCACGGCGCGATGACCATGCCCGAGGCATGAAACGGCCGCACCGCCGGAGGCATCGAGGTAGCGCCGGCCCGCGCTGTCGATGAGATACGGACCGTCGCCGCCCACCGCAACGGGAGGTTCCGCGCGCGCACTGCGGTGAAATACGTGGTTCATTCGGGAATCTCGAAATATTGCTGCGCGTTCGCTACGCTATTCGAGATCCCAATTTGGCACTCGATATAAGGATTATTGAGGACGAACGTCCACCAAAATCCTAGGCTCGAAGCAGATCGATGACGCCCTTGATTTCCCGGCGTACGGCGCTCATGCCCCCGCGCGCGGTTCGGGCCGGCCGCACCGGCTCCGCGACGAGCTCGTCCAGGCGGTTGCGCGCGCCGCTGATGGTGAACCCCTGATCGTAAAGCAGCTCGCGGATGCGGCGGATGAGCAGCACTTCGTGATGCTGGTAGTAGCGCCGGTTGCCGCGGCGCTTGACGGGTTTCAACTGGGTGAATTCCTGCTCCCAGTAACGCAGTACGTGAGGCTTCACCCCGCACAGATCGCTGACTTCACCGATGGTGAAGTAGCGCTTGGCCGGTATCGGCGGCAGTTGAGCTTTGGCGCTATGGCCGCTGTTCGGGCTGCTGCTGTTCTGGGCTGTGTCCATCGTAGTGCTGCTCGACCATCGTCTTCAGCTTCTGCGATGCATGGAAGGTCACGACGCGCCGTGCCGTGATCGGGATCTCCTCCCCCGTCTTCGGATTGCGGCCGGGCCGCTGCGGCTTGTTGCGCAGCTGGAAATTGCCGAAACCGGACAGTTTCACTCCATGCCCATGTTCCAGCGACAGCCGTACTTCCTCGAAAAACGACTCCACCATGTCCTTGGCCTCGCGCTTGTTGAACCCGACTTTTTCAAACAAGAGGTCTGCGAGTTCGGCCTTGGTTAAGGTCATGTTCCCCCTTTCAACGCAGCTTTGCCCTGAATTGTTGTTGCAGCACGTCCCTCAGCCCAGCGACCGCCGAGTCGACTTCTGCTTCGGTAAGAGTTTTCTCAGTATCCTGCAATAACACCCTGAATGCAAGACTTTTTTTACCCTTGCCCACGCCGCTACCGCGGAACACGTCGAAGAGCCCGATTTCGCTGACGATCGCTGGCGCCGCCTGCTGCATCGCGGCCAGGACCCGGTCGTGCCCCACTTCCTCGTCAAACTCGGCCGAAAGATCACGTCGCACGGCTGGAAACCGAGAAATGTCGCGGTACGAAGGGAGCTCACCCTCCGTTACATGCCGGAAATCCAGCTCGAACACGATAGGCGCGAGCGGCAGATCGTATTTTGCCTGCCAGCGCGGGTGCAACTCCCCAATCCAGCCAATATTCCTTCCGGCTCGCATCACTCGCGCTGAGCGCCCCGGATGAAACGCGGGATGGACAGCGGCTTCAAAGTGCACGGCCTGCGGCGCGAGCAGCGCTTCGACGTCGGATTTCGCGTCGAAAAAATCCGCGTTGCGCTTGGGAACGCCCCACTGTTCGGATGCGGCAAGGCCATAGGCGATTCCGCCCACCCGCATCGGCTGGGCGTCCGTGTCATCGCCGCTGCCCACGAAACAGCGGCCGATCTCGAACGCGCGCACCCGCGGTTGCCTGCGGCTCGCGTTGAATGCCACGCAGTTCACGAGACTTCCGATCAGGCTCGAGCGCATGACGCTCATGTGGCTCGCGATGGGATTGGCAAGCGCCAGCGGCTGGGTATTTCCGCAGAAATCCTCCTCCCACTGCCGCTCGACGAAACCGAAAGTGACGACTTCCTGGTAGTCGCGCGCCACCAGCAGCTGCCGCACGGTCGACGCATCCCGCCGTTGTTCCGGCGCCGGCAACATGGCGGCACGCATCTGCGGCAGCACAGCCGGGATGTTTTCATAGCCGTGAATACGCGCCACCTCCTCGATCAGATCCTCCTCGATCGTGATGTCGAACCTGAACGACGGCGGCGTGACCGCGAGATCCGAACCGAGCGGCGTCTGCGCGAAGCTCAGCCGCCGAAAGATTTCCGCGACTGCCTCCGCCTTGAGCGGGATTCCCAAGATTCGTTCTGCGCGTGCAATGCGCAGGGTCACCGGCTTGCGCTGCGGCAACGCCGCACACGCCTCGCTCACCGGTCCTGCCCGGCCACCGCAGACCTCGATCACCAGCCGGGTCGCGCGGTCGAGCGCATCGCGCGTGGCGGCATAATCGACTCCGCGCTCGAAGCGATACGACGCATCCGATCCAAATCCCAGAAGGCGGGATTTCCCGGCGATGGCCTCGGGATCGAAGAATGCGCTCTCCAGAAAGATATCGACCGTCGACCGTGTCACCGCGCTCTCGGCCCCGCCCATGATGCCAGCGAGGGCGAGCGCCTTGCGTTCGTCCGCGATCACGAGGAAATCGGCCGCGAGCTCGAGGTTCTCGCCGTTGAGCAGGACGAGTTTCTCGCCCTCATGCGCGAAGCGCACGCATATCCCGCCATCAATCCGGGCCGCGTCAAATGCATGCAGCGGCTGCCCGAGCTCCAGCATCACGTAGTTGGTGATATCCACGATCGCACTGACGCTGCGAATGCCGCTCCGGGTGAGACGCTCCACCATCCAGCGCGGAGCGGCCGCCCCTGCGTTCACGCCCCGCACCAGGCGCCCGCAGTAACGGGGACAGGCACGCGGTGCGGCAAGTTCGATCCGCAGCGTATCGTCGAGCGAGGCACTCACGATCCCCACTTCTATGGGGCTGAACGACGACCCGGTGATCGCGGAAACCTCGCGCGCGATCCCCGCAAGGCCCAGACAGTCTCCGCGATTGGGCGTGGGCTTGATCGTGATCAGATGATCATCGAGATCGAGCACCTGACGCACGTCGGCGCCTATCGGCGCATCATTCGGCAACTCCAGCAGGCCCGCGGCGTCTTCGCTCAGCCCCAGTTCCCTGGCGGAACAGAGCATCCCGTGCGACTCCACGCCGCGAACGCTTGTGACCCTGATCTCGATCCCGGGGAGCTTCGCCCCGGCGAGCGCCGTGGGCACCCGGCTGCCCGCGCGCACGTTGGGCGCGCCGCACACGATCGAAAGCGGCGCCACGCCGACGTTCACGGTGCAAACCGAAAGCCGGTCCGCGCCCGGATGCCTGTCCACCGCCAGCACTTCCCCGACCACGACGCGGTCGAAGGGCGGCGCCACGGGTTCAACGTGCTCCACGTCCAGTCCGCCCATGGCGAGCGCGTGCGCCAGCTCGCGCGTGGTAAGCGGCGGATCGACGAAGGTGCGGAGCCAGTTTTCCGAAAACTTCATGCTCAGTTGAACTGCTTCAAGAACCGGAGGTCGTTCTCGAAAAACAGGCGCAGGTCGTTTACGCCGTAGCGCAGCATCGTGAGCCTGTCGGGGCCCAGCCCGAACGCGAAGCCCTGGTAGCGTTCGCTGTCGACGTTCACGTTGCGCAGCACATTCGGATGCACCATGCCGGCCCCGCCGATCTCCAGCCATGCGTCGCCGAAGCTCATGTCGATCTCGGCGGACGGCTCGGTGAAGGGAAAGAACGACGGCCGGAAGCGCACCTCGAGGTCTTCACGCTCGAAGAAGTGCCTCAGAAAATCGATCAGCACGCCCTTCAGGTTGGCAAATGTCACGCGCTCGTCGATCCACAGCCCCTCGACCTGGTGGAACATCGGCGAGTGCGTCGCATCCGAGTCGACGCGGTAGACGCGCCCCGGCGCGATGAGCTTCACCGGCGGGCGATGCGTTTCCATGTAATGGATCTGGATCGGCGAGGTATGCGTGCGCAGCAGATGCTTGCCGCCGGCGAGATAGAACGTGTCGTGCATCGAGCGCGCGGGGTGATTCTCCGGCTGATTGAGCGCCGTGAAGTTGTAGTAGTCGGTTTCGATCTCCGGCCCGTGGGCCACCTCAAAACCGAGCGAGCGGAACAACGTCTCGATGCGCTGCATCGTGCGCGTCACCGGGTGCAGCCCGCCCACCCCCAGCCCGCGCCCCGGCAGCGTCACATCGAGCGCTTCCTCGGCGAGCCGCGCCTCGAGCCTGCGCGCCTGTATGCGCTCGCGCTGTTCGGCGAGCGCAGTCTCGATCCGGTCTTTCGCGGCGTTGAAGCGGCTGCCCATCGCCGGGCGCTCGGCGGGCGGCAGCCTGCCGAGTCCTTTGTTGAGCCCGGCGAGCACGCCCGACTTGCCCAGATAGCGGGCTTTGGCCCGCTCGAGCTCATCGGCATCGGCGATCCCGGCGAACAACGCCAGCGCCTCTTGCACAATTGCATCAACGTCCTGCATGGATATCGCTGCAGATCCGTGAGGGAGAATCGTGAAAAAAGGAGGCCGGCAAGCCTCCTCGACCGCGCACGAGGGATCAGGCGCCGAGGCTGGCCCTCGCGCGCTCGACGAACTTGCCGAACGCGGACTTGTCGAGTACCGCAATGTCGGCCAGCACCTTGCGATCGATGGCGACCGCAGCCTTCTTCAGCCCGTTCATGAACGTGCTGTAACTCATCCCGTGTTCGCGGGCCGCGGCATTGATGCGCGCGATCCACAAGGCGCGAAACTCGCGCTTGCGGTTGCGCCGGTCGCGATAGGCGTACTGCCCTGCCCGCATCACGGCTTCGTTGGCGACCCGGAATACGTTGCCGCGGCGGCCGCGGAATCCCTTGGCCTTCGCCAGTACCTTCTTGTGCGCCGCGCGCGCGGTGACGCCGCGTTTGACTCTCGGCATGGCGGCTCTCCTTAGTAGGGCAGCATGGCGCGGAGCGCCCGCTGGTTGGAAGCGTGCGCGGGCGTCGTGCCGCGCAGGTGACGCTTGCGTTTGGTGTTCTTCTTGGTGAGGATGTGGCGCAGGTAGGCACGGCTGCGCTTGAACCCGCCGCCGGCGAGCTTCTTGAAGCGCTTGGCGGCGCCGCTCTTGGTCTTCAACTTCGGCATGACAACTCCTGTATTGACATAGCGCCGGGTGCTCCCGGGGGGAGACTTTCGACCCGGACGACTACTTCTTGGTAACTTCGGCTGCGGCTGCCACCTTCGGCGCCACTGGCCTGGACGCCGCTCCGGCGTCCGGCGCGGCACCTGCCGCTCTTGCAGCCGGGCGCGGCGGCGTTTTGGCGACTTTCTTGGGTGACAGCATCATCACCAACTGCCGCCCTTCCATCTTGGGAAACTGCTCGACCACCGCGTGCGGATCGAGATCGCCTCTCACGCGCTCCAGCAGGCGGAACCCAATCTCCTGATGCGCCATCTCGCGGCCGCGAAATCGCAGCGTGACCTTGGTCTTGTCGCCTTCTTCCAAAAACCGGACCAGATTCCTCAGCTTGATCTTGTAGTCGCCTTCGTCCGTTCCCGGACGGAACTTGATCTCCTTGACGACGATCTGCTTCTGCTTGAGTCTTGCTTCATGCCGCTTCTTGCTCTCACGGTACTTGAACTTCCCGTAATCCATGATGCGGCACACCGGCGGAACCGCCTGGGGCGCAATCTCCACCAGGTCCAGTTCGGCTTCCTCGGCCATCTTGTTGGCCGCCGCAATGCTCAAGACCCCAGCCTGCTCCCCGTTCGCGCCGATGACGCGGACCTCGGGTGCGGTGATCTCGGTGTTGATCCGTGCTTCCTTTTCCTGAGCGATAACGCGAACTCCCCTGTCCCGTTGGTCTCAGGCCGCGCGCCCCATCCGCCCAGTCTCCTCCCGGATGCGGCTGACAAAGGCTTCAAGAGGCATTTGTCCCAGGTCCTCTCCTTTGCGGGATCGCACGGCCACCTTTTGCGCTGCCATTTCCTTGTCGCCGACGATGATCTGGTACGGCAGCTTCTGCAAACTATGTTCCCGAATTTTATAGGAAATTTTCTCGTTGCTCAAGTCGGCCTCGGCGCGTATCCCGGCCTGGTTGAGGGCTGCCGTCACCGCCTTGGCGTAATCGATCTGGTGTTCGGAAATGTTGAGCACGACTACCTGCACCGGCGCAAGCCACACCGGCATGGCGCCGGCAAAGTGTTCGATCAGGATCCCGATAAAACGCTCGAACGAACCCAATATCGCCCGGTGCAGCATGACGGGCACACGCCGGGTGTTGTCCTCGGCCACGTACTCGGCGCCGAGCCGCCCAGGCATCGAAAAATCGAGCTGCAGCGTCCCGCACTGCCAGACCCGGGCCAGGCTATCCCTGAGCGAGAATTCGATCTTGGGGCCATAGAATGCCCCTTCTCCGGGATTCAACTCCCAGTTGAGCCGGCGCGCCTCCAGCGCCGCCCGCAGCGCCGCTTCCGAGCGATCCCAGACGTCATCCGCGCCCACCCGCTTGGGCGGCCGGGTCGAAAGCTTGACCAAGATTTCGTCGAACCCGAAATCCGCATAGACCTGCTGCAAGAGGTCGATGAACAGCATGACCTCGGACTCGATCTGCGCCTCGCTGCAGAAAATGTGCGCGTCGTCCTGCACGAACCCCCGCACCCGCATCAGGCCATGCAGCGCCCCTGACGGTTCATTGCGATGGCAGGCGCCGAATTCTGCCAGCCGCAGCGGCAACTCGCGATAGCTGCGGACCCCCTGGTTGAACACCTGCACGTGGCCCGGGCAGTTCATGGGCTTCACCGCATAATCGCGCGACTCGGACTCGGTCGCAAACATGCTTTCGCGGAAGTTGTCCCAGTGGCCCGAGCGCTTCCACAACGAAACATCGATCACCTGCGGCGTGCGCAGTTCGAGGTAACCGTTGTCGCGCAGCAACTGGCGCATGTATTGCTCGATCACCTGCCAGATCACCCATCCCCTGGGGTGCCAGAACACCATCCCGGGCGCCTCTTCCTGCAAATGGAACAGATCGAGCTGGCGGCCCAGCTTGCGGTGGTCGCGCTTCTCGGCCTCCTCCAGCCGGTGCAGGTAAGCGTCCTGGTCTTCCTTCTTCGCCCACGCGGTGCCGTAGACCCGCTGCAGCATCTCGTTCTTCGAGTCGCCGCGCCAGTAGGCGCCTGCGACCTTCATCAGCTTGAACACCTTGAGCTTGCCCGTGGACGGCACGTGCGGGCCGCGGCACAGATCGATGAAATTGTTCTGGCGATAAAGCGAAATGGGTTCGCTGTCCGGAATCGACGCGATGATTTCGGCCTTGTAGTGCTCGCCCAAGTTCCTGAAGAACGCCACGGCGTCGTCACGCGGCATCAGGGTACGCTCGACCTTGAGGTCGCGCCTGGCGATCTCGGCCATGCGCTTTTCGATCGCCGCCAGATCCTCGGGCGTAAACGGCCGCTTGTAGGAAAAATCGTAGTAGAACCCGTCCTCGATGACCGGGCCGATCGTCACCTGCGCGTCGGGAAACAGTTCCTTCACTGCATGCGCCAGCAGATGCGCCGTCGAATGACGAATGATCTCCAGACCCACGGAATCCTTGTCGGTAACGATCGCGACTTCCGCGTCGCCATCGATGACGTGGGAAGTATCGACGAGCTTGCCGTTGACTCGCCCCGCCACGGCCACGCGCGCGAGCCCCGCCCCGATGTTCTGGGCAAGCTCGGCGACGGTCACGGCCCGGTCGAACGTCCGGGCCGACCCGTCCGGTAAGCGGATGCTCGGCATTCCAGCACTCAAAAAAGGAGAAGAGCCAGACCGGCTGCGTTCCATGCCGCCGTTTCTGACTCCTCTCATTCTCCCCGCGCAGTGAGCGGCGCCCTTGCGTCCGTTCGAATGCGCGGAGTTAAACCGGCGCAACGCGTCCGGCTTTAACAACTGGTAGGCGCGATTGGACTCGAACCAACGACCCCCACCATGTCAAGGTGGTGCTCTAACCAGCTGAGCTACGCGCCTAATCTTTCTAATCAGTTACTTAGGAACCTCTTCGAGCGCGGATAATACCATGCGCGCTCGATGTGTCGAAAGCTCGCGCAGCGGCTTGTTTGCCTCCTCACGCGTGATGAGGCGGATGCGCCGCAGCCAGCAGTGCGGGAGCAGCAGATTCAGCCAAGCACTTCGAGAACCTCTGCGATGACCTGAACGCTTCCTTCATCCTCGCAGGTCAGTTCGATCGGCTGGAAATCGCGATTCATCGGTTTCAAGGTGACCTTTACGTGGCGCCACGTTCCATCGTCGGATACCGCCTTTTCGCTCTCATAACGCTTGACGGTGTAGCGCTCACCGGTCTCGGGATCGAGTGAGTCTCGCAGCTGCACGAGGACAGTTCGGCCCTGACGCGTTCCTTCGACCGGAGCGGCAAAGAGACAGTAAGAGCCATCGGCGATCGTCGGCTCCATAGACTTTCCGACCACCTGGGAGACAAACATGCCCGGGCGCAACCGCCTTCCAGTGTCGATTTCGATCCAATCACTGCCCCACTTCGCTGCTTGCTCATCGTAATGCTGAGGGTCATGCGCCCGTATCGACCAGAATCATGCACGGGTCCCGGACTTGGCCGAGAAATCGAGCCGATTCTTGTACGCGGCGGAAAGCTGCTCATTGGTGTCGATACAGCCGACGAACCCCACCGCCTCCAGCGCCTGAAAGAAGGCCGAATCACCCGTGTCCGGCGCGGCGGTCATGACCGCGGGCGCGGCTGGCAGGCCATGTCGCTGCTTGACGAATCGCACAAAATCCAGCACCTCGGCCCGCAGGTTGGGTGGCAGCGCAGCTATTTCGGCTTGAATGTCGTTCAGGGTGGTCATTACGCACTCCCCTAATATTGTCCGGCAAGGCGTATGGTCGCTGGCCTGTGAGCGCACGTCAATATAAGAAGTCCCGCTACTCTAGCGAATGCCGAGTTTGCCGTCATCCCGGCGAAGACCGGGGTCTTGCGGCAACGGCAATCCTCAGGGGGTGGAGGGTCAGGTTGGAAAATGCCTGTGCCTTTCCGAAGGTAAGACCGGAAACGGTATGCGTATTCGCCCGCCAAAAAACATCATCAACACAGTTAGGTTGGTTTTCGGTAAGCTGATCTGTGAAAATGTTGTTCAGCACCTCGACAGTCATCATGTCCTTGCCTGAAAAAATCCCCAATGCCATGGCAGATAAATTTTCTGCTGTCACGACCCTGACTGATACTTTCTGTGCAAAGCACCTCAATGAGGAATATCGCCGGATAGTCCGGCAGGTTGTTGGCGCCTTGGCCAGGAAGCGACCCTCGCCGTTGTTAAGGGGCAACGAGAATGCCTGGGCAGCCGCTGCCGTGCATGCGGTCGGACGTGTCAATTTTCTGGATGATTCTTCCCAAACGCCGTGCTGCAAGCCGAAAGTCATTTATGAGTTTTTCGGGATCGCTGAAAGCACTGGGCAGAACAAGTCCAAGGAAATCCGGGATATTCTCAAGATGGAGGTCTTTTCACCTGAATGGACCTTGCGCAGTCGACTCGCTGACAACCCCATGGTGTGGATGCTGCAAGTCAACGGTTTGATGGTCGACATTCGCCGAGCTCCAATTGAATTGCAGCAACTGGCCTTTGAGAAAGGTCTGATTCCCTTTATCCCCGCCCTGCAGCCTGAAAAGACTCAATGAGCCGAATCTCGCACAAGGCTCTGGCTCAACCGACAAATACGTCATGATGGCTGCTGCGAATTTCGTGAACTGTATTGCATTCGTCCCCATGAATGCACCGAAATCCGCGCCTTGCCGACGGCAGACAGGGTAATCGACATGCAACAGGTCCATTGCGAGGAGTGTGGCGAGATCACGCCCAGCTACGATATTGTCAGCTACGGTTCCATGGATCGGAGATATCGACAGCTTTGCGGCCGATGCTTCAACGCGGAGGTGGCTAAGCTGAGCGGTCTGGAAGATTTTGACAACTTCCGGCTCGAGCCCATTGGGATAACTGACTGCGCCGATGAAACACACCAATTCCATTTCCGGACACGCCTGTTTGGAAGCGGTGTCGCTCTGGATGCCTTTGAGCTTCGAGAAGGAAACCCGGCTGGCTACAAGTTCCAAATTCACGGCGATCCCGAAGATGATTTATTCGCCCTGCTGGGCCGGTTGATCCAGAAAATACACCGAACGCTTTCCATCAAGCACCTTGAGGACGATGGGATGGGACTTCATATCGCTGATGATACGGTGCGAGGGCGAATCGAATGGGATGATGCCCAAGACGGTCGCGTGCCACTCATCGTTGTCGATGGCCGGGAAATCTCCTGGGAAGATTTCGGCCGCATGTTGATGACCTATGAGGGCTGGCAGTTCAAGTTGGAGATTCGTGATCCCAGCGGTGAAGTGTGAACTCGCCAGATTATGGGATAGGCAATGCCGGTTGGCCCTACCGCCTGCGCAACCTCGGGGTTGCCGAACAGCTCGACGATGGCGCGTGTGAGGACGAGATCCTGCTCCACCTGGGCGTCGGTAGGCCAGGGCGCCATTGCGCGCCAGGCCGTGACATGGGCGCGTGGGATCAACGATCGGTCTCTACGGTCACGTTTGGGATGACGCGCCACCTTGGGTCGGGTGACGCTTGGCCCACGTCGTGCCGTGCGCGTGCCCTGGCGCGAGGAGTACGGGCCGGTGCCGTCGGATCTCAAGCCAAAGAGTTCGACCGTTTCACTTTACGCTCCGTGCGTCTATGGGGGGCGATGTCCCCTATATCGATACGTACCGTCAAGTCGTGCGCTGTTTCGACGACGCGAACGTAGTGCGCGTCGCGGGCAAAATCGATCCCGTGTCCGATATTGAAACAATCGACACCGAACTCGCGCTGGCCGATCTCGCGACCGTCGAGCGTCAACTCGCGCGGTATGGCAAAGCTGCGCGCGCTGGCGGCGACAAGGAAGCGCAGCGCCTGGTCACCGCGCTGGAAAAATGCGAGGCCGTGCTGAACGAGGCGCGGCCGGTGCGCGCGCTCGAGCTCGACGAGGCGGGCAAAGCGGTTCTGAGGCCGCAATGCCTGCTCACTGCGAAGCCGGCGATGTACGTCGCCAACGTGAAAGAGGGCGGCTTCGAAGGCAATCTCTATCTCGAAGCGGTGACGCGACACGCCGCGCAGGAAGGCGCGCCGGTGGTGGCGATCTGCGCCATGCTCGAAGCCGAGATTGCCGACATGAGCGACGAGGAGAAAAAAGTGTTTCTCGCCGACATGGGAATGGAAGAACCGGGACTCGACCGCGTGATCCATGCCGGCTATGCGCTGCTCGGGCTGCAGACCTTCTTTACTGCGGGTCCGAAGGAAGTCCGCGCCTGGACGATTCATAAAGGCGACACCGCACCGCAGGCCGCCGCGGTCATCCACACCGATTTCGAAAGAGGCTTCATCCGCGCCGAAGTGATCGCCTGCGACGATTACGTCGCCTGCAAGGGCGAGCAGGGCGCCAAGGAAGCCGGCAAGATGCGGCTCGAAGGCAGGGACTACATCGTCAGGG
>MEQT01000047.1 GCA_001770325.1 Betaproteobacteria bacterium RIFCSPLOWO2_02_64_14
CGCCCGGGCGATCGCGTGCGCGTGCTCTCTGACGGGCGCACGGCGCGCGTCACGCACTAGGAGCTTGTCGGACTTGAGATGCGACAAGCTCCTTAGGCTCTAATCGTCGCAAACAGCGGCGGCGTGCCGCGCCGCAGCGGGTGCTGCCGCCTGGCAGCAAGCTACTCCCCGACGCTGTTGCCGGCCATTTCCGGGCAATCGCACTGAACGATCCGGCGATCCTCCAGGCGTAGCGCGCTCAATGCCCGACCCCAGACGCAGCCTGTGTCGAGCGCGATGACGTCAGGCCGGACTACCAGGCCAAGGGAAGCCCAGTGGCCGAAGAGCACGGTGGCGTCCGCGCTTGCGCGAGCCGGCACGTCGTACCACGGCATGAACCCGGCCGGCAAGCGGCCCAGACCCGCCTTGTGCCGGAACTCCATGGTCCCGTCCGCGCGGCTCAACCGCATACGGGTCATCGCGTTGGTGATGACCCGCAGCCGAGCGAATCCGGCGAGCTCATCGCTCCACCGGGCGGGCTCATCCCCGTACATCTGGCGCAGGAACTCGCGGTGACCGTCACCGCGCAATGCATGTTCGACTTCGCAGCCGAGCGCAGCAGCCTGCTGCACGCTCCATTGCGGTAGGAGCCCGGCATGCACCATGACGTGCTTTCCCGCGGTGTGGATCATCTTCCGGTGCCGCAGCCAATGAAGAAGTTCGTCGCGGTCGGGAGCGGCGAGAATGTCCTGGAAGGTGTCAGTGGCATGGGCTTTCTCGACGCCTTCCGCGACCACCAGCAGGGCGAGGTCGTGGTTCCCCAACACGGTGATCGCCTGCTCGCCGAGCGCCTTGACGAAACGCACCACTTCCCGCGACTGCGGACCGCGGTTCACCAGATCGCCGACGAACCACAGCGTGTCGCGCGCGGGGTCGAACGCGATCCGATCGAGCAGGCGGCGCAATGGTTCGTAGCAGCCCTGAACATCGCCGACGACGTAGGTGCTCATCTGGGAATTCCGCAGGCTCGATCGGGCTGCGCCGTCGCGTAACGCCCGTGTCCGGCGCTGACTACTTGGCGAGCCCCACCATGTAATCGACCGCCGCCTTGACGTCGGCGTCGGCGAGCGAGAGGTTTCCGCCCTTGGGCGGCATCGCGTTCTTGCCCTTCAATGAGCTCGTGTAAAGCGCTTCGATGCCCCCGGCCATGCGCGGCGCCCACGCCTCCTTGTCACCGGCTTTCGGCGCGCCCGCCACGCCAGCCGCATGGCACACGCCGCATGCGGCTTCATAAACCGCTTTGCCCTTTGCGGCGTCGGGTTTAGCGGCGGCAGCGGGCGCCGTGGTAGCCGGCACCGCCGCAGGGGCGAACGCGGGCTGAGCGCCGCCAGCCTGGAACATGTAGACGATGGCATTACGGAACTCGGTGTCGGTGAGATCGGCCCTGCCGCCGCGAGCCGGCATGCTGTCATGCCCGCCAATCGCAGCGCGCACCACGGGGCCGAGCCCTTTCTTCACGCGCGGGATCCACGCTGCTCGGTCGCCGATCTTCGGCGCGCCGCCTTCCCCCGTCTGGTGGCATTTCATGCATTGCGCCTGCACCACCTGTTCGCCCGTGCGTTCGGCAGGCGCCGCGGCACCGCCCGGCTCGATTTTCGGGGCCCCGGCATCCGACAACGCCACGGTGCCCGCGGGTTGCATGCGCTTCGCGACCTCCGCATCGGACATTGCAGGGCTGTTGCTCAAGTCACTGCCGCGAATGAAGAATTGTGCCACCGTCACGCTCAGCGCGATCGGCAGCAGAAAGGCCAGCACCACAACCACGAGAAGCTGCCTGACATTCTTGATCGGGGACGGGTGCCCGGTGGCGCGAATTTCATCCATGCAGACATCCAGACGGTTGGGCGCGGAAGGCGCATAGTATAGCCACAAGCAATTCTGCGGTAAAACCTTGATTATGAGGCGATCCCGTGCAGCGCCGTGTGTTAAAATGCCGGCCTCCAGCGCGCCCGTAGCTCAGTTGGATAGAGTACTGCCCTCCGAAGGCAGGGGTCGGACGTTCGAGTCGTCTCGGGCGCGCCACTTCATTCTGCTGCGTCAGTTTGCGCTTCGTACTTGATCGCCAGCGTCTTGAGCGTGTAGACGGTACCGCCGCCCAGCACGCGGTATTCGCCGAAGTATGGCGGATGGAAGTGGGGGAAGCGGCGAAAGGGATAACCGTAGTAGAACGGAGCGAAGGGCGGATCGTAAACCACGACCGGCGGCAGGACGGTTTTTTCGAGTCCCAGCCGCACGATTGCGTCGGCCCCGAGTGCGCGCGCTTTCTCGCGCGCATCCTCCAGCAATTCGCTCTCGCTCCCGCCGGCGATGCCGCGCGATTCGAGCAGGGCGATCGGCGTGTGCGGACGCCGCGGTTTTTCCAGCAGAATCTCGACGCGCTCGGTGGGCGCGAGCGTCAATGACGGATCCAGCGGTACCACCCGCGTTGACACCGCGGCACAGCCGGAAAGCAGGCCGGCGACGGCAGCGGTATAGAAGGAAACACGACGCTTCATGTCCTGACGCGCACCTCTTGTGCTTGGACTCCGGAGCGGGCCTGTGCGGTTCCCGGCATCGCCACGCTGGCGGGATACCCGGATAATACGTCCTTCCGCGCAAACTGAAACCGTCGCCGCGGCATGCTGAAAACCACCCCGTTCCACGGGCGCACCGCCCCCCTGTGCGCGAGCCACGCCTGGCGGCGCTGGGCTGGCTACGTGGTCGCGAGTTCCTACGAGCTCACGCACGAACGCGAATACCACGCCATCCGCAGCGCGGCGGCGCTCTTCGACATCTCGCCGCTCCACAAGTACCGGGTGCGCGGGCGCGACGCGGCGCGTCTTCTCGACCGGGTCGTCACGCGCGACGTGGCGCGCGCCGCACTGGGGCAGGTTCTCTACACGCCGTGGTGCGACGCCGCCGGAAAAGTGCTCGATGACGGCACGGTCGCCCGCCTCGACGAGACGAGCTTTCGCATGACCGCCGCCGAGCCGGGTTTGCGCTGGCTTCAGGACAACGCGCTCGGGCTCGCGGTTGCCATCGAAGACGTGTCGGAGTCCACCGCCGCCCTGGCGCTTCAGGGTCCCGCCTCCCGCGCGATCCTGCAGCAACTCACCGACACCGATTTGGCCGATTTGAAATATTTCAGAATTACCGCGGCTCGCCTGCGGGAATTCTGGGTGACGATCTCCCGCACCGGGTACACCGGCGATCTGGGCTATGAAATCTGGGTCGAGGCACGCCACGCCGAGGCGGTCTGGGACGCGCTCGCCACGGGCGGCGCGCCATACGGCATCACGCCTGCGGGCATGCTTGCGCTCGATGTCGCGCGCATCGAGGCGGGCTTGATGCTGATCGACGTGGACTACGTGCCGGCGCGCAAGGCGCTCCTCGAGGCCCAGACCTCGTCGCCGTTCGAGCTCGACCTCGCCTGGACGGTGAACCTCGCGAAGGAGCAGTTCGTGGGCAAGCGCGCGCTCGTGCGCGAGGCGCAGCGCGCTCCGCAATGGCAGTTCGTGGGACTGGAGATCGATTGGGACGCTCTCGAGCGGCTCTACGCGGAAGCGGGACTCGCCCCACAGCTTCCGGGCGTCGCCTGGCGCACGAGCACCCCGGCCTACGCCGATGGCAAACAGGTGGGATACGCGACCAGCGGCTGCTGGTCACCGCTGCTCAAGAAATACATTGCGCTCGCGCATCTCAGGTCGCCGTGGGCTGCGCCCGGCACCCTGCTCGAACTCGAAGTGACCATCGAACACCGGCGCAGGCGCGCCGCTGCGCGCGTCGTGAAAAAGCCGTTCTTCAACCCTGAGCGCAAGCGCGCGTAGCGATGCGGACGCCGTACGACGCTATCATCATCGGCGGCGGGCACAACGGCCTCACGTGTGCCGCGTATCTCGCGCGCGCCGGCAGGCGGGTGCTGGTGCTCGAACGGCGGGAGTGCGTGGGCGGCGCGGCGGTGAGCGAGCAGGTGTTTCCGGGCTTCACGTTCTCGGTGTTTTCGTACGTGGTGAGCCTGTTGCGTCCCGAAATCATCCGCGACCTCGATCTGCCGCGCCACGGGCTGCATATCCTGCCGCTCGAGAGCACGCTGACGCCGCTGCCGAACGGCGACTACCTCGCGCAATGGGACGACCATGACCAGAATCGCCATGAACTCGCGCGCCATTCGCTGCGCGACGCCGAGGCTTACGACGAATTCGGCCGGCTCATGCACCAGATGTCGCGCGCCGTGAAACCGCTGCTCGGCCTGATTCCGCCCGACCCGGCTTCCCTCAATCCCCGCGACTGGTTCGAGCTCGCTCGGCTCGGTTCGCATCTGCGCGGCCTTGGCGCTACCCGGTTTCACGCGCTCCACAAGCTGCTGACCATGAGCTCGGCGGACTATCTCGACGAGTGGTTCGAGACCGAAGCGCTCAAGGCGACCAAGTCCGCGAGCGGCATCATCGGCACGCTTGCCGGCCCGCGCTCGCCGGGAACCGCATATGTGCTGCTGCATCACTACATGGGCGAGATCGACGGCGTTTTCCGCGCCTGGGGATTCGCGAAGGGCGGGAACGGCTCCGTCAGCGGCGCGATCGCAGGCGCTGCGCGCTCGTTCGGCGCGGAAATCCGGACCGGCGCGGCGGTTGCCCACGTGCTCCTCGACCGTGGCCGCGCGGCTGGCGTGGTACTGGAGGGCGGCGAAGAAATCCGGGCGAAGCGCGTCGTCTCGGGCGCCGATCCGCGCCGCACTTTCCTCGAGCTGGTCGGTGCCGACCATCTGCCCGCCGAATTTGCGCAGGCGCTTGA
The DNA here is from genome assembly GCA_001770325.1 of Betaproteobacteria bacterium RIFCSPLOWO2_02_64_14. GTDB lineage: Bacteria > Pseudomonadota > Gammaproteobacteria > Burkholderiales > SG8-41 > DSOT01. Next base: position 4,810 of record MEQT01000047.1, read on the forward strand.
GCGGTTCAGATTTCGCGGCGCCTCCGGCAAGGTGAATCTCGCGTTGGGTGAACTCCCCAGCTTCACCTGTCTGCCCGGCAACGGCCCGCATCTGCGGGGCGCGATCTCCATCAGCCCGAGCGTGGACTACCTGGAGCGCGCATTTGACGAAGCCAAGTACGGGGAGTTTTCGACGCGCCCGTATCTCGACATCGTCATTCCTTCGGCTATCGATCCCGGCATGGCCCCGCCGGGCAAGCACGTCATGTCGATCTTCGTGCAGTACGCGCCATACCACCTCAATGGCGGCTGGACCGATGCGCGGCGCGAGGCCTTTGGCGACGCGGTGATCGACACGCTCGCCCAATACGCGCCGAATCTCAAGTCCGCGATCCTGCACCGCCAGGTGATCACGCCCGCCGACATCGAGCGCACCGTGGGCCTCACCGAGGGCAGCATCTTCCAGGGCGAACTGACCCTGCAACAGATGTTTTGGCTACGCCCGGTTCCGGGGTGGGCGAAGTACCGGACGCCGATTCGCAGGCTCTACCAGTGTGGCGCGGGGACGCATCCGGGCGGCGGCGTAATGGGCGCATCCGGCCGCAATGCGGCGCTGGCGATGCTAGAGGATGGCGCATGAGCGCAGTCGTGATCGGCGTTGGTGTAAACGAACTCGTCGCGGCGCATTATCTGGCGCGCGTCGGTCAGCGCGTGCTCGTGCTCGATCATGGAAGCGTGACTGACGAAACCGCGACCGGCTGGATTCCGCCACGAGTTGTGCGCAATCTCGAGCTGGAGCGCGCGGGCCTTGTGATCCAGTCCCATGACCCCTGGGTCGCGGCCGCGCTCCCCGACGGCGGGCGGCTCGAGCTGTGGCATGACATGGGACGCTCCGTTGAAGCGATCAGGCGCCTGAGTCCGCGCGATGCGGAGAAATGGCCCGAGTTCTGTACGCGCATGGCGCAGCTTGCGGGCGTTCTGGAAGCGCTCTACACCGCGCCGCCGCCGGATCCGCTGACCCGCGCCTGGCGGGATTTCGCGCGCCTGGCCGCGATCGGGTTCGGGATTCGGCGCCATGGCAGACGCGGCGTCGAAGATCTGCTGCGCGTGCTGCCCATGCCGGTGGCAGACCTGCTGGATGACTGGTTCGAGTGCGATGCGTTGAAGGGTGTGCTCGGCGCGGCCGGAATCATGCATGCGCGGCACGGCCCGCGCGCGAGCGGCACGGCATTCCGGCTGCTCCATGAACACGTCGGAAACCCCGCCGGCGTATTCCGGCAGCCGCGCTCGAACGTCGGGCGCGTGTTGCAGGGCCTGCCAGGTGTCGAGATTCGCCGCGGCGCGGAAATTGCGCGCATCACGGTGCGCGAGGAACGCGTCGCCGGCGTCGTCCTGGCAGACGGAAACGAGATCCCGGCGCTCGTCGTCGTCTCCGGACTGGACCCGCGGCGGACGCTCACCGAGCTGGTGGATCCGGGATGGCTCGATCCGGCATTTGCGCGCACCGTGCGCAATATCCGCTGCCGGGGCGTCGTCGCGCGCGTCGCGCTTACGCTCGAGCGCGAGCCCGGATTCTCCACGCTGGTCGTGGCGCCCTCGCTCGACTATCTCGAACGCGCCGCCGATGACGCGAAGTACGGCCGCATCTCGGCGGCGCCGTACCTGGAAGCGCGCAGCGATCGCTCCCGTGGCGGCGGAGGGCACTGTGTGGATGTGCATGCGCAGTACGCGCCGTACGCGCTCGCTGGCGGCGGATGGAACGATACGTGCCGCGCGGCGCTGGGACGCGCGGTGGTGGAGTGCCTTGCGCAACATGCGCCGGCAATCGCTGCCGCCACAGTGGAGCAAAGCGTGCATTCGCCTCGCGATCTCGAGCAGGTGTACGGTTATCCCGAAGGCCAGGCACACCACGCGGAGCTTGCGCTCGATCAGGCATTCTGGATGCGCCCGGTGCCGGATTTGGCGCAGTATGCAACGCCGATTCGCGGCCTTTACTTGTGTGGCATGGCCACGCACCCCGGCGCCGGCGTGAACGGCGCATCCGGCGCAAACGCTGCGCGCGCAATCGCGCGCGACCTTGCGCGGCGGCGCAACGCCTGAAATTCGGCGCGGGGCAACGCACCGCATCGTCGGAGCGGCCCGCCGGCGCGCCCTGATACAATCGCCCGCGGCAGAAAGAACCCATGCAAGGAGCGCAACTGCGGGCTGACGGAAGTTTGGCGAGATTTTGCGCGCGTCTCGTGCGGTGGCTGGCCGCAAGCATGTGCGCGCTCGCGTTCGCCGGCTGCGGTGAGAAGGTGCCACAGGTGCCGCGCCTCGCTCCATCGGACGTGATCGTCGCGTTCGGCGACAGCCTCACCTTCGGCACCGGGGCGGCGGAGCCGGAAAGCTATCCGGCAGTGCTGGCGTCCTTGGTCGGACAGCCGGTGGTGCGCTCGGGCGTGCCGGGCGAGGTGACGGCACAAGGCCTGCAACGGTTGCCCGAGGTCATCGACGAGCACCGCCCGCGGCTCGTGATCGTGTGTCTGGGCGGCAACGACATGTTGCGCAAGGTGGGAGAGGCCGAGATCCGTTCCAATCTCAGGGCCATCATTCGCACGCTCAAGGATCGGGGCATCGCGGTCGTGCTCATAGGGGTCCCCAAACCGGCGCTGATCACAGGGACGGCGGAATTCTATGCCGAGATCGCCAGGGAGTTTGGCATTCCCTACGAGGGCAAGGTGGTCACTGCGGTGCTCTACGCCCCCGACATGAAGGCGGATCCCATCCATCCGAACGCCAAGGGTTACCGGCGCATGGCCGAGGCCGTCGCCGAACTCCTGAGAAAGGCCGGCGCGATATGAAACTCATGACTCGTGACCCGGCGTGACTGGTTGGGCGTGACCGATAGGGCGTGAATCGTAGCGCGGCAATCCCCTGCCGCGAACGAAGCCGGCAAAGGATTGCCGGCCTACGGCTTCACATGTCACGCATTCCAAAAAATGAGCACGAATGGGATCTCAACAACTTGAGGGTGGTCGCGAACGCGCTTAATGTCCCGCTCGCGTTAGCCCTCGCCGGGGACGCTGCGGGCGAGCCACGACGCGACGGACGCCTTCAAATTTGCACGTTCCGCTTCGGTGATGCCTGAGGGGTCAAAGCGATAGCGGCAATGCATTTCGACAATCCCGGGCAACTCCCTTGCATCGAACGGCGCGTCGGCACGCACCCGTTGCGCCCAGTCGCTCACCGTTTCGCCTGGCCGGCGTCCCCAGCCCGTCGCGGCGAGCCGTTTTTCGATCAGGTAGA
>MEQT01000048.1:0-4891 GCA_001770325.1 Betaproteobacteria bacterium RIFCSPLOWO2_02_64_14
CTGCGCGAAATCACGCCGACGTCGCCGCGCCGGTAGCAGAACGACGGCATGAAGCCCATCTTTGCCTTGCCCGGCGAGATCAGCCCCGGCGAGTTGGGACCGACGAAGCGCGCGTTGTAGGCGCGCGCCGCGGCGCGAATCTCGATCGCATCGCGCACCGGCAGTTCGTCGGCCGTCGCGACGACGAGGCGGCAGCCGGCTTCGATCGCCTCGATGGTCGCGCCGCGCACCGCGGCCGGCGGCACGAACACCATCGCGGTATCCGCCCCGGTTTCCCGGCATGCAGTTGCGACGCTGTTGACCACCGGCACGCCGTCGACGCTCGCCCCGCCGCGCCCCGGTGAGACCCCGGCGATCACCTGCGTCCCATAGCGGCGGGCGTCGGTGACGAAGAATGTGCCCATGTGACCGGTGATGCCCTGCACTAGGATGCGATTCGTCTCGTCCAGCAATATGCTCATGCGCGCCTCGCCAGCTTGACCGCTTCCCGCACCGCGTCTTCGAGACAATCGTGGTTGCGCGCGCCAAAGGTGGCGAGGATGCCGGGCACCTGGTCGACGTGCGTGCCGTCGAGCCGGAACACGACCGGCTTGCCGCTCCTGCGCATGGGCATGTTTTCCTTCATGGCGGTGGCGACGCGCTGCATCTGGGTGCCGCCGCCGAAGATGCTCACCAGGATCACTTTCACCTGGGGGTCGGCATCGAGCATGGCGATCGCGGGTCGGTAACCGCGCGTGGACGTCGGGCCGGGGCTGCAGTCGAAAAAGCACGCGGGGCGTCCGCCGTAGCGGCGGATCATGTCCATCGCCGCCATCGTCATGCCGGCGCCGCCGGAGATGAGGCCGATGTCGCCGTCGAGCCGCACGTACATGTGCTGCATGTCGAGGCAGGCCTTCAACAGACGGTCGGCGCGCCTGCGGATGCCGGCGCGCTGCTCGGCGATGTCCCGGTTGCGGAAGTGACCCCACTCGTCATAGACCACCTTGGCATCGAGCGCCACCAGTTCGCCGCTCGCGAGCCGGGCGAGGGGATTGATTTCGATCGTCGTGCAGTCGCGGGCGGCGGCGGTTTCGACGAGGCGTTGCGCGAGGGAGATGACGCGTTCGCGCACCTGGAAATCCTTCTCGACCGGTTCCAGTATGGCGCGCAGCTCGTGGGTGCGGAAGCGCCACGGCACGCCGATCGGGTAGCGCACGGGCGGGGCGCCGCTCTCGATGTCCACGCCGCCCCTGGGCGAGTACAGCACGACGTAGCCTTCGGCCGCGCCATCGACGGTCACCGAGAGATAGAGTTCGCGGTCGATGGCGAGCCACGGATCGGCGAGGAGCGCTGCCGGCTGCTCGTCGCCAAAGGTCGTCGCGAACAGACGTTTGGCAGCCGCCCTGAGCTGGGCGGCGTCATTCGCGCGGGTCACGCCTCCCTGCTTGCCGCGGCCGCCGCTGCGCACCTGCGCCTTGACCGCGACCGGGTAGCTGTCGATGCGCCTGGCGGCGGCCTGCAGGGCGCGCGCGCCCGGCCGGATCACGCTGCCGTCCGGCACCGCGACCCCCGCCGAGCGGAGCAGGTCTTTCGCCTCGTATTCAAGAATCATCATGCGGCAGGTTCCTCCGGCACATCAACCCCGGTAAGGCAATTCGGCCACAGAGAGCACAGAGAACACAGGGAGATTCAAGGACATGAAGTCATGCGCCCGTCCTTCGTTTGTGAACCGCGGGACCGATGCGAATTCATGCTTTTCCTCCGTGAACTCCGTGTTCTCTGTGGCTATTGGGTTGCTTCAGGCTTGACTGGCGTGTGGGCGGGACTATACGGCGGGCGGGGTATGCCTACAAGTGATGAAAAGTTATGGAAACCAAGCGAAACGGCATACAATGCCGCGATGACCCTGCGGCAGTTGCGTTACCTGCGCGAAGTGGTGCGCCAGGACTTCAATATTTCGCGGGCCGCCGCCGCGCTGCACATCACGCAGCCGGGACTGAGCCGCCAGCTGCACCTGCTCGAAATCTCGCTGGGAGCGGAACTCTTCGTGCGCAGCGGCACGCGGCTCACCGCGCTGAGCGAAAGCGGACGCTCGACCATCGGGATCGCCGAGCGCATGCTCGACGACGCCGAGCACATCCGCGAGGCGGTGCGGGAACGCACGCACGCGGCGCGCGGCGCGCTCACCATCGCCACTACCCACACCCAGGCGCGCTACGCGTTGCCGGAAGTGATCCGCCGTTTTGCGGCGCGCTTTCCCGAGGTGCGCTTGAGCCTGCGCCAGGGCACGCCGGCCGAGGTGTCGAGCCTCGTGCTCACGGGCAACGCCGATATCTCGATCGCGACCGAACCGGTCGAGCCGGTGTCCGGCCTCGCGATGCTGCCGTGTTACGAACTGCACCGCATCGTGCTCGCGCCCGCCCGGCACCCACTGCTGAGGGCGAAGCGGCTGACGCTGCAGCAGCTCGCGCGCCATCCGCTGATCACGTACGACTTCGCGTTCATCGGGCGCTCCAAGATCGCGCGCGCGTTCGAGGCGGCCGGGCTCGCGCCCAACATCGTGCTGAACGCGATCGACGCCGATGTCATCAAGACCTATGTCGAATTCGGGCTGGGCATCGCGATCCTGCCGGCGATGGCGTTCGACCGCAAGCGTGACAAGGGGCTGCGCGCGATGGACGCGAGCCATCTCTTCGAGCCGAACACCATACACGTCGGCATCCGCCGCAACCACTACCTGCGCGGCTATACCTACGCCTTCATCGAGATGTTCGCGCCGCAACTCACACGCGCGGTGGTCGAGAAGGCGATTGCCGAGAGGCCGCCGCGAGCCATCGCGCGCGGCGCGGCACCGGCAATCAGCCGCGCTGCTTGAGGAGGGGCGCGGTCAGGTCCGCAAGCCGCAGGCGCTGCTTCCCGTCTTGATCGAAGTTGGCGGGGGCGAGCCAGCGCGTGTACGCCTGCTCGAGTTCCGGCCATTCGCGGTCGATCACGGACAGCCACGCCGTGTCGCGATTGCGGCCCTTGTAGACGGTCGCCTGGCGAAACACGCCTTCGTACGAAAACCCGAGCCGCTGCGCCGCCGCGCGTGAGGGCGCATTCAGCGCGTCGCACTTCCATTCGTAGCGGCGGTAGCCCAGGTCGAACGCGCGCTTCATCATGAGATACATGGCTTCGGTCGCGGCGCGCGTGCGTTGCAGCAGCGGCGAGTAGAGCAGGTGCCCGACCTCGATCGAGCCGGCGGCTGGATCGATGCGCAGATAGCTCGCGACCCCCACCGCCTTGCCGCTCGCGGCGTCGATGATCGCGTGAAACAGGGGATCGTCGCGCGCGCACACGCCGTGCATCCAGTCGCGGTAGGCATCGAAGGAGGCGAAGGGGCCGTACGACATGTAAGTCCAGGCGCGGCCGCTGGGATCCAGCGCGTTCGCGCGGTGGAGATCGGCCGCGTGCGCCGCCGGATCGAGCGGCGCAACCACGCAATGGCGCCCGGCAATCGGCGCGCGCGGCGGCCGCGGCGGCGGCCACCAGCCGGGCAGCGGAAATCCGATCGGTTGCCCGAGGGCGTTACGATCGGTGGTCATGGGGAAAACGCGCCATGTCTGGGTGAAACGTGATCCGTGAACCGTGAGCCGACGAGGACGATCCTGCTTCAGTCAGATCACCGTTCACGATTCACGCCGTTTCACAGTCGGAATGTCCGGTCACCGATCATGGCTCACGCACTTGCAGTCCCGGCATCATTGGCGTTTCTTCAGGCGGCGGAGTTCCGCGAGCGTGCCTTCGTACTCGAGAAACTGCTTCGGGCAGCTGCGCTCCGCCTCCTGCAGCAGCGCCAGCGCGCGCTCGGGCGCGTTCTGGAAGAGATGCCAGTGCGCGGTGTAGAAATTCGCCTCGCAACGCTGGTCGCGCTGGCGACCGGGATTGGCGTCGGTGGCCGCGTTCATCACCGATTGCAGGTCGGTGCGGCCGAGGTAGAGCGCGATCACGGCGGATGGCCACCCGAGGCGCTGACTCGCGCGCGTGGCTTCATCGAGCATGTCCTCCGCGCCCGCCATGCCGCCCCGCTTGCGGGCGAGGTACAGCCACATGGCGGAATAGTCGGTGGGAGAGGCCTTGTGCGCCTTTTCGAACTCCTCGACTGCGCGCGGGTAGTTCTCCGAGTAGAAGAAGGTGCGTGCCCTGGAGAATGCGATGTCGTCCGCTTTCGGATCGAGGCGCAGGGCAGCGTCGTAGTCTGCCAGCGCCCGCGCATAGTCCCCTTTCACCGTGAGCTCGACCGCACGCGCATGGAGCGCGCCCGCATCCTTGGGATTCAGGCGCAGGGCGGAGTCGAAGTCGGAGATGGCGCGCTCCGGGTCGCCCTTGTGGGCCCAGGCGCTGCCGCGGTTGTGGTAGCCGTCGGCGAGTTTGGGGTCGATGCGCAGCGCCGCGTCGTAGTCGGCAATGGCCCGGTCGTAGTCGTTCTTGTTGAACCACTCCACGCCGCGGTTCAGGTGCGCCTGCGCGCGGTCCCGGGGAGAGAGTTTGCCCGAGTCGATCGCAGCCGTGCAGTGCCTGATCGCGAGGTCGGGATTGTTGGATATCGTGCGGCATTGCTCGAGATCGGTGTTGACCTGGGCATGTGCCACGCCCGCCAGCATCGATGCCAGCAGTCCGAGCAAGACAGGGGAGAGCTTCATGCGTTGCTTACCTTTGTATCAAAGTACCGGGATACCTGAGCCGGCACGCCGGCGACCAAAACCTTTCAACGCGAAGACGCAAAGCGCGGGCCAATGGACGCAGAGAATCCTGCTTCCTTGCTGTTCCCTTTCCGTTCCCTTTGCGCCCTTTGCGTTTGGGTTCATCGTGGCGCGACGGCGCGGGTCTCCCACCAGCGCTTCAGCCAGCCGGCGTTGCCGCCCAGCGCCAC